>JAUYPV010000002.1 GCA_030697555.1 Hyphomonadaceae bacterium
CGCGACCGGCTTTCAGAGAGGCGAGCTTCATTCCGCCTCTATGCCCGAAACTTTGTCGGGAGCAAACTCAGTCTGGAGCAAAAACGGCCGCGACGCGCCGGACGACTTCCAGCGCTTCCTTCCGGCGGAACCAGAGCAGCAGCACAAGGCCGAACATGAGATTTGTGACAGCGGCGATGAAAAGCCCGCCGCCGTCATTGTTGGGGTCCGTTCCCAGGGGCGTGAAGAGGTGGAAACTGACAGCGCCCAGCATGACAGCCACACCTGCCGCAGCGCCCATCGCCTGGAGCCGATGGAATTTCGGCAGGATGCCGACGAGAAGAAGGAAGGACGCCAGGAGTTCGATCGAGCCGATAACATACTGGCTGAACAGGCCGGTGTAGCCAAAGAGCCCGGCCGCGCCGAGATCGGCGGCCCAACCATCGAGCTTCTGGCTGAAGATCACCTGGGTTTCGGGCGCGTCGGTGAACTTGAAGAACAGGCTGTCGATGAAGATCACGGCCATGAAGATGGCCATGGCGTTGGGTATGTTCTTAATGACGAACTTCATTGGGCGCGCCCCCTCTGTTCAGCGTTCTACGGCTGTCCGACCCCCCGGCGGATGTATACGTCCGATTTCAGTTCTGGGCGATGGCGCAATCCTGGAAGGCCATGCGGCCACGGGCAAAGCGGATAACCGTGGGCGTGTCGCCGCCGCCGGACTTGGCGAACGTCATCGTGCCGTTGGTGTAGGTGGAGACACCGGGCGCCGCGTTCGTATCAGGGGCAAGAAGCGGAAGATCGGTGTTGCTGCCGTCGGCGTTGACGACGGTGGCGGCCGTATCCGTAAAGGCGACGCGGAAGCTTTCGCCGCCGCACATCAGGTTCATCGTGCCGACGCGGGCGTCGGGCGCTGGCGTGGCGGCTTCTGCAGGCGCCGGTGCGGGTTCGGTTGCCGGCGGCGTTTCACCAGCCGGCGCGGCGGGGGTATCTGTCGCTGGCGTGCAGGCGACGGCGAAAAGCGCGGAAACCGCAGCAGCAATTATCAAACGCGGCATGAGAGGCTCCTTTGAAAAACAAACGAAATATCTGCTCAAAAATTAGGCCGCCTGCCCGCTCCGGCAACGTGCATACCTCGTTAACGAACCGCGAGCATCATGACGTCAGCGTAACAGAGTTCACTTCCGACCGCCTGCGCATGCCGCGCCTGAAGCAAGTCCGGAGTTTCGAGCCATGTATTTCACCCGCGCCTGCTTCTATGCCGCCGTGTGCGCCTATCTGATGCCTGTGTCGGTTCTCATCGCCGGGCTCAACTACGCCAACGCGCGCCGCTAGGCTTTCTTCATCAGCGCAACGAGATCGGCGCCGCAGACCTGATCCGCGGCGAGGATCTGGCCACCGCCTTTCGGCCAGTCACCCTGGAAGATCTTCTGCGTTTCGAGCGGCCCAGCGGGCGGCGTCACAAGCACAGCAACACCATCGACCTCCGCGCGGCGAATACCCGGAAGGTTTGCGACCTGCTGCAGGTCGACGATGCGGAGTTCGAATTTCGGTTGTTCGCTGTCCAGGCCAAAGAAGCCCTTCAGCGACTTGCGTGGGCGGCGCACGAGCGCAACGTGCGAGATGATGCCTGCGGGAAGCATGGTGAGCACACGCTCGGTCCAGCTCGCAGCGGGAATGGGCATCGCCGCGCCCTCGGGCATGAACCAGCTGATCCTCGGGACGAAGATGTCGGCGCCGCGTTCCTTGTTCAACACGGCGCGGCCGTAGTTCCACTTCCAGACGGCCTCGATCAGGGCGGGATCGGCTGACCAGGGCGGCGGCGGCCTGGTGTCTTCTCCGATGGACTGGAAGCCGATGTGGTTGCCCTTGGTCCAGCCGCGCAGGAACCCTTCGCGCGAATAGGCGCCTTCGCCCATGCCGTCGATCTGCGGATCATCGATGCGGCAACCGAAAGCTTGGAGGAAAGCCGCGACCTCGGGTTCTGCTTCAAGCGCAAAGATGTGGGGACGGACATAGTTGAGGTTGAAGACAACCGCCGGTGTCGATTCAATCCCATCCTCTGGAATGCCACGCTCGCTTATACTGAAGGCGAAATAGACGCCGGTGTCTTCGTTGGAATAGACAGCCTGCGTGGTCGTGACGCCGTCGGAATCCTCGGTTTCCCTGAGATCGACATGCGGACGGTAACCCAGCCAGTCGCGTATCGCCGCGGCGTCGAACTGCGCGGGGATCATCAGGAGGTCGTAACTCACGCGCTGCTACTCGTTCGTTTTCCAGCTGTCCACGTAAGCGGCGCTCTCCACGCCCGTCGCGGCCTCGCCCACGTCGAGCGGATCGCGGGTGTCGATCATGACGGCGTATTCGTCGGTCATGGGCTTGTCCTGGACGAGCATCTTCTTCAGCGCCTTGGGATGCGGGCCGTGGGTGAAGCCGGAGGGGTGGAAGGTCATCATGCCGGCCTTGATGTTGTCGCGGCTGAAGAAGTCGCCAGCGTGATAGAAGAGCACTTCGTCGAAATCGTCATTGTTGTGGAAGAACGGCACTTTCAGCGCGCCGGGATCGGTTTCGAACGGACGCGGGCAAAATGTGCAGACGACAAAGCGGTCGGACAGGAAGGTGGTGTGGACGGATGGCGGCAAGTGGTAGCGGTGGCTGGCCACCGGGCGCAGATCCTTCACATTGATCTTCACCGGCGCGAGATCGCCGTGCCAGCCGACGGCGTCGAGCGGAGTTTGCGGGTAAGTCACGATGGAGAGGGCGCCGCGCTTCTTCACCTCGACCTGCGAGGCGCCCTTGGCTTTCTGGTGGTCGAGGAAGGCGGCGTCGAGCTTCGGCGTTTCCAGCATGGCGGGATCGAAGAAAGCGTGCGGACCGAGAAGGCCGCGATCGGGCAAGGTGAAGTGCGTGTTGGTCGCCTCGATGACCAGAAGGTCGAGCGGGCTCGCAGGCGCAATGAAGAACATGCCGCCGCGCGGGATATAGATGTAATCGCCAGGGGCAACGGCGTAGTGGCCCCAGTCACAATAGAGATCGCCCGCGCCCTTGTGGACGAACAGCAGCGTATCGCCGTCGCCGTTGCGGGACAGGCTGGTCATCCTGCTCGCGAGTTTCCAGTAGCGGACTTCGACCGACTTGTTGGAGAGGACGACCGGCGCGTGCCACGGGCCGGCGGCTTCGCCCTTTGCTGATGTCTTCGTCAGGTCGAACGCGCGCGGACGCAGGGGGCCTTCGAAGTTCGTCCAGCCGGTGGGCGGCTTGGGATGGTGGAAGAAGGCGGCGGGACCGAAGAAGCCTTCCTTCGACATCTCACGCTCGAACGTGCCTTCCGGCATGTCGGCATGGGCCTGCTTCGAGTGCCTGCCCTCGGCGCCTTTGACGGGAATCCATTTGCCTTTGGTCATGCGCTTCTCGGGGGCTTGAGGTCTTGCCTCCACCAGTCGCAGACTGGGGGAGGTGGATCGCGGCGCAGCCGCGAGACGGAGGGGGACTCTCGGTGAAGACCGACTGGACGACACGGCAACGCGCGCAAAAGCTGCGGCGTCAACTGACCGATGCGGAGCGCATCCTGTGGTCGCGTCTGAAGGCAAGGCAACTCGGTGGGTGGCAGTTCCGGATTCAGCATCCGATCAGCCCCTACATCGTCGACTTCGCGGTCGTGCCGCTTCGGATCGCCGTGGAGCTTGATGGCGCGACGCATTCCGCCCTCCTCGAACGCAGGCATGACGAGCGGCGGCGACTGTCGCTCGAAAGTCGCGGCTGGACGATCATACGATTCTGGAATTCCGAGGTTTATCACAACCTTGACGGCGTCTTGCGGTCGATAGCAGAGAGACTGCCGCCGAGAACGTGAGCCGCCGATAGACCCCCTCCGTCTCGCCGCTTCGCGGCGATCCACCTCCCCCACTTGCGTTGCAAGTGAGGGAGGCAAGCGCGCAGGCGCCTGTGCCAAGACGGAGGGGGACTCTCGATGAAGCACTAGGCTTGCTTCGCCTCCGGTTGATTTTCAGGCGCTGCATCCACAAATGCCCTGATCTCCCGCAGCGCCGTGTCGATGCGCAGGATGTTGGGAAACTGGTTGAGGTCAATCTGCGGGTAGCGGCGGGCGTTGGTGACCTGGGGCACGAGCACGATGTCGGCGAGCGTGGGGCTGTCGGCGACGCTGAAGCCGCCCTTCGACGGCAGCATGTGTTCCAGCACGGTGAAGCCGCGGACGATCCAGTGGCTGTACCACTCGGCGATGGCGGCATCGTCGGCGCCGAACTGGGAGCGCAGGCGGGCGAGCGTGGAGGTGTTATTGAGGGGGTGGATGTCGGCGACGATCTGGTCTTTCAGGTCGCGGACGTGGGCGCGGGCGGCCGGATCCTTGGGGAGGAGCGGCGGGTTGGAACGCGTCTCGTCGAGATAGTCGATCATCGCCATTGACTGGCCGATGCGGTGGCCGTCGATCTCAAGGATGGGCACGCGGCCGGAGGGATGGCGCGCGAGATGTTCGGGGCTGGTGTTCTCGTTCTTCAGAAGATGCACGCCGACTGTCTTGTAGCTGACGCCCTTGAGGTTCAGCGCGATGCGCGTGCGGTAGGTCGCCGAGGAGCGCCAGTAGCCGTAGAGGATGGTTTCAGACATCGAGATTGGTTCCGGCTTGCCTTGACGACGTCGAGTCAGTTGCGCCTTCGGACAAGGCGCGCGCAACCCGCCTTGGGTAGGAGGACCCTTCCGGTTTGATCCAGATCAAAGCGGAAATGCCCCGCGACAGCTGTGATTGCAGCGTTATGGGAGAAAAAACGTGCTCATAAAAACTGCGATAATTGGATTTGTTCTGGCCGCCGGCACGGCGCCGGCGTGGTCGGAAGGATCGGGAGACAGCTTCCGGGGCCAAGCCTATTCCCAAGCCATGTGCCAATCCTGCCATTCGACGAAAGCGGATGATACCGCCTCGCCCAACCCAGCTGCGCCGCCTTTTAGGTCCATAAAATTCGCCTACAGCACGGGCGAAGCGTTCGCGACATATCTCAACACCAAGCATCCGAACATTATGGCGCAGGTCAATTTGCGACAGGCGGAAGACATAGCGGCTTTCATCACGAGCCTGCAGCCGGGGAAAACCAACTGAGTGCATAGCCTGCAATAGTTCGCCGGGATGGCCTCTGTTGCTGCCGACAGCAAGGCTGCTCATGGCTTCAGGTTGCCTGTGCGGAGTAGTCTGCGATTAGCTTGCCGTATTGGTCGGGGGCGGGGAAGCGGTCGAAACTCTGCTTCGCGGCCGTGCTAGCCCAGGACAGTTTTTCGCTGGTGCACGTCTCGATGAAGGGTGTCGACCAGGCGGGAACGTCGAACATGGTGGGGCGGACATTGACGAAGGCGTCCATGCCGGCCGGACGGGTGAACAGCCAGTTGAGGCAGTTCGGGCAATAGAGGTACTTCGAGGCGCCGTGCAGAGCGCCGATCGCCGGCTCCCCCTTGACGACCGCGAAGCCGGCGCTGGGGATCATGGCCGACAGGGAGAATGCGCTGGCGCTCAGCTTCTGGCAGCCGGCGCAGTGGCAAGCCATGGTGATGATCGGCGGTGCGCTGATGAGCATCCGCACCTGCCCGCACATGCAGCCGCCTTCGATCGGATATTTCGGATTGCTCATGACGGCGCCTGCAGCAGCGGCAGACCCAGCATGACAAGGCGAACCCCAAGCACGACGCCGACACCGACCGTGGCGAGGATGCCGAGCACGCGCGGCAGGTTGCGGGTGTTCTTCAGCGACAAGCCGATTGCGTGCGCGAGCCGGCCAAAGATGAAGATGCCTGCGTAGATTTCCGCGGTCAGGCGTTCGCCGCCGAGCATTTCGAACAGGGCGAGGGCGACGACGAAAATCGCGGCGTTCTCGGCGAAGTTGCCGTGACGGCGCGTGGCGCGCAGGACATTGGCGTCGCCGCCATCGCCGAGCGATTGCTTGCCGCGCCGGCGGGCCACGACGACGGTGAGAATCAACGCCATCTGGATGATGATGAGGACGCCAGCCGTTACGGCCGAGACTAACGGCGCTGAAAGTGCAGGCATGGTCCGCTCCGCGCTGGTGCTACGCCTCGGCCTTTAGCACGCCGCGCCTGATCTGGTCGGCTTCGATGCTCTCGAAGAGGGCGCGGAAATTACCCTCGCCGAAACCCTCATTGCCCTTGCGCTGGATCAACTCGAAGAAGATCGGGCCGATCTGGTTGGCGGTGAAGATCTGCAGCAGCAGGCCCTGCCCCTTGGTCGGCGCGCCATCGATCAGGATCTGGTTCTTGTGCAGGCGCGGCACGTCCTCGCCATGGTTGCCGATGCGCTGGCCGATGCCTTCATAGTAGGTGTCGGGCACGGTCTGGAACGGAATGCCCTTTTTGCGCAGCGCCTCGACGCTTTCGTAGATGTTGTCGGTACCGAGCGCGATGTGCTGGATGCCCTCGCCGCCATAGTCCTTGAGGAATTCCTCGATCTGGCTCTTGTCGTCGCGGCTCTCGTTGAGCGGGATGCGGATCTTGCCGCACGGGCTGGTCATCGCCTTGGAGACGAGGCCGGTCTGCTTGCCCTCGATGTCGAAGTAACGGATCTCGCGGAAGTTGAAGATCTTCTCGTAGTAGCTCGCCCACTTGTCCATGTTGCCGCGGAACAGGTTGTGCGTGAGGTGGTCAAGATAGGTGAGCCCGACGGAGGCCTTCTTCTCATCGGCGCCTTCGATCGGCACGAAATCGATGTCGTAGATGCCGTGCGCGCCATAGCGGTCGACGAGATAGATGTAGGCGCCGCCGATCGCCTTGATCGCCGGGATGTTGAGCTCCATCGGACCGACCTGGCCGAAGGCGGGCTCGGCGCCGCGCTTGAGAGCTTCGGCGTAGGCCTTCGCGGCATCCTTGACGCGGAAGGCCATGGCATTGGCGCCCTGACCGTGCTGGCCGCGGAATTCGGCGGGCTGGCCGGACGGCTCCATGTTTAGGATGAAGTTGATGTCGCCCTGCTTGAAGCGGATGACGTTCTTGGAGCGATGGCGGGAAACAGGCGTGAAGCCCAGCGTCTCGAACAGCTTCGCCAGAACCAGCGGGTCAGGCGACGTGAATTCCACGAACTCGAACCCGTCCGTGCCCAGCGGGTTTTCGAAAAGGTCGGCCATGAGAGTCTCCGGCGTTTGCCAGAGGATATATGCCTGTGCGGGGGATGAAAGAAGCGAGCCGCTGGCGCGTTGGGCGATCAAGTTTGAAAGAGTTGTGCGCGATTCCGGCGGTTTGGCCCGATTTTATGCGGGGCCGCTACGCCATCAAGGTTCGCTTCTGGCGCGGAGGGCTTTCCAGCCGCCCGCAATGAGGTGCCAGCCGACATAGAGCAGCAGGCCGGCCGAGGCGGCGAACATCGCCTGCATCGCGCCCTGCGCCGATTCGCCGATGAGATGGGCAAGCACCCAGCCGAGCGGCGTGGTGAGCGAGGATGCGGCCACCGCAACGCCCGCGGCGGGCGCAGGCTTCAGACCCGCCTGAAGGGCAAGCATCATGGCCACAACGCCCTCTGGTGCCTCGTGAAGGATGAGGCCCATCGAGGCGAGGATGCCGACGCCGTCGCCGTGCCAGATGACCGCGTTGTAGACCGCCCCATCCAGCGTCGAGTGGATCGCCAGCACGAGCACGCCGAGCCAGGCGCCGATGCGGATGGTGGCGGGCGCGGGATCCGAGCGCGTGCGGAAAAGGAGTTCGAGGACGATGCCGGCTGCGGCGCCGGCGAAAAGGAAGATGCGCTCCGTACCGCCGGCGGCGAAGGCTTCGGGCGCCAGATGGAATACGGCGACGAGGAGGATGACGATGCCGCCGGCCAGGCCGACTAGGTCGGCTACGCGGCGCGCAACAGACGCCGCAAACAACGCGAACGCTACCCCGGCGACGGAGAGCGCGGCGGCGCCGATGACAATGGCTGCTTCTTCGCCAGACATGGGACGATGTTACTATATAACACTGCCGGCTGCAAGCCCGATCAGATCGAGAAGTCGAGCGACTGGTCCGATGCCGAGCCAATGACGCCGGTCTTGCGGAGGTGTTCGATGACCTGGTCGGCGAGGGCTTCGGCGGTGGCGGCCGACGTGTCGAGACGCAGCTCGGGACTGACTGGCGCTTCGTAGGGGCTGTCGATGCCGGTGAAATTGCGGATCTGGCCGGCGCGGGCCTTCTTGTAGAGGCCCTTGGGATCGCGCTTCTCGGCGAGCGCCAGCGGAGCGTCGACGAAGACCTCGATGAACTCGCCAGTCTCGACAAGGCCGCGGACCATGTCGCGTTCGGCGCGGAAGGGGGAGATAAAGCTGGCGGTGACGATGAGGCCGCTGTCGACGAACAGCTTTGCCACCTCACCGATACGGCGGATGTTTTCGACGCGGTCAGCGTCGGTGAAGCCGAGGTCCTTGTTGAGGCCCTGGCGGATGTTGTCGCCGTCGAGCGAATAGGTGTGCGCGCCCATGTCGGCGAGGCGGCGCTCGACCAGATTTGCGATGGTGGACTTGCCGGCGCCGGAGAGGCCGGTGAACCACAGGATCGCCGGGCGGTGGCCTTTCAGCAGCGAGCGCGTGGCTTTCGTCACGTCCATCGCATGGCGGTGGACGTTGGTGGCGCGCATCAGGGAGAATTCGATCATGCCCGCACCGACCGTCTGGTTGGTGAAGCGGTCGATCAGGATGAAGGCGCCGGATTCGCGGATGAAGCGGTAGGGATCGAAGGCGATCGGCTGGTTGGTGGTGACGTTGCAGAAGCCGATCTCGTTGAGGCCGAGAGAATGGCCCTGCGTCTTGTCGAGCGTGTTGATGTCGATCTTGTGCCGGATACCGGTGACTGTCGCCTGCACAGTCTGCGAGCCGATCTTCAGCAGGTAGGCGTGGCCGGCGGTCAGCTCGTCTTCCGTCATCCAGAGGATGTTGGCGGTGAACTGGTTGGAGACTTCGGGACGCGCTTCGGCGGCAGCGAACACATCGCCGCGCGAGGCGTCGATCTCGTCCTCGATAACCAGCGTGACGGCGTCGCCTGCGGTGGCGCGCGGCAGGTCGCCGTCGGCGGAGACAATGGCCTTCACTTTCGAAGCCTTGCCCGACTTGGCGACAACGACGCCATCGCCCGGCTTGATCGAGCCAGATGTGACGGTGCCAGAGAAGCCGCGGAAATCGAGATTGGGACGGTTCACCCACTGCACCGGCATACGGAACGGCGTGTTGGTGCGGTCGTCGGCGATCTCGATCGCTTCGAGGTGTTCGAGCAGCGTCGGGCCGGGATGCCAGGGCATCGTGTCGGCCCGCTTGGTGACGTTCTCGCCTTTGAGCGCCGACATCGGGATCGGGGTGATGGATTCGAAGCCGAGGTGCTCGGCGATCTGCAGGTAGCTGGCGACGATCTCGTGGAAGCGGGCGCGGCTGTACTCGACCAGGTCCATCTTGTTGACGGCGAGGACGACGTGACGAACGCCGAGCATGTCGGCGATGTAGGTGTGGCGCTTGGTCTGGACCAACACGCCCTTGCGCGCGTCGATCAGGATGACGGCGACATCAGCGGTGGAAGCGCCGGTCGCCATGTTGCGTGTGTATTGCTCATGGCCAGGCGTGTCGGCGACGATGAACTTGCGCTTATCGGTGGAAAAGAAGCGATAGGCGACATCGATGGTGATGCCCTGCTCGCGCTCCGCCTCAAGGCCGTCGAGAAGCAGCGCGAAGTCGATGTTCTCGCCCTGGGTACCGTGCCTGACGCTGTCGCGCTTCAGGCTGGCGAGCTGGTCTTCGAAGATGAGCTTGGTGTCGTAGAGCAGGCGGCCAATCAGTGTCGATTTGCCGTCGTCAACGGAGCCACAAGTGAGGAAACGCAACACGCCCTTTTCGGCGGCCGCAAGATCGCGCACCGACTGGCGTTTCGGTTCGGCAGGATTGCGGAAGGGCGTCACCTTCATGGCCATCAGAAATAGCCCTCGCGCTTCTTCTTCTCCATCGACCCGCTTTCGTCGTGGTCGATCAGACGGCCGGAACGTTCGGATGTGCGGGCCGTCAGCATCTCGGCGACAATATCGTCGAGGGTGGCGGCATCGCTCTCGAAGGCGGCGGTCAGCGGATAATCACCGAGCGTGCGGAAGCGGATCATTCGTTCGACCGGCTTCTCGTCAGGCTCCATCGGCGTGCGGTCGTCGTCGACCATGAAGATCTGCCCGTCGCGAATTACGGTGGGACGCTTCTTGCCGAAATAGAGCGGCACGATCGGGATCTCTTCTTCCGCGATGTAGGCCCAGATATCCAGCTCAGTCCAATTCGAGATCGGGAAGACGCGGATGGATTCACCAGGGGCCTTGCGCGTGTTGTAGAGGCTCCAGAGTTCGGGACGCTGGTTCTTGGGGTCCCAGCCATGGTTCTCGTTCCGGAAGGAAAAGATGCGTTCCTTCGCCCTGCTCTTCTCTTCATCGCGGCGCGCGCCGCCGAAAGCCGCGTCGAACTTGTGCTTGTCCATCGCCTGGCGAAGACCCTCGGTCTTCATGACTTGGGTGTGGAGGTTGGAGCCGGAGGCGTAGGGATTGATGCCGCGCTTCAGCCCGTCCTGGTTGATATGGACGATCAGGTCGAGGCCGAGCTTCTTCGTGATGAGGTCGCGGAACGCCACCATCTCCCGGAACTTCCAGGTCGTGTCGACGTGCATGAAGGGGAAAGGCGGGCGCGACGGCCAGAAGGCCTTCATGGCGAGGTGCAGCATCACGGAGCTGTCCTTGCCGATGGAATACAGCATCACTGGGTTCTCGAACCCGGCGGCGACTTCCCGCATGATGAAAATGCTTTCGGCCTCAAGGCGCTGCAGGTGAGCCGGCAAGGGCTTCCTGCGCGCCGGACGCGTCTGGAAACGCGCGGCATAGGCCGAAAGATCGGAATCTAGTGTCAAAGCCGGACCGTCCTCGGGCTGGCGGGAGTGCGGGACTTAAGGGGGCTGAGCGCACAGGTAAAGTGTAACAGGCTCAACTCAGCCCCTACGCCACCTTAACAGTGGAATTTCAACGGATTTCCGCCCCATAGCCGGACCAAACCGGGTATCCGGGATTGGCCGCCCCGGGTGGAAGCCGTCGCCGAGTCTGTGGTCTACTGCCCGAAACCAGCGAGGAACCGATGAAGCGGATCTGGATCATTGTCGGCGCTGTGGTCGCCCTGCTCGTGGCGGCGGTGGTCATTGTCCCACAGCTCATCCCCTCGGAAGTCTATCGGGCCAAGATCGAGGAGGAGGCCAGCAAGGCGCTGGGGCGGCAGGTGAAGGTCGGCCCGGTGTCGGTGGGGATCATTCCCCGGATCGAGGCCAAGGCGGGGGCCAGCACCATCACCAACCCGGAAGGTTTCGGGGACGTGCCGTTCGCCTCCATGAAGGAGCTGCGGGCGGCGGTGAAGCTGTTCCCCCTGTTCTTCGGGAAAGTCGAGATCGATGAGTTCGTGCTGGTGGAGCCGAACATCGCCATGGTGCAACTCGCGGACGGGCGGAACAACTGGACGTTCGAGATACCGGGCGCGAAGCCGGCCGAGCCCAGCCAGCCGGGCGGCGAGTTCGCAGGATCGCTGGGCGATGTGCGGATCGAGAACGGCCAGGTCAGCTATGACGACCGCAAGACCGGGACGGTGCACAAGCTGGCGCAGCTCAAGCTCAACGCCAACATGGATGCGATAGACAAGCCGTTTTCGATCCATGCCGAGGGGCTGGCGGACGACGTGCCGTTCAAGGTCGACACGAAGATCACCAACCCGAAGGCGATGATGGGCGGCCTGCCCTCGCAGGTGACGATCAAGCTCGATACGGACCTCTTGAAGACCAATCTCGATGGCTCGCTGGCGCTGGGCGACAATACGGCGTTCGACTTCAAGTTCGACGGCGAGGTTCCGTCGGCGACCAAGCTGGCGGATGCGTTCCAGGTGAAGGACCTGCCGGCGCGGGCCGTGCTGGGCAAGCTGTCGGCGTCTGGACAGGCGCTGGGGACGCCATCGGACATCACGCTGAAGATCGCGGATGCGCGGCATGAGAGTGCGCTGCTGAATGCGGATCTTCAGGGCGAAGCGCGGATTGCAGATTTCATCACGCTGGCGCTGACAGCCAATGCGGAAGCGCCGAAGCTGGCGGACCTCGCCACGGCGATGAACATCGAGGCGCCGGCGGGCGAAGCGCTGGGCAAGGCGAGCGCGACGACGAAGATCGATGGCCGCCTCGGCGACCTTACGTTCAGCAACGTGGACTTCAAGCATGACAGCGGGCTGCTGGGCATCACCTTCACCGGCGGCGCGCGGCTGAACGCCAACCTCACCTATGACGGCCGTCTGAGCATCAACGCGCCGGACCTGCGCAAACTCGCCGCGGCGGCCGGGGCGACACTGCCTCCAGGCGATGTCTACAAGGCGTTCTCGCTGACCGGCGACACGTCAGGCGGCACGTCGAGCGTGATGCTGAAGAATGCTGTCGTTCAGTTCGACAAGGTGAAGGGCACGGGAGAAGCGGCGCTGAAGCTCGGGAAGAAGCCGCACCTGACCGGCTCGCTGAGCACCAACCAGATCGACATCACGCCCTATGCCACGGCGTCGGGCGCGCCGGAGGACAGCAACACCAAGAAGCCCGGCGGCTGGGGCAGCGATCTCATCGACCTGTCGCCGCTGAAGCTGGCGGATGCGGACCTGACGCTGAAGGCGGCGGGCATCAAGTATGAGAAGTTCGACTTCGGACCGTCGAACATCCTGGTGACGCTGAAGAGCGGCAAGCTGGTGGCGGACCTCAAGCAGACCTCGCTGTTCGGCGGGGCCGGCGGGGCGACGCTGACGGCGGATGGCAGCAGCGCGGTTCCGTCGATCGCACTGAAGGCAAATATCTCGGCGCTGTCGCTGAAACCGCTGATGAACGCGGCAGCGGGCTTCGACATGGTCGAGGGCAAGGGCGATATCGTTGTCGACATCGCGGGCTCGGGCGCCAACCTACAAGGGCTGATGAGTTCGCTGGCCGGCAACGGCAAGTTCGCTTTCGACCAGGGCACGATCAACGGCGTCAACCTCACCGAGCTGGGCAATGCGGCGAAGACGGCGCTGAGCTCCAAGTCGATCTCGCTTGCCGCCTTCAGCAAGGACGCCAAGACCACGTTCAACGGCCTCAACGCCAACTTTGCGATGAAGGACGGCGTTGCCGTTATGGCTGACCTGAAGATGGATGCGGCGGGCCTCACGGTTTCAGGCGGCGGGGCGCTGGATATCGGCAAGCAGAAGCTACAGCTCAGCCTCTTCCCTGAGTTCGCGGACAAGAAGCAGGGCCTCAACGGCTATGGCCTGCCGATCAAGCTGGCCGGCGGCTGGGACGGCGTCGGGCTCAATCTCGACTGGGACTGGCTGGCCAAGAAGGCGACGTCGGACGTGAAGGCCAAGGTCACCGACGAAATCCAGAGCGAGCTGAAGAAGAGCCTGGGCGGCGATCTCGGCAAACTGCTGGGCAACAGCCCGGCGCCTGCTCCGGCACAAACGCCGGCCCAGACGCCAGCGCCCGCACAGCAGGCGGATCAGGCAGCAACACCCGCGCAGCCCCCGGCTGAGTCACCGCAGAACGCCGAGGACCGGCTGAAGAAGGAAGCGCAAAAAGCGTTGGGCAAGCTGTTCGGGGACTGATCGGGAAATCCGCGCGGCGTCGAAATGGCACATCAAGCACGACCTCGTCGGACTGCTCTGCGGCGACGTGGCTGGAGCCTCTTGATCAGGCTCAGACACCGACGATGCCTCAATAGGATCGATGGGCTGCTGCCCGATATTGAGCAGCACAAGAAGCGGAAACCAGCGCGCGCTGGTTCAGAATCGTTATGTTTGATTCCGAACACAATTGACTTTGGACAAATTGATTTCCCTTTTCGGGCGCAAGTTCCCATTCCAAAGCGCCCAAGCGCCGAATTTGGGTGAAAGCGGCGGGATCGGATGATGACCGAGGACGAGCTACACGCGCCAGCCTTAGGCTCGATCGTGGAACACAGTCGTCCGTGGTCCAAAACCATTACCCGCTATGAACGTGAACTGGCCGAACTCCAGCGGTCGGAAACCGCCCTCCACGCGCTTCTCGCGTGCGAAGGCGCAGTGCTTCATCAGAAAGAAGAGCTGATCCAGCTGCTGCAAATTTTGAGCAAGGAGTCCGACCACAGGTTTCTCAACAGCCTGCAGATGATTGCGAGCATGCTGTCGATGCAGGCCCGGACTGCAACAAATCCGGAAACCGCCTCGCAACTCACAATCGCAGCCGATCGCGTGATCATGATCGGGGCTATCCATCGCCGGCTTCACTGCCTCGACGGCGCGCAGACGGTCGCCTTCAAGCCCTACCTCGAGGAACTGTGCGGCGATTTCGCAAAGATGCTGGGCGACGAGGATGGTGGGGAGACAACCGTCCGCGTCGATGCGATCGAAGCCGAGCTACCGTCCGCCACCTGCACTCACCTGGGATTCATCGTCAGCGAGTTGATCACAAACGCGGCCAAGCATGGAAAGGGCCAGATCACAGTTCGGTTGGAGGCAAACGGGGACAAGGCCTATGCGCTATCGGTTTCAAACGACGGCCCCAGCCTGCCGAGCGGTTTTGATCCCAACAAGAGCAAGGGGCTGGGGATGACGATCATCCGGTCGCTCACCGCAAAGATAGGCGGCGAATTGCGGTTCGGACCCGGAGATCAAGGTCAGGGCGCTCGATTTACCGTGCTGTTCGGCTGACCGCGGCGGGCCTGGATTCTCGCGTCGGTCCGATAGGCCAGCCTTTCCGCCGGACGTCATGGAACCGCCGGTCGGCGCCATCGTTCATTCATATCGCGCGCAGGGCGAGAGCATGAAACACGCAGTCATTGTTGGGCATCCCGACCCCGCCAGCTTCACCAAGGCGTTGGCCAAGACCTATGCTGACTGCCTGTCGGCCTGCGGGCACACAATAATCGAACGCGACCTCTATCGCCTCGACTTCGACCCAAGGCTGAAACTTTCGGAAATGCCCGACAGGCCGGATTGGGCGCCTGCCGCAGACGTCGAGGCCGAACGGCGTCTGCTTAGCGATGCCGATGTCTTCGCCTTCGTCTACCCCCTGTGGTTCAATTCGCCGCCGGCGATCGTCAAAGGCTACATCGAACGTGTGTTCGGCGCCGGTTTCGGCTACGGCCGCTTGACGGCGGGCGGGCAGGAGCCGCTGCTGACCAACCGCCATTTCATCCACATCACCGCTTCTGGATCATCGTCCGCCTGGCTCAACGAATTGGGAGCGACCGGCTCGGCGCGCACTCTGTTCGAAGACACGTTTGCAAGAGCTTGCGGTATGCGCGCGCGACCTCACATACATTTTGACAACATCGTGCCGGGCCTTGAACCCCGCTGGGTGGCTCAAAACCTCAAGACGCTCGAAACGCAACTGCTGAAGTATTTCGGCCCTGGCTGTACCAATCTCACCTGAAACCGCGCGGCCTCCGGAGCGTTAAGACGCGGGCGCCTGCACAACAGGCGGACCAGGCCGCGACGCCCGCACAACTCCCGGCCGAGTCACCGCAGAACGCCGAGGACCGGCTGAAGAAGGAAGCGCCAAAAGCGCTGGGCAAGCTGTTCGGGGACTAATCGGGAAATCCGCGCGGCGTCGGAATGGTACCAGCTCCCGGGCTCGAACCGGGGACCTCTAGATCCACAATCTAGCGCTCTAACCAACTGAGCTAAGCCGGCATTCCAGGACGGCCGCGAGGGCCAATCGTCATGAGGCCGTGGTCTTACGCTGAAGCGGCGGGCGGTTCAAGCATGTCCTGCCGGGCGGTATTTGCCTGCCGATTCAGGCGCCTACGATGCCTTCGGAGGCCGGCTCACCATTGGCGGTGAAAGCGAAGACGAGGCGGTTTCTGGCGGCGTCTCTCGTGAGGCTGAGGACGATGCTTTCGCCCGGCTGGATCATGCGGCGGAATTTGAGGCGGGAGACCTGGAAGCTGGCGGGGAGGAAGCCCCACACTTCTTCCGCCAGGCGGACGGCGATGTGGGTCTGGGCGACGCCGGCGAGGATGGGACGGCCTGGGAAATGGCCATCGAACCAGCTCAGCTCCGGCTTCAGGACGAAAACGATGCGCGCGTCGTTGTCGCTGGTGGGCGCGATCTGGGCATCGAGGGTCTGGATGAGAGAACCGCCTTCGAACAGGCCGGCGATGTCCGCGGCGACGCGCTTGCCCTGGGCGTTGACCGGGATACGGCCGACGAAGCGCCAGCGCTTGGGGCGTTCGGCGGGCTCGAGGTGGGCCGCAAGCTTCTCGCGCAGCTTGCGGCTGAAGCGGAAGGCGCCGAGGCGAGCGAGCTCGGATCCGGCTTCGGGTGTGAGGACAACAGCCCCGCCGAGGATTTCGCCACCCTCGGCGTTGATGACAGCGATGGCGGCGTCGGCTGTTTCGGGGAGCGCCTTCAGCGCCTCTTCGACGCGTGTGAGCGAGATGCGCTTGCCTTCGATCTTCACGATGCGGTCGGCGCGGCCGCGCAGGTGAAAGCGGCCATCGGGCAGGAGTTCGATGAGATCGCCCATGCGTTGGGTGATCTCGCCGATGAAGGGCGAGCGGACCAGAAGTGCGCCATCCTCGTCGAGGCTGATCGCCATGCCGGGCAACGGCTGCCAGGGTTCTTCATCGTGGTCACGCTGGCGCGAAGCGATGGCGCCGGTTTCTGTGCTGCCGAAGATTTCCCGCGGCGAGGCGCCGAACAGGGACGCAGCTTCCTGTGCTGCATCGAGCGGCAGAAGCTGGCCGGCGGAGAGAACGATCGCGGGCTTGCCATTGGGAAGCGGGAGGCCGGGTGGGATGCGGCGGAGGTGGGCGGGGCTGGTGACGGCCAGACCGCGCGGAGACATCTGCGTGGCGAAGACTTCCCAGAGAAAAGTCTGGCGGTCGTCGGCGCGCCAGCCGGCCAGGACCGGCAGGAGGACGCGGAACGTCATCCCGTAAATGTGCTGGTGAGAGACGGTTCCGGCGACGTGGTCGACGCGGCCGGACCATTCCCCCGCCCAGTGAATGATCTCGGCGTCGAGCTGGCTCATCTTCTTCGGCGCCTGCTTGGGTGCGCCGGTGGAGCCGGAGGTGAAGAAGACGAGATCGGAGTCCGCGTCGACCTTGATCGCCGAGCCGTCGCCGGGCGCGATGGCGAGCGGCGCACCGGGCCCGTCGTCGGTCAGCAGGTTCGCAGCATCGGCGCCGACTTCGCCGAGGTAGGCGGGCTGGGCATGCGGGATGACGGCGAGCGTGCGCCGGGCCAGCGCGCCTGCAAGCAGACCGGCGCAGAGAAGGGCTGCGGAATCGGTGTGGAGAAAGACGAGGCCCCTGCTCTCGTCCATCCCATCCTTCATCCATTGGGCGGCGCGGCGGGCGGCGGCGCGGATATCGCCTGCGGTGATCCTGCGATCGCCGTCGATGAACAGGACGCGCGCTTCGGGTGCTTGCGAAAGAGCTTCGAGAAAACCACTCATCCGGGGTTGTGTCCGGCCGGCTCGCGGGCGCGAACGAAACCGCGCACGAGGAACTCGCCGCCCAGCAGAGCGCCCATCAGGATGTAGGAGATGACGCCGTTGTAGATCGCCCATGTCTCGAGCGAGGCGACGAGCGCTGTCCAGAGCGCCACAGCGCCGTTGAGCACAAGGAAGACACACCAGACCCAGGTGACGGTGCGCGTGTAACGTACGCCGCTTTCAGGAAGGTTGGGTTCCGCCATGCGCGCGAAACGCTCGATCATGCTGGGCGGCCTGGCGAGCGACCAGGCGAAGGCGAACAACATCGCGCCAGTCATCAGCACGGGATAGAGCCGCATGGCGAGGTCGGCGTTTATGAAGCTGAACATTCCAAGCGTGGCGGCGGCGGCTAGCGCGGCCCAGGTGAGCCCGGCGGGCGCGGATTTCGCGAAGCCCGTCAGCGAACGCAACGCCAGAACGGCGACGAGCGCCAATGTCACCACCAGAGGGCCGAGCGGCCGGGCCAGCACGAGCGCGAATAACGGAAAGAAGAGCGAGATAGCGCCGAGCACGAGGCTGAGAAGGTCTGGCCTCGCGCGCCGGGGCGTCTCTGCGGGCGCGGTCATTTCTTTGTTGTGAGCGACTGCACCAGCGTCACAAGATCCTGCACCGTGCGGACGTTCTCGAACTGGTCGGGCGAGACCTTGCGGCCGGTCTGTTCCTGCAACTTCACCATGAGATCGACGGCGTCGATGGAATCGAGACCCAGATCGTCGATCAACAGGGCCTCGGGGCGGACCTGTTCGGCCGGAATCTCGAAGGTGTCGGTGAGGTAGGCGACGATCTGGCTGTAGGCTTGTTCAGGGGTCATGGCCGGCTCACTTCGCGCCGATGAAGGCAGCTAGCGCGCGCACGCTCCGGAAGTGCGCGGCAATGTTCTTGTCCTGCGGGTCGATCTTCACGCCGTACTTCTTCTGGATGTTCACGCCGAGTTCCAACGCATCGATCGAATCGAGCGCGAGGCCGGATTCGTCGAACAGGTTCTCCTCCGAACCGATGTCCTCCGGGCGCACATCCTCGAGCGCCAGAACGTCGACGATCATCTTTTTCAGTTCGGCTTCGATTTCACTCATAACGCCAGAAGGCCCTCGATCCGCTGCGCCACGTCCGTCGTCAACCGGCGGACCGCAGCAGGCGACCGGTCATTACCATATTGTTCCACCGTATCAATTCGCTCATGGACCCGGATGGTCCAGTGGCCTTTGGACGGCGGCGCGTAGTACCACGGCTCGCCCTTGCGCAGCATCGGCGGATTGACGCGGATCGAGACGACCTGGACCGGCGCGCCCGCCGAGAGCGCGATGTGCGCGAAGCCTTTCTGGTAGCGCCGCGCGGCGCCATCGGGCGTGCGCGAGCCCTCCGGGAAGATCACCAGATTGTACCCATCCTTCAGCGCCGCGGTGCAGTCGGCGATCAGCTTTTCCGGGTCGCCGAGATTGGGGATGAAATCGGCCGAGGTCACCACGCCGCGCATGAACGGATTGCGCCAGACGCCTTCCTTCACGACCGCTCGGGTGTGCTGCATGAACGACATCAGGAAGACGACGTCGAGCAGCGAGGGATGGTTGGCGATGACGATCGTACCGCGGAGGTTCTTCAGCACTTCAGGCTTGTCGATGTCCCAGCTCACCGTGCCCATGAAGCGGATGACGCGGACGAACAGCCACCAGATGCGATGGACGCACGCTTGCGCGATCTCCGAGCGTTTCTTCCGGTCGCTGATAAAGACGTTGAACGCCGGGAAGATGAAGATCGCCATGAACAGGCCGCCAAGGCCGAAGAAGGCGAAGGCGACGGCGGTGGTGAATGTGCGGAAAGCGCGCTCCACGGGCGAAAGCCAGGAGAGTGTGGGAGGAGCGGCGTTGGTTACGGTCGCCATGTGACGGCCTCCGCTCCTGCAGCCAGGGCGCGCGCCAGAGCTTCGGCGCCCGTCCGGCCATCTTCAAGTGCGTGGGCTTCGCCGCCGCCAGCAACGAGCCGCACGGCGATGTGCACGGCAGGCCCCGGCTCGTCGAGCGGTTCATAAACGCCCACCAGCGGATGGTCGGCATAGAGCATGATGAGGCTGGGCGAGCCCGAAGACAGGCGGAGCCAGGATTCCGTGAATCCCGCCGCCATGGAGCGCCGTGCGGCGGCGACAGCGGTGTGGCCTGCCCGGTTCGCCGTCATCTGGCTGGCGGCGCCTACGGCGGCGTTGTGAACCGACATGGAGAACTTCGCCGGCGACATGATCTCATCGGTTGCCAACTGCATCAGCAGGTCCGTCGTGAGATCCATGTTGCCATGGCGCGAGGCGAAGACGATCTCTTCGTCGGCGCCCATCCGGGCGATGCCGGCGATGCAACGGGCGACGCCAAGATCGAACGTGCTCATGCGGCGGCGCTGTGCCTTGGGCAATAGGTCGTCGCCGGCGACCGAGCCGAGCAGGTCCTCGTTCCCGTCCTTTCGGACGATCGCGGCAAAAGCCGCAACGCTGACGATGAGATTCGTCCCGCCGGCCCTGAAAGGCTCTGTTTTTGCGCTTACGCCGACCATAACCACCCCCTGAAGGGCGGATATTAGCGACCCCGGGGACACGGCGCCAGCAGGGCATGAAGCAGTCAGACCGTCCTGATATCGGGATTTTGCGGGTCCCGCTGGCCCATGGCCTCGAGGCGCCTGTAACTGGGGTGTTTTCAGCGGGGTGCACCATTGGGTGAACGGAACCCGGATATCCATGTGGAACTCGGGAAGCTGGCGCCCGTTACGACGCGCCATCGACGCGAGGACCAGCGCCGCGTCGCGCGGGAAATCCGGCAGGCGGCGCCTGCCGGCTCGATCCTGAGCCACAGCCATAGCCGGGGGATCATTGCCGTCGCGTCGGCATCGCTGCCCGTCGTGAAGCTCGGCATCGACGTCGAGTTCATCGACCCTGCAAGACCATGGCGCGAGATCGCCGCCGTGTTCATGCCAGCGGCGGCGGGAACTTCACTCGGCGACAGCGACTTCTGCCGGCTGTGGACGTTCGGCGAAGCGCACTTCAAGGCGTTTGGCGAAACGCCCTCGCCCGACATGCTGGTCGAAGTTGCGCGGCTGCCGATCGACGATGAGGCAAGGGAATTCCAGCCGCGCCGTTTCTGGCGCAGCGAGAAGCTGGCTGAAGGCTTCTGGCTTTCCGTCGTGTGGGAGCGTGGCGTCTAACGCTTTGCGCTCGCCCTGCGCAGCATCCGGATCGGCACACGCACAGGGGCCTGCAGCGCCAGCCGTGTGTGCATCATCGAGATCTGCACATTGTCGGACCACATCCGGAAGTTGGAGACGTTCCCTTCTGGATAGGTGACCCTGACCGGCATTTCGATCGTGCGGAGACCGCGCCAGTTGAGCTGGACCAGAATCTCGGTGTCGAAATCCATGCGGTCGCCGATCATCTCGCGATCGATCACCACGGTCGTCTCGCCGAGGGGATAGACGCGGAAGCCGCACATCGAATCCGATATCTCGTTCGACATCGTCTCCACGCGCACCCAGAAGTGTGTGATGTGGCGGCCGACCTTGCGGGATTTCGGGATCGACGCGTCATAGACGGGGACGCCGCAGATGACCGCGCGCGGATTTGCCTGCGCGAGATCGATCAGCGCCTGAGCCACGCCAAGGTCATGCTGGCCGTCGGCATCAACCTGCACGGCATGCGTCCAACCCAGCTCGCGCGCGCCGCGCAGGCCGGTCTTGACCGCCGCGCCCTTGCCTCCGTTCGCATGGCGGCGCAGCACACGAATGCGCGCCGCCGGATCGTGAAGCTCACGGATCGCCGCCGCCTCCGCCTCGGCGTTGCCGTCATCGACAATGAGCACGGGCAGGCCGAGCGCCTTGAGACGGCCGACAATCTCCGGCAGCCGCGTGACGTGCCGGTAAGTCGGGATGATGGCCCCGATGATGAATTCAGGCTGTTCCGCCACGATCGCCGCCCTGCTCTGGCGAAGCTGTCCCTTTCCGCTGCGCCGAGATCAAGCCCTCGCAGCCAATTCCAGTTGACAATAAAGGCGTATCTCGCCACCCATGCCGCCGACCGGATCGACGCGCGATCCATTGAAAACAGGGGGTTTTGCCCGATGAAACTGAAGCTTGCCGTTGTCGCTCTCGCCGCCCTCGCCGTCGCCGGCCCTGCCCAGGCGCGGAAGGATTTCCAGCTCTTCTCGATCGACCTCGTGAAGGCGCATCCGGATTACGCCGCCAAGATTGGCGACTTCAAGTTCGTGTTCGGCGATTCGGTCTCGGGCAAATCGCTCGGCTCGACATCGACCCGCAAGTCGACCAACGGCCTCACCAAGTCCGACCAGGACGCCTGCGTGTGGGCGATGCTCTCGGCGCTGATCGCGTTCAAGGCTGACGCGGTAGGCCGTGGCGGCACGTCGGTGCAGGGCATCAAGTCGACCGTGACCGGCGAGAAATTCTCGTCCGCCACCGAGTTCCAGTGCATCTCCGGCTTCACCAACTCGCGCGTCTATCTCGAAGGCGTCGTGGTGCAATAAGCCGGCGCATTCGCGCTGAGGTTTCGAAAGCCCGTCCGGGAAACCGGGCGGGCTTTTTCGGGCCTACTTTCTGGGCCTACATGTCGTCGTTCTTCGCGCGGCTTTTGCTCTTGAGCGCCTTCCACACGAAGCTGAAGCTAAGCGCGTGAGTGACATCCTCCTCGAGCAGCGGGCTACGCTCGTTGGCCGAACCGCTGAACACGCGGCCCTGGTAGGTGAGGAAGATCTGCAGGTCGTCGGTGATCTCGCGCGTCCAGGAAAGCTTGAGGCCGGTGGCGAGATAGCCGCCTTCTGCGATATAGGCCGGGCGCGTGGCGGTCGCGTATTGCGGGGCGACGCCGTACCAGTAGTCCATCAGGTTTTCGTCGGCGAAGGAGGCGAAGAGCTGGGCGTTCCAGCTATGGCGCAGCTGGCTGTTGTACTGCCGGCGGAACATGATCGACGGTTCCGTCAGCCAGCCTTCATGGCCGATGCTCTTGAAGTCGCTGGCCGCCACCGCGCGCACGGGCAGGAAGGCGGTGACCTCCGTGCGGCCGTCGCTCGTCCAGCCGGTGTCCGAGATGTGCCAGACACCCTGCGGGCCGATCTGGAAGAGATAGTCTAGGTCGGGCATGCCGGCGCGCGACTCGGTGTCCTCGGCCGAATAGGCGGCGTCGAGCGAGAGATCGAGTTCGAACGTCTTGTTTTCCGCCGCGATGGCGCGGGCGACGCCGTATTCGCCGAAACGGATGCGGTCGCCGCGATAGATGAACAGCGGCGCGCCGACGCCGTTGGTCACCATTTGAGATGACCCGGGATAGGCGGGACCGTAAAGTGCGGTCGCGCCGACGCGCAGCTCCCACAGGGGCTCATCAGGTGCGAGCGAGGCGGGATCTCTCTCCTGCGCATTCGCGCAGGGTGCAGTTACCGCAGCCAGCGCGAGGCCGGCTAGAAGACGTGTCGTCGTCATGTGCTGCCTGCCCGGTTCAGATGCGCTTGAAGACAAGCGACGTGTTGATGCCGCCGAAGGCGAAGTTGCTGGACGCGAAATAGCCGTTCTCGAAACGGCGCGGCTGGCCGATGACATAGTCGAGTTCGCCGCACTTGGGATCGACGTTCTTGAGGTTCGCGGTGGCCGGTATGCGGCCTTCGTTCAGCATTTCGATGCCGAGCCAGGCTTCGATCGCGCCGCAGGGGCCGAGCGTGTGGCCGAAATGGCCCTTGAGCGTGTGGAAGGGAACCTTGGAGCCGTAGACAGCGGCGGTTGCTCGGCTTTCGACAATATCGCCAGCGACCGTGCCTGTGCCGTGGCCGGAGATGAAGGCGAGGTCGGACGCGCTGATGCCAGCCATCTGCAGCGCTTCACGCATCGCGCGCGACTGGGTTTCCTCGGCGGGCTGGGAGATGTGCGTGCCATCGCAGTTGGTGGAATAGCCGACGACTTCGGCGAGCGGTTTGGCGCCTCGTGCAAGGGCGTGTTCGAGTTCTTCAAGAATGAGGATCGCCGCGCCTTCGCCGATGACCAGGCCATCGCGCGAGGCGTCGAACGGGCGGACGGCGGTTTCGGGCTCGTCGTTGTGGTTGCTGCTGGTGGCGTAGAGGCGATCGAACACCATAGTCATCGACGGGCAGAACTCCTCCGCACCTCCTGCGACCATGATCTCGGCCTGACCGGCGCGAATAGCGTCGAACGCGCTGCCGATGCCTTGCGAGCCCGAGGTGCAGGCAGACGATGTCGTGAAGAGACGACCCTGCAGGCCGAGAAACACCGCGATGTTCACCGGCGTAGTGTGGCTCATCATGCGGATGTAACTGGTGGCGTTGAGGCCGCCTGCCTTGCCAGTGTCGAGGAAGGTGACGAAGTCCTTGATCGGCGGTGTGGAGCCGAACGAGGATCCGCACGCGACACCGGCACGGCCGGACTTGAGCACCGGATCGTCCTTGAGGCCCGCAGACTCCAGCGCGTTCTCGGCGGTCTTCACCGCCATCACGGCAACACGGCCCATGGAGCGGCCCTGCTGACGCTTGTAGACGCCCTCATGATCGAACCAGTCGGCGGGTGCGCCGAGGCGTGTCGACATGTCGACCAGTCGGTCCCAGTCGGGAATGTATTTGACGCCGGTCTTTCCGGCGAAGAGCGCTTCGCGCACGACAGGCCAGTCGCCGCCGAGCGACGTCGTCCCCGCCATTCCCGTGACTACAACGCGTCGCACTAGGCCAGACCCCCATTCACCCCAATCACTTGCCGGGTAATGTAGCCCGCTTCGGGCGACAACAGGAAGGCGACAATTCCAGCGACATCTTCGACGGTTCCCACCCGTTTCATGGGGATCATCTTGAGGACCTCCTCCATCGGGGCGTCCTTGGTCATGTCGGTATCGATCATCCCGGGGGCGACGGCGTTGACCGTAATGTTGCGGCTGGCGAGCTCCACGGCCAAGGCCTTGGCGGCGCCGATGATTCCGGCCTTGGCGGCGGAATAGTTGACCTGCCCGCGGTTGCCGATGACGCCGGAAACGGAAGACATGGCGATGATCCGGCCGCCTGCCCGCGCCCGCACCATGGGCAGGATCAGCGGGTGGAGCGTGTTGTAAAAACCGTCGAGATTGGTGCGCATGACGGCGTCCCAGTCGCCACCTTCGATGGCGGCGAAAGTGTTGTCGCGGGCGATACCGGCGTTGACGACAACGCCCCAGAAGGCGCCTTTCGCAGCCACGCTGGCGTCGAGGGCGGCCTTGGTCTTCTCGCGGTTTGCGACGTCAAAGCCGACGACATCGGCCTGCCCGCCAGCTTCGCGGATCGTCGCGGCGGTTGTCTCGGCGCCGGCGGCGTCGCCGCCATAGTGAACAGTGACCGGATAGCCTTCGCGCGCGACGCGAACCGCGATGGCGCGGCCGATGCCCTTGCTGGCGCCGGTGACCAGGACGCGTTTCTTGGTCTTGTCGTCGCTCATGCGCTGCTCGGGGGATTGCTGATGCTGGCGAGGAAGGCGTCCGGATCGTTGGGACGGAAGACGTTGAGAACGCCCGACGCTAGCTGCACGCCGCCCGCACCGAGAAGCTTGCACTCGAAAGAGCGCATCTCGCCCTCATGGATCAGGGAGTTGGCGATGATCTCGAGCACGTCGCCCTCCGCGAACCATTCAACCGACGTCTGGAACTTGCGGCAGCCGAGCAGGAAGCCGAGCGTGGGCTTCTCGCCCTTCGCGCGCCGTGTCCAGCCGTCATAGGCGGCGATCGCCTGCGCCATGATCTCGAAGCCGACATAGGCCGGCAGTCCGCGGCCTTTCTGGAAGAACAGGCCGTCGCCGCGCACTTTCGTGCGGGCGTGGATGCGCATGTCGGTGCAGCTCAGCACTTCATCGATCAGCAGCATCGGCGGGGCGTGCGGTGTCAGCTCGCCGGCGTGGATGGGCAGGATGATTGCTGTCGACATCAGCCGCGCCCCAGGACCAGCGCCATGTTGCTGCCGCCGAAGGCGAAGCTGACGCTCATGATGTGGGACAACGGCTTGTCGATTTTCTCGCCGCGGCTGGTCAGGCGGATCTCGGGAATCTCGGGATCGCGCACGCCGTCCCAGATATGAGGGGGATATACACCGCGCTCCATGGCGAGCAGGCACAGTGCGGCCTGCACGGCTCCGGCTGCGCCAAGCGTGTGGCCGGTGAGCGGCTTGGTGGAGGCCGCAGGTGTGTCGCCGCCAAACAGGCGATGGATCAGCGCGCCTTCCATCAGGTCATTGAGACGCGTGGCGGTTCCGTGCGCGTGGACGAAGCCGATGTCGCCACTCACGAGGCTGGAGTTTTCAAGCGCTTTGCGGAGTGCGATTTCGGCCCCGGCGCCGGTGGGGTCAGGCGCAGAGGCGTGGTGGGCGTCCGAGCTTTCGCCCCAGCCCTCCAGCCGCCACGGTCCCGGCTCGCGGGTCATCAGGAACAGCGCGCCACCATCGCCAATGGTGATGCCGTTGCGGTTGAGGCTGAAGGGATTGCAGGGCGTGGCCGAAATCGACTCCAGCGCCGCGAAGCCGTTGAGGGTGAGGTCGCACAGCGTGTCGACGCCGCCACACACCACAGCATCGGCGAGACCAGTCTTCAGCATTCGTGCGGCCGTGGCGATTGCTTTCGCGCCCGAGGTGCAGGCGGTGGAGAGCGCATAGACCGGCCCGCCGGCGCCGATCAGGCTTCCGGCGAAGAGCGCGGGATCGCCCATCTCTTGCCGCTCATAGCTGAAACCCACCGGCCATTCGCCTGTGTTGAGCCGCGTGCGGAGGTGACCGACGCCTTCGTCGACACCGCTATTGCTGTTGCCGATGACGACCGCGACCCGCCCCGCGCCAAAGCGTTCGATGACGGCGGCGATGCCGGGCTTCAGCGTTTCGACAAGACGTGCGGTGAGTTCGTTGACGCGGGTGACGCCGCGCAGTTCGCCATCAAGGCCGTGGATGCGTGCAACAACAGTCTCGCGGCCGTCGATCAGCTTTATCGCTTCAAGCTGGGGGCGAATGCTGGCCGACGTCAGTTGTGCGCCGACCGCCTCGTTCGAGTTGCCGAGCGCGCATCGAACCGCGAAATCATTGATGAACACTCCCGACGCCATCACTCACCCTTCTCGGTGATGATCGTCAGGCTGTATCCGAAATCAAGGTTGGTGAGCTTCTGGCGCCACAGCGCATCGGTTTTCTCGAGGGTGTCCACTTCAGCAACGGTGCGATCCGCGGCCTTTACGGTCCGTTTGGAACCGTTCTCTTCCACTGTCACACCGGGCGGGAGTGCGGCGCGCAGCGAAGTGAGCGGCCAGAGCGAGACAAAGATATCGCCCAGTATGTTGATGCCTTTGAGATCCGCCGGCGCCAGGGGCGTGCGGTCCTCGACGATGCCGGCTTCTGTCCAGGTGATGGTGAGGATGCGCGGACCGCCAGGCGTGGTGAGCACGACCTCAGCGGTCTTCCGCGACAGCGTGAGGATTGCCTGAAAGGCCGCGCGGCGTTCGCCATACTGGCCGACCACTGTCTGTGTGGCGTTCAGCGTTTCGGGATAGCCCGGCGCCACGGGCAGGCGCAGTTCGAGGTTCCGGCCGAGCGGCGTCGCCGATCCTTCAATCGGGCGCACCGTATTGCAACCGGAAACGGCCAGACTGAGGAGAAGTGCTGCTAGCGCTGCGCGCATAGTTCGTCGACCACGCGGAGGAACCGCGCCGGTTCGCGCACCAGCGGATTGGTCCGGTCCCAGGCATAGCCGGCGAGCACGGCCGTCAATTGTTGCGTCACCGTCTTCTCGCCCATCGGGCGGTCGAAGATGATCCGCTGCAGCGAGCCGTCATACCAGGCCGACACGCAGGCGCGGAACGCCTCGACACCGACCTTCAGCTCTTCGACAAACTCCTTCTCCCAGTCGACAGGCTTGTCGCGGAACTGACGGTCGATGAGGTCGCTGGCCAGCACCGCCGACTTCATCGCGATGGTGACGCCCGAGGAGAACACCGGATCGAGGAATTCCGCCGCGTTGCCGAGCAGCGCATAGCTAGGCCCGATCAACGTCTTCACATTGGCGGAAAAGCCGACAATCTCACCCGCCGGCCGCGCAATGGTGGCGTTCTTCAGCACCTCGTGCATCCGCTTCGCACGCGGGATGAACTTGTTGAGCCGGTCTTCCGGATCGGTCCCTACCGCCACCATGTCAGCGTCCGGCCCCACGACGCCAACCGACGACATGCCGTTCGCCAGCGGGATGAGCCAGTACCAGATCTGCGGCTGGTCGGGATTGATCGAGACGAGGATCTTATTCCGGTCGAAGGTCGGATCGTCGATGTTGTCCATCACGTGCCGGAACACCGAGCGGCGCTTGTCCATCATCGACGCCTTCTCGAGATCGAGCAGGCGCGGCAGGATGCGGCCGAAGCCGGAAGCATCGAGTGCGAAACGACACTTCACTTCGGTGGTCGTTCCGTTCTCCGACATCACCGTCAGCGTCGCGCCGGTCTCATCGCTGCGGAACGCGGTGACGCTGTCGCCGAACGAGACTTTCGCGCCCTTCTTCTGCGCGCCCTTGATCAGCACGTCGTCGAACATGTCGCGGCGCACCTGGAAGGTCGTCTCAGGGCCCGGCGTCGACTTGTTCGGGAAGTAGATATCGGTATAGCGCCCGCCCCAGTCGAACGCCGCGCCATCCTTGAACTGGAAGCCGTGGGCCTTCACGTCGTCATAGAGCCCGGCCTGCATCAGCAATTCCATCGTGTGGGCGAGCATGCTCTCGCCGATGGAAAAGCGCGGAAAATGCTGGCGCTCGAACACGCGCACATTCCAGCCCTTGGACGCCAGGATCGCCGACGACACGGCGCCCGCAGGCCCCGCCCCGATGATCGCCACATCGCAGGTTTCGGTCTTCATGTCTTCCCCGTAGTCCCCACACGCATCGCTACAAGCCGAGGTATGTGCGACAGACAGAGCGCCGCCGCAATCCCGATCGTTACCGTGAGCCCGAAACTGCGCACAGGGTAAGTGCTGGAGAGGATCAGCAGGCCCATGCTCAGCAGCGTGGTCAGCGCATCGATGAACACGGCCACGGCGGTCCATCGATCATGCTGCAGGCCCGCCTCCCACTGGAATGCGGCATAGTCGATCCCGATACCGAGCAGAACCAACGCCGCCGCGAAGGAGAAGAATGTGAGCGGGAAGCCCAATGCGGGCGGCGCAAGCAGCGCGACTGCGCAGGCGAGCAAAGGCGGCACAAGGATCGAGAGCGCCGCCAGCCTGCGATAGACCAGCAGCGTGGCGCCGATAGCGCAGATCGCGGCCACCGCGAGCGCCATGAGAGCGTGCTCACGATAGGTCCGAAATGCGTCCGAATAACGCAAGGCAGGATCGACCAGCCGCACGCCTTGGGTCGTGGGTCCGGTCCAGCCGGCTGGGTCGAGCAGCGGCGCTATCAGATAGTGCTGTCCATCAACCTCGCCGCTGAGGTCCGCCATCCACGATGGCGGGTCGGCGGAGACGCTTACGGGCGGCGCGGCGGCTTCCACAGGATCGAGCCCGACATTGGCGGCGTGCTCCGCCAGCAGAGGCTGGTAGAGATTTGCCCGCAGCGCGCTTGCGTTGGCCGCGCGGCGCTGCAGCGACGGGTCGAAGCGTGTGGTTGCGAGAAGACGAACAGCGCCAGGCGCCTGGGCCAGCGCGGCCTCTTCCCGCTGCCGGGCTTCCTGCGCGCGGTCGCCCACGGATAGCAGAAAGGTGACGCCCGAGCCCGCATAGCCCGCGGAACGCACCTGCTCTTCTTCGGCGACGAGATCGGCGGGGCGCGGTTGGAAGGCGCGAACGTCGTCGAGATAGCTGAGCTTCATCGCGCCATAGATCGAAACGCCGACAAGAACCGCGACGCCCGCCCACGCGACGACGGCGGGAATCTTCACGCGCTCGCGGATGTCTTCCAGCTTCGTCCACCAGGCGCGCAGGAAGTCGGCATTCTTCGGCCGCTTGTCGATCGGCACGAGCACCCAGAGCACGAAGGCCCAGGCAGTCGCGATCCCGACACCGGAGAGCAGAGCTACCTGCTGGAACAGCGGCACGCCGAACAGGGCGAGCGAGCCGAAGCCGATGACGGCCGTCGCCATCGAGACGGTGATGGGCCGGCCGACGAGATCGATACGCTCTCGTGTCCCCGCCCAGTTGGTGGCCGGCCCAGAGGCGAGCGCGTGCACGGCGTAGTCGGAGACGATACCAACCAGCATGGCGGCAAACACGAAGACGAGAACGTGCACGGTCTCGAACAACGCCAGCGTGGCGCCGAGGCCAGCGGCGAGGCCGATGGCGACGAGCACCATCGCCTGCACCGCGGACCGGATCGTGCGATAGGCGGCGAAGAACAGCAGCACGACGCCGATCGTGCCGAGCGTCCCGATCAGCGTCATGTCGGCGGTTGCGGATGCCGCGGCCGCATCGGCGTGGAAAACGGCGCCGGCGCGGGCGGCGGTGACGCCCTTCGGCGCCCACTCCGCCTTCCAGCCATCGAATGCCTTGATGACGCTGGCCTGCGCATCGAGACGGAAAGCGGATGTCGCGATGCGGCCGGAAACAAGCCGCGTGGTTCCGCCCGGCTGTGCTGCGCCCACGGGCGAGAGGCACTCGGCGAGACGGATAGTGAGGAGGAATGGATCCTGCCGCAGCAGGTCGCCTGTCACAGGGCCGGAGACGGAATAGACGTCCGCAAGCGCGCGGCGTGCGGTTCGCCTGGCTTCGTCGGCGGTGAACTTCGAGGGGTCGGACTGGCAGAGAAGCTCGTTGCGGTTGGCGAAGAGCCAGTGGCCAGTGGCTTCTACATCCTGCCGGTCGGGAGAGAAGATACCGGTGGCCGCAAGGTCGGCCTCAAGGTCCGACGCCGCCGCTTGCACGGTCTGTTCGTCGGCGGCGCTGACGAGGACGGCCGTTCGGCCAGCCGCCGCCTGCGAGGCGCTGGATATTGCCGCGCGTTCGACTGCATCGCCGCCGCCGGAAGGCAGCATGGACTGGATATCGGTGTCGACGGGCAGGCCCTGCAGGAAGCGCCAGCCGACGACGCCACAGCACGCGGCCAGCCAGAGCCAGCACGCAAGCGCCGCGGCCAGCCCCCGGTTCAGCTTCACTGGGCGGCCCTGGTCTGGCCGGGCTTGAGGTCGATGCGCATCATGTCGCCATTGGCCTGCGCCACAGCGACGGATTCGACGCGCATGCAGCCCTCGATGGCGATGCTGGTAATATAGGGCGTGACGGAAGCCGATTTCGGCGTGAGCGCCAGCTTCCATCCTTCAGGCTTCGCCCGCGTCCCACGCGCAACCTGATAGCGCGTGTCGAGCTTGGAGAGGTCGCCGCGCAGGAGGTCGAGGAGGCCGGTCTCAGAGAAGAAGGGATTGTTGGCGCCCGCCGCGCCGACGGCCTCTTCCGGCCCGCCGTCGATGGACTGCGTGACGCCCTTGGGGCCGATGCGGGTGACGATCTCGATCGGCTTGGTGACTTTCCAGACGACGCCGTCGGCCTGCGCTTCGAGCGTGCCGCTGGAAACCAGCGGCCGGGCGACGCCTTTCAGCGTACGGGTCTGTGTGAAGGCATGCTCGCCGCGAACCATGGCGAGCTCCTCGGGTCTGGCGCATTCGGCCATCGCCGGAGCGGCAAGCGTCAGCATGAGCGAAGCGATGAGGCCAGCGCGCAGGATCACAGGAAAGGCTCCAGCTTCTTGCGCAGGATAGGCGGCGTTTCCCACAGCATCTGTTCTGTCTTCATGTCGACCGCCACGTGAACGGAGTGCGCGCGTGTCAATCTGCGGCGTGTTTCCAGGTCGCGGATTTCGAAGTTGAACTTCAGCCGGTTTTCCCATTCGACCAGCGCGGTCTCGATCTCGATCTTCTGGCCGAAGCGGATCGGCTGGGCGTATTTGAGTCCCATGTCCACCACCGGCCAAGCATAGCCGGACTCCGACATCGCGGCGTAGCCATAGTCAATCTTCTCAAGCATGGCGACGCGCCCAAGCTCGAGGAAACGCGGGTAATTCCCGTGCCAGACGACTCCCATGGGATCGCAATCGTAGAATTGCGGCCGCGCCTCGACGCTCAACCGCAGGATGGCCCGGTCAGTTCTCACGCCCGCACCTCGGCACTCTTGGGCGCGGGAGTCTCCGGCCAGTAGTCGTAGAAGTTGAACCATTGCAGCGGCGCCGTGGCGATCGCCTTCTCTAGCCTGCCGGCATAGGCCGAGGCGTAGCCGCGAATGGCCTCGGCGCGATTTGCGCGCGGCAGCTTCACCGGATCGGCCAGAAGCTCGAATTTCACGCGGAAGCGCTCGCCCTTGCGTGTGCAGAACAGGGTGTAGGTTGGGCAGCGCAGCGCGGCGGCCAGCACGAACGGCCCCATGGGAAGCTGCGCCTGCGCGCCGAGGAAATCGACCGGCACGGACGAAGCCTCGCCGCTGTTTACCGCGATACGATCGCCCATCAGCACGACCCATTCGCCGCGGCTGATCGCGTCAGAAAGCTGCATGGCGGTGCCGACATCGATCTGCGTCACCTGCACCATCCGCACCGGCGATTCCGGCGAGAAGGTCTGCATCATGCGATTGAAGCGCTCGGCATGCAGCGTGTGCATCAGCACGTTCACGCGAAACCGCTTGTTCACGGTCGCGATGGCGCGAATGACTTCCGGATTGCCGAGGTGAGCGGAGATCACCACCGCGCCCTTGCCGTTCACCTTTGCCTCGTGGAAGAGGCCGTCATCGACACCCTCGACATCCTTGAGCCGGATATTGCCGGTCCAGGCGGCAAGCTTGTCCAGCGTCGCAAAGGCGAATGACAGGAAATGCCGATAGCCGGTCGCGAACCCCGGCCGCTTCGGCAGGTAGCCTGCGCGCCAGACGCGTTCGAGATATTCCTTCGAGGCGTCGCGCTGGGCTTTTCCTGCGATGTAGAAATACGCCACCACCGGGGCCAGCATCACCCGGCAGACGGTCCGTCCGAGCAGGCGATAGACGTACGCCGTGAGCCACACGCCCCACGCCGCTCCCCGCTCCCCAACGTCCTGCCAGCCTTTCGCCATGGGCGAGGGTTTAGCGTGCGCTGTTGCATCACGCCACACCGGGAATCCACCGGAAAAACGCGTCTTTTTGACCTGCCCCGCAGGCTGAACTAGCGTGGCTGCCATGCCAGCGACCCGCACGATCAGCGCCTTCAACACCGCCACCGCCAGCGAGAACAAGATTCACGACGATGCGGTCGCCAGCCGCTTTGGCTTCACCGGAGGCCTGGTGCCCGGCGTGGACGTGTTCGCCTACCTCGCCCACATGCCAATGGCCGAATGGGGCAAGGACTGGCTGTCCGGCGGCTTCATGCAGGCCCGCTTCGTGAAGCCGGTCTATGACGGCGACCCAGCTACTGTCACGGCGGCGAAGGAAAACGAAACGCTGGCCTTGTCGATTTCCGCGCGCGGCGATCTCTGCGCGACCGGGCTGGCCAAACCGCGAGGCGCGGCGGCGCCGGCGAAGCTTCTGGGCGTCGGCCGGATGCCGGACCATGAAACACGGCCGCCCGCCTCAATGGACAGCCTTCGCCCCAACAACACCATTGGCACGCTGCGCGAGACCTACACGCGCGTGGAAGGCCTCGCCCATATCGAGGCGGTGCGCGATGATCCGGCGCTTTACGACAATGGCCGCATCGCCAACTGCGCCTGGTTGCTGCGCCGCGCCAACTATGTCCTCGCCGACAATGTAAAGCTCGGCCCGTGGATCCATGTCGAAAGCGCCATCGACATGCACAGCTTGCTGCATGATGGCGAAGAGCTGGAAGTGCGCGCCGTGGTGCACGACAATGTCGAGACCAAGGGTCACCTGATGGTCGTGCTCGACGTACAGATGCTATCCGGCCCGCGCTTTGTCGCGAGCTGCCGCCACTGGGCGATCTACGAGCCGCGCCAGGTGAGACAGGCGACATGAAGGCCCACATTCTTGGAGACAACGGTCCGCTGCTCGCCGATGTGGCGACGCCAGCGCCCGGCCCCGATGATGTGCTCGTCCGCGTCCGCGCCTGCGCGCTCAACCGCGCTGACCTCGCCATGGCGCGCGGCGTGATCCATGGCGGCGCCGGCGGCGCTGGCGCGGTTCTCGGCCTCGAATGGTCGGGGGAGGTCGTGGCTGTTGGCGCGGCCGTCACCGGCCTCAAGCCTGGCGATCGCGCGATGGGATCAGGGGCCGGCGCCTTCGCTGAGTACGTCATCGCCGACCGTGGCCGCGTGCAGCCTATCCCGCATGCCGACATGACGTTTGAACAGGCGGCGGCCCTGCCTGTGGCCCTGCAGACCATGCACGATGCGGTTGTGACGCATGGTGAACTGAAACCCGGGCAATCCATCCTGATCCTCGGCGCCAGCTCCGGCGTCGGCCTGATGGGCCTGCAGATCGCAAAGGCCAAAGGCGCGGCGCTGGTGGTCGGGTCATCCACCAACGCGGAACGTCGCGAGCGCCTTTCCGCCTTCGGCGCCGACCTCGCCGTAGACACGTCCGATCCAAAATGGGTTCAGCAGGTACGCGACGCCACGAAGGGTGAAGGCGTCGATGTCGTGGTCGACCAGGTCACCGGCTCGCTCGCCAGCCAGACGCTGCACGCTACGAAGATACTCGGCCGCATCGTCAATGTCGGCAGGCTGGGCGGAAACCAGGCCGAGTTCGATTTCGATATCCATGCCCGCCGCCGCATCACCTTTGTCGGCGTCACCTTCCGCACGCGCACCAGGGAAGAGGTGCGCGAAATCGGACGGAAGATGCAGGCGGACCTTGGTCCGGCGCTCGCCGCCGGAAAGCTGTCGCTGCCTGTGTCGCACACCTTCCCGTTCGCAAACCTCAAGCCCGCGCTCGACCTGATGGCGGCGAACCGCCATTTCGGAAAGATCGTGCTGACGCTCTAGCGGCCTAGAAAGTCGCATAGCCTTTGCTGGTGATGTAACTGCGCAGCTCGGCGATGCGCGATTCCGGATTGGGGTGTGTCGACATCCATTCCTGCGGACGGTTGGTCGATGCCGCGCCCATCTTTTCCCAGAGCCGAATGGCCTGCTTCACGTCGTAGCCGAGCTGATGCATGTAATCCACGCCGATACGGTCTGCATCCGTTTCGTTCTGGCGGCTGAACGGCAGGAGAATGCCGACTTGTGCGCCCGCGCCAGCGGCGGCCATCACCATGTTGAGCGACTCTGAACTCATTTTCACCTGCGAGCCAAGCAAGGCGCTGCCGCCTTGCAGCAGCACGCTCGTCGCGCGTTCCTGTCCGGCGCGCAGCGCCGCGTGACGCAGTACGACGTGGCCGACCTCGTGGCCCATCACGGCAGCAATCTGGTCGTCATTGTCTACGAAATCGATCAGGCCTTTGTAGAAGCCGACCTTGCCGCCCGGCAGGCAGAAGGCATTCAGCTCCTTCGAGTCGAACACGACAAACTCCCATTGAGCGCCCGGCACGTTTGCCACGCTGGAGATCTTCTTGCCGACCGCCTGCAACCGCGCATTGGCGCGAGCATCCTTCGAGATCGGCGTTTGCTGTTTCGTTTCCTCCCAGGCTTGGGCCGCCAGCGGCTCGAGTTCGGCGTCAGACGGCGCGAAGAACTCGGCAGTGTCGGCGCAGCCCGATGCGCCCGTCACGCCGATCATCAGCGTACCGGCCCACAGGCCCCGCACGATGTCCCTGCGATGCATGCCTTCAAGAGAGATCAGTTTTGCTTCGGATTTGCCGACCTGATGATTCTCGCACATGCGCTTGGTCTCCAAATGACTGGAATCTATGGAACTAACATAGTCCGGCGCGGGCGGCGGACAAAACCCCCGATTTCAGTCTGAGTTGTGGGGATTCCGCCTGGCCGTGACGGTCAGATGACGCCGTCGGCGCGCAGTTTTCCCATTTCAGCAGCGTTGAGGCCGAGCACCGAGCCGAGGATTTCGTCGGTGTGCTGGCCGACCGTGTCGGGCGCGGGAAGGCGCACCTTGCCGGGCGTTTCGGAGAGCTTGGGGAAGACGTTCTGCATCGGCACGCGGCCCAGCTTCGGATGGTCCTCCCAATAGATCGCGTCGCGCGCGACATACTGCGGATCGTTGATCATCTGGTCGGGACGATAGATCGGCCCCGCCGGCACGCCCGCCTTCGACATCAGGGCGTCGACTTCCTTGACGGTCTTCGTGCGGGTCCATTCAGAAATCAGCGCATCGAGTTCCGTCTGGCGATCGGCACGAGCGAGGTGCGTCTTGTACTTGGGATCTTCCGCCCACTCCGGCTTACCGATCGCCTCGGCGAAGCGCGAGAACACCTTGTCCTGGTTGGCGCCAATGACGATGTCGCCGTCCCTGCAGGGATAGGCATTCGACGGCGCGATGCGCGGCAGGATCGACCCGGTCCGCTCGCGCATGTGGCCCGACGTTCCGTAGTCGGCGATGAGAGACTCCGTCACCTGCAGCACGGCTTCGTAGAGCGCCGAATCCACCACCTGTCCCTTGCCGGTCTTCTCGCGATGATGAAGCGCTGCCAGCGCGCCCGTGCAGCCGAAGGACGCCGCAAGCGTGTCTCCGATGGAAATCCCCATGCGCGCCGGCGGCCGGTCCGGCTCACCCACCAGATAGCGCCACCCGCCCATCGCCTCGCCGACAAGGCCGAAGCCCGCGCGATCCGCATAAGGTCCAGTCTGCCCATAGCCCGACACGCGCACTATGATCAGGCCGGGATTGATCGCATGAAGCTGCGCCGGCGACATCTCCCATTTCTCGAGGGTGCCAGGCCGGAAATTCTCGATCAGGATGTCCGCCTTGGCGATGAGCTGCTTGGCGAGTTCCTGGCCGCGCTTCTGCCGCAGGTCGATCGACACCGACTTCTTGTTGCGTCCGATCACACGCCACCAGGCCGGCTTCGCGCCCTGGCCCCAATGCCGCATCGGATCGCCCTCGCCCGGCGCCTCGATCTTGATGATGTCCGCGCCCATGTCGCCCATCAGCTGCCCACAGAACGGCCCAGCGATCAGCGAGCCCATCTCTATGACGCGCAGCCCTACAAGCGGCCCGCTCACTCTTTCGATCCTTCTTGAGGAAAGCCTCCCGCGCGACTGACAAGGCCCGGCAGCGTCCGCCCCATCTTCTCCGTCAGCCACTTCGCCGTATCGATCAGCCCGTCGAGCTTCAGCCCCGTCTCCCAGCCGGAACGCTGCAGCAAATACTGCACATCCTCCGTCGCCACATTGCCAGTAGCGCTCGGCGCGAACGGGCAGCCGCCGATGCCGCCGATGCTCGCATCCAGCGTCGCCGCGCCCGCCTCGACGCCAGCCCATGCGTTCGCCACCGCCGTATTGCGCGTATCGTGAAAGTGCAGCCGTATCGGAATGCCGGGCGCCGCCGCCTTCACCGCCGCCATCACCGACTTCACCTGTGAGGGCACAGCCACACCGATCGTATCGCCCAGCCCGATCTCCCGCGGCCCCGCGGCCGCCACCTTGCGCGCCAGCTCCGCCACCCTCGTAGGCGCGATCTCGCCATCGAACGGACAGCCGAACGCGACTGAAATCACCGCCTGCGCCGAGCGCCCATGCTCCTTGCCCAGCCGGATGATCTCGATGGCGTCCTGCACCGTCTCGTCCGCCGTGCGCCCCTGGTTGCGCGTGCCGAACCCGTCGCTGGCGGAGATCACCGCGCCAAGCTCATGCACCTGCGTCTCCAGAGCCCGCAGCGCCCCGCGCTTGTTCAGCACCAGCCCGACATAGGTGACGTCCTTTGGATCGCGCTTCGGCAACCCAGCGCACACCGCCTCCGCATCCGCCATCTGCGGCACACGCCCGGGATGAACAAAACTCGCCACCTCGATCCGCTTCGAGCCAGCCGCAATCGCCCGCGCGATCAGCTCCAGCTTGTCCGCCGTCGAGAACAGAACCTTCTCGTTCTGCAGCCCGTCGCGAGCCGCGACCTCAACCATTTCGATCTTCTGCGCCACGGGTATTCCTGCTGTCAGCTCCGGACAGCGTGGTACCACGCGAAGGCGGCGTCAACGCAAGCCTGCGGTTAGCGATTCACGTCTGTCACCGCCGCAAAGAAAGCCTTTGCATCCGTCGCAAATTGCGCGTTCAGCGCAGCGCTATGATGGTTTGCCGCGGCGTATTCCCGGTACTCGACGTTCAGACCCCTGGCCTTCAGCGCGTCGGCCAACGACCGCGCCAGCCGGGGCGGCAGGGTCGTGTCCTTGCCCGCGCCGAGGACCAGAATGCGGCCTCTGAAATCCTTCAGTAGCTCCGGCGTGTCATAGGGTTTGAGGTCGTCGATGACGTGGGTGCGGATGAACGGTGCGAACCACGGCTTCTGATCCTCCGCGATTGTCGCAAAACTTGGCCCTGTGGTTTCGAGGATCACCGCGTCCGCTTCACGACTTTCTGCGACGATGCCCGGACAGATCAGCCCGCCGATCGAATGGCCCCAGAATATCAGCGGGCGGCCATGCGCCAGACCGTCGAGCCACGGCCCCATGTCCTTGCGCATCGCGGTGAACGAGGTCGCCAGCGGCTCGCCCGTGCTGTCGCCATATCCTGGATAATCGAACATCAGCACCTCGCCCCACGGGAGCACCTTGTCTGTGTAGTAGAGAGCGACGCGCAATCGGTCGGAGGCGTTCCCCGGGCAGTAGACGATCAGTGGTTCGTTGTCGGCGCCGTTGGCCGCCTTGACCCGGCTGATTGCGATACGTTCGCCGCCGAGCATCACGAATTCGTGCGTTATTTTGGCGGGCAGCCGACCTGCGAGGATGGGTGACCGTCCTTCGAGATACTTGTCATCCGCAAATGGGCCCGTGATCTTTTCCTGATCGTTGAATCGCATCTGGCTCGGATCGGTCGCCTTCTGCGCCATGAGTTGCGGCCTGAAGAAGTATGGCTCGTGGACCGACCACGGTATGCAGCCGGCAAGCGGCAATGCGGCGAGCGCAACAACGCTGATCCAGATTTTCACGACAATCCCCCAACGATCCTGACTGAAGAAATTGGTGTCCGCAAATCTGGGCCGAAATCGGGCCCAGCCCCTAGGAAGGCAAAGTTTTCACGCGGGCGACCGCGTCTTTCCAGCCCGCCATCCTGCGCGCCCGATCCGCCCCCGCCATCCCCGGTGCGAACTTGCGATCGAGCTTCCAGATGGACTCCGCTTCCTTCAGCGACCCGAACTCTCCCGCGCCGACCGCCGCAAGAATTGCCGCGCCCAGCACCGTGGTCTCGGTGTTCTTCGGCCGCACGACTTCAACGCCCAGAATGTCCGCCATGAACTGCAGGAACCAGTCATTGCGTGCCATGCCGCCATCGACGCTGAGTTTCTGCGGCGCAACACCATCCTTCGCCATGGCTTCCAGCAGCTCCGCCGTCTGGAACGCCGCGCTTTCCAGCGCCGCCCGTGCGATGTGCGCGATGGTCGAGCCGCGCTGCAGCCCGAGGATCGCTCCCCGCGCACCGGAATCCCAATGCGGCGCGCCCAGCCCGACAAACGCCGGCACCAGGTGCACACCCGCCGTATCCGCCACGCTCTGCGCCAGCTCGCCGGCATGCGCGCCATCGCGGATGATCTTCAGTTCGTCCCGCAGCCACTGGATCGTCGACCCCGCCGACAGGATCGATCCCTCCAGCGCATAGGTGCGCTTGCCCGCAACCTGGTACGCGATCGTCCCCAGCAGCCGCGCCTTCGAGCGGATCAGTGTGTCACCCGTGTTCAGCACCAGGAACCCGCCCGTGCCGTAGGTCGACTTCACTTCGCCCGCATCGAAACACGCCTGCCCCACCAGCGCGGCCTGCTGGTCTCCCGCCACGCCGCGTATCGGCAGGCTGGGCCCGAAGATGTCGCTTGTCCCGTAGTCGCCCGCACTATCGCGCACATCCGGCAGCAACGACATCGGCACGCCGAACAGCTCGCACAGCTCCGCATCCCACTTGCCTAAGCGAATATCGAACAGCGACGTGCGCGAAGCGTTGGTCGCATCCGTCGCATGCACGGCGCCGCCCGTCAGCCGCCAGATGAGGAAACAGTCGATCGTCCCCGCCGCCAGCTCGCCGCGCTTCGCCCGCTCGCGCGCACCCGGAACCGCATCGAGTATCCACGCGATCTTGGACGCCGAGAAATACGGATCCAGCACCAGCCCGGTCCGCTCCGCCACCAGCGCCTCATGCCCCGCATCCGCCAGCGCCCGCGTCTTCTCCGCCGTACGCCGGTCCTGCCAGACGATGGCGTTGTGGATCGGCCCGCCCGTCTTGCGATCCCACACCACCACCGTCTCGCGCTGGTTGGTCACGCCGATCGCCGCCACTTTCCGCGAGCCCGGCCGCGACCCCAAACGCTCCAAAGTCTGTTCGGCCGTCCGCCGCTGTGTCCGCCAGATCGCCTCCGGGTCGTGCTCCACCCACCCGGACTGCGGAAAGATCTGCGGAAACTCCTCCTGCGCCGACGCCACGACGCTTCCGTCGAGCGCGATCGCCATCGCCCGGCTCGATGTCGTGCCCTGGTCGAGCGCGAGGATCACGCCGTCAGCCATGTCCGCTCACCCGCCCATGCCGTGGCCGCTCGAACTGGATCGTGTCCTTGCCGTGATAGGTCGTCCGCAGCCGCTCTCGAAATCCCATCTTCTCCGCCAGCCGGATCGACGGCGCATTGTCCGGATCGATGATGCACACCTGCACGGGCTGATCGACGTGGCCGTCCGCCCACGCCAGCGCCGCCGTCACAGCTTCCGACGCAAACCCCTTGCCCTGCGCCGCCGGTATCAGCGACCAGCCGATCTCCGGCTCGTCGCCAAATGCCGGCTCCATGTCGCGCTTGGCGTCCATCACGCCGACTTCACCGACCATGCGCCCGGTCACCTTTTCCTCGATCGCCCAGAAGCCACGCCCGGTCATCACCCACATGCCGGAATAGCGCAGCATGCGCGCCCACACTTCTTCCCGGGTGAAGGCCCGCCCGCCGATGAAGCGCACAACCTCCGGATCTCGCCACATCTCGGCGCTTGCGGCCAGGTCATCCACGCGGTGCCCGCGAAGGCGCAGCCGCTCGGTCTCGATGAGCGGCGGGCGTTCGAACTTCACCTTGTCAGTCGCGCTGGAAGTCATGCACGGGTCCGAGCTTGAGCACCTGTCCGATCTCGTCCAGCGCCTTGCGGCTTTCGTCAAGCAGGCTCGGGTCGGCAAGGTCGGCGACTATCAGCCGGTCACGATAATTCCGGCGCACGATATCCTCGAGCGCAGCGATTTTCGCCTCGTCGAGGATCGCGCCCGCGCCCAGGGCGCTCAACTCGTCGTCTGTCAGCACAACGCGCAGCCGCAAACACGCCGGTCCGCCGCCATTGCGCATCGACTGGCGCAGGTCGAGATAGTGCGCCTCGCGGATCGGCCCATTGCTCGCCAGCACACGATCCACATATGCCTTGGCACGCGGCGTCTCCTCCACCTCGTGCGGCAGGATCAGCGCCATGCCTCCCCCACCTGATCCAGAATGCGGCAACGTCACGATCTGCGAGTTGAACAGGTAGGATTTGACCGCTTCGTCGAGGCTGATCTCGTCAGCCTTCGCCTCGAGCACATGCAGCCGGAACCCCAGCGCCTCGCATCGCGCTACGAGCTGCTCCAGCAGCACCGCGCGGTTCTCGAACGCATCCTCATGGCAAAGGAACACATTCTCGTTCGACACCGCCACCACGTCATTGTGGAACGCGCCCGCGTCGATCGCCTTGCGCGACTGCTGCGCCAGCATAAAGCTGCCCCAGCCTAGCGTGTGCGTCGTCGCCACGATGTGCGAGGCCTCCACAGCCTGCCGCGCCGGAAAAGCGCCTGTCTCCTTCACCAACGCCGAACGCCCGTGCACGAACAGCTCGATCCCGCGCGCGCCGTGGATCTTGGCGAACCGGCAATGGTTGGCGGCGCCCTCGTCGCCGAACACCGCGAACGGCACGGGCTCGTGCACGGCAAACCGCTTCTCGTCAGCGAAGATTGCTTTCAGGACGCGCGTCGTCGTCTGCGCCTCGATGGATCGGTGAAGGTGGGAGGAAAGATTGGCCGGCGTCAGGTGAACGCGGCCATCGCTGGCGTCCGCCGATGGAGTCACGGTCGCCGCATTGGCCGTCCACATCGCCGAGGCCGAAGACGCATTGCTCAACAACAAGGGCGAGGCCGAATGCGCCATGCGCAGCACGTCGGCGTCCGATCCGCCAAAGCCCATCTTTCGCAGGCTCGGCACGTGCGGGCGCTCGTGGGGCGGCAGCACGGCCTGCGTCAGGCCGAGTTGCATCAGCCGCCGCATTTTCGCGAGGCCCTGCAGCGCCGCCTCGCGTGGATTGGAAGGACCGCCCGCATTCGCCGCCGATGCGAGATTGCCCCGTGCCAGGCCGCCATAGTTGTGCGTGGGGCCGACAAGGCCATCGAAATTGACCTCGACGGCGCTCATGTGCGCACGCCGATGATCGGCTCGTCGTCCGTCACGGGTCCGGGCGCCATCAGTGTCGCCATCGGCCAGGCGGAATAGTCCGCCGCATAGTATCCAGCAGGACGATGGTTGCCCGACTGGCCCACCCCGCCGAAAGGCGCCGCACCAGACGCGCCTGTTGTTTGCCGGTTCCAGTTGAGCACGCCTGCCCGAACCTGCGTCTCGAAGCGGCCGAAGAACAGGTCCGCATCGTCGGAGATCAGCCCGGCCGCGAGGCCGAAGCGCGTATTGTTCGCTTCCTCGATCGCCGCGTCAAAGTCCGGCACGCGGATCACCTGCAGGATCGGCCCGAAGACTTCCTCGTCCTTGCGCTCCTTGATTGCGGTGACGTCGATCAACCCAGGGGTGACATAGGCCGGGCCGATCATCAGCCGCTTGCTCTCGCGAAGCACGACCCCGCCAGCTCGTATCCAGTCGGCCTGCGCGGCGAGGATCGCATCCGCCGCCTTCGCCGAGATTACGGGCCCGATGAAAGGCTGCGAGGCCGCATCCGGCTGGCCGACGACAAGATGATCGATCAGGTGCGCCAGCGCCGCGATGGCGGCGTCGCCCTGTGCGCCCGTGCGCAGGATCAGCCGCCGCGCACAGGTGCAGCGCTGCCCGGCGGTAATGTAGGCGGACTTCACGATCAGCCGCGCCGCTGCATCGAGATCGCTCGCATCCCACACCACCAACGGATTGTTCCCGCCCAGCTCCAGCGCCACAATCTTCTCGGGCTTGCCCGCCAGCGCCTTATGGATCGCACGTCCAGCCGGAACGCTGCCGGTGAACAGCACGCCATCGACGCCATCATGGGTGACCAGCATTTCCGCCGGCCCGCGCGCGCCCTGCACCAGGTTGACGACACCGGGAGGAGCGCCGGCTTCTTCCCACAGCCGTATCGTGAATTCGGCGACGTCCGGCGTCTGTTCGGATGGCTTGAAGATCACGGTATTCCCCGCGATCAGCGCCGGCATCATGTGGCCGTTGGGCAGGTGCCCGGGAAAGTTGAACGGCCCCAGCACGGCCATCACGCCATGCGGATGATGGCTGATCCGTGCGGTGAAAGCCCCGGAGGGTGCTTCCTTCGTCGGCGTGCGCTCGTTGTAGGCGCCTATGGACAGCCCTGCCTTGCCGATCATGGCGGCGGCTTCGGTCGCCGCATCCCATATCGGCTTGCCGGCGGAGCGGGAGATGACTTCGGCCATCTCCTTCCTGCGGCCTTCCAGCAGCTTGGCGAACCCCCGCACCAGCGCGATACGCTCGTCGACCGGCTTCCTGCGCCAGGCGGGGAAGGCGTCGCGCGCAGCGCCGATCGCCGCCTCGACATCGCCCGCCGTCGCCTCGCGGCCCGTCCAGATCGTTGCGCCATCCGCCGGCGCTATAGACGAAAACTCCGCGCCGCCGCCCATCACCCAGCGGCCGCCGATATAGCATTCGCCAGTGAAGCCGCGTTCTCTCATGCGTGCTTGCCCGGGGTGCGATAGACTAGGACATCGTCTGCGCCACTCGCGCTAATGCGCTTCAGCACGGCGCCGAGATCTTCGCCATTCACGAACTGCGTCACCGCAAAGCGTGAGAGATCCGCCAGCGCAATCAGTCCGCCAGGCGCGCGCAGGTCGCCGCCCTGGAACTCGGCTGCCGTCATCCGGATGGCGCTGCGCACGATGTCGATATGGTCGATGAAGGCTTCCACCGTCGGGCCGGCGTCGAAGATGTCGACCACATTGTTGTAGTGGAAACCTTGGGATTTCAGCATCGCCAGCGCGGGCTCCGCGTCGGGATGCGGCTTGGCGATCACGTTGCGCGCGTCGTCCGGAAGCAGCGCGACGTAGATCGGATAGCGCGGCATCAGGTCGGCGATGAAGCGATGGTCGCGCGCGCTCAGTACGTCGGCCTTGCGATAGTCCATGTGGAAGAATTTGGCGCCCACGCCATCCCAGAACGGCGACTTGCCTTCCTTGTCGGTGAAGCCGCGGATTTCCGCCATAGCCTTCGGGCCGAACCGCACCGGGTCTGCCGCAATCAGCATCAGCCGCGCGAACGATAGCAGCCGCCCACGGCCGCCGCCGCGCGCCTTGCGCTCGATGAACAGCGTCCCGAGTTCGGTGTCGCCATGGTAGTCGTTGACGAGGTGAAGCAGGTCGAGTTCCGCCTTCACGTTCTGTTCGGGTGACACCTTGGAGTCGCGCGAGATGCGATAGGAATAGAAGGGCCGCTCGACGCCGAGATTGGTGAAGATGGCGGCGGTGCCCAGCAGCTCGCCGTCCTCTTCCATCACAAGGAAGTAGCACTCGTTTTCCGGCGGGACCGATCCGCGCGCGAATGCGTTCACCGAACGGTCGATGCGCGCCTGCATCGCTTCGCGGGTGGACGGCATGGTCAGCATGCCGGGATCGACATGCGCGATCATTGCCTCAAGCCGGTCGAGGTCGCTGCGGGCTGCCGGACGGACGGTTGCGGTCATGCCAACCGCTTAGCTCTCCGCCTCGAACTGCGCCAGCGTTCCCTGCCCGAAAAGCTCCACGGCTTTTCGCAGCTCCGCGGGCGAAATGCCCCCGCGTCCGGCTGCTTTTACGTAGAAACGGTCATTGACCAGGCGGCCATAGCTGCCGGTGCCGGATGTGTTGTTCCACTCCTCGGTCACGATGGCGTCGCCGATCCGCCGCCGCCGGGCGTAGCCGTCCGTCGTTTCAAGGTCGTATTCCGATGTCGAGGCGCCGCCGAAGCCGATCGTCTGCGCGATCGACGCCGACAGGATCACCTGCAGTGAGATGTAGCGCGCACCGCGCTGGTAATCCGCCTCGAGCCGGACTGTGCGCGCGCCGCCGACGCCGCTGCGCTCCACACTTACTGACACGCGGTCGAGGCCCGCGAGCTTCACTGGCGCCGCATCGCGCAGGTCGCCGGTCGTGACTGTGGCCGCCGGCGCATCGCGCAGCTTGCCTGCCTCCGGCGGCAGCACCGCCGTCTCCGCCTTCACACGCTCCGTCGCCGCGCTCGCCGCCTCCGCCCCATCGACCGACGTGTAGCTGGTCAGCCGCTCGGGCGGCACGCCCGCCGCCAGCATCACCGCCATCGCCGCCAGTCCCGCCACCAGCGCGAACACCACGGCCGTCATCGTCGTCACGATCGAGAAATTGACCGCCGACGCTCCCGACGCGTGCATCACCTTGGGGGCGCCGAGAAACAGCAGGTAGAGGCTGTAGACCGCACCGATCGTCGCGAAGATGCCCAGCGCCGGTATGGCCACCGTCACACCCGCAAGTGTCGCCGCTGTAATGGAATAGGCCGAAACCTTCAGCGCCTGCCGGAAACTCGCCTGCCCCCCGAACCTGGGCGCCATGAAGCTGATCGCAGCCGCAAAGAGAACGATCCCCGCAACCGCCAGAACATAGAAAACAATCGCAGAGACAACGACTGGGACAAGTGGGACAGCAACACCACCAACACCAACAACCGAAAGACCAACAACCGTAGCCACCGCCGGAATAGCCAGCATCGGCGCCACAAACCCCGCCACCAGACGCCGAGGCGCAACATCCTCCGCCCCAATGACGTCCCACTCGGTCTTGGGCGAGATCAACAGGTCTTTCACCCGCGCGATCACCGCTTTCATTGACCACCACTCCCGAACCGGCCCAGCCTATCGGCCGCCGTCAATCCAATCAAATCGCACGGGATTGGTTGAAAGACCCTACACTGTAAGCGGCATTACAACACACTGGCCTTATGACTATACGCTGTGTAGTTTCGTGGAAACTGCACAGTTTCGGGCTGACCCGGTCGCGGAACCCCGATAGTCGGAACTCATCCCGGAGCCTGATTCATGGACGCTTCCATCGCGGACCATGCCCACCCACATCGACGCGAACCGACACCCGAGGAGAAGCGGCTTACGTTCATCGCGTTAATGATCGTGTTTCTGTTGAGCGCGCTCGACCAGACGATCATCTCGACGGCTATGCCGACCATCGTGTCGGAACTGAAGGGCCTGGACCTCTATCCCTGGGTCACCACCAGCTATCTTCTCACCTCGACCGTGATGGTTCCCATCTGGGGCAAGCTGGGCGACCTCTATGGCCGCAAGCTGATCATGATCGTCGGCATTTTGATCTTTGTCGCCGGCTCTCTGCTGTGCGGCATCTCCGGCGAATTCGGCGACATGCCGGGCATCGGGGGCGGGATGATGCAGCTCATCATCTTCCGCGGCATCCAGGGCATCGGCGGCGGCGCATTGTTCACCACCGCCTTCGCCACCATCGCCGACCTCTTCTCGCCCCGTGAGCGCGGAAAATACTTCGGCCTGTTCGGCGCCGTATTCGGACTTGCGAGCGTCGTGGGTCCGATCGTCGGCGGTTATTTCACCGACCACGGCAGCGCAACCATCATGGGCATGCACGTCGCCGGCTGGCGCTGGGTGTTCTACATCAATCTGCCGACCTCCATTCTGGCGCTCGCCATGATTGGCGCGAGAATGCCAAACCTTGGGCATACAGGCGGCGGACGCATTGACTATGTCGGCGCGATCCTGGTCGTGATCTCGATCGGAGCGCTCATGCTCGCCTTGTCATGGGGCGGGGAAAAGGGCTGGGCCTCGCCCGAGGTTCTCAGCCTCTTCGCGACGGCGCTCGTGGTCGGGCTCGCCTTCCTGTTCGTCGAGCACCGCGAGAAGGAGCCAATCCTTCCGCTCAGCCTCTTCAAGGTCCGCGCTTTCACCACGGCCAATATCGCGTCTTTCATCATCTCGATGGCCTTCATGGGCACCATCGTCTACCTGCCGCTTTATCTGCAATTGGGCCTCGGTATGCAGGCGACGAACAGCGGCCTGCTTCTCCTCCCGATGATGCTTGGCCTCATCATTTCGGCGACACTGTCGGGCCGCTACGTCACGCGCACCGGAAAATACAAGAGCATGATGTTTATCGGCGCTGGCGTGCAGATGCTGGGAATTTTCCTGATGTCGCAGCTCACTACCGAATCCGGAGAACGGGATGTGATCTGGCGTCTGTTCGTTCTTGGTATCGGACTCGGCCCTTCGCAGAGCTTGTTCAACATGGTCTCGCAAAGCTCGGCGCCCGTGCAACAGGTCGGCGTCGCCACGTCGACGGGCATGTTCCTGCGCCAGACCGGCGGTATGATCGGCGTCTCGATTTTCGGCGCGCTGCTGACGTCCAAACTGTCGGAGTCGCTCGCGCATCTCGTACCGGGCGGCAAGGTCGATCTCGGCCAGATGGAGCGCTTCGCCCTGACGGCACGCGCCAGCGGAGAAGGCGGGTTCACGATTCCGCCGGCAGTGGCTCAGGCCTTCGCAGACTCCATGAGCTTCATCTTCATGGGCGCGCTGTTCATCCTGGTGGCGGCGATTGTCGCGATCATCTTTGTCCCGCAGATTACGCTGCGCGGACGGGGCCCCGGGCAGAATCTCGAGAAGGCTGTCGAAGGCGCGGCCCCTGGCGGTCCCGTCACACGCGACGCTCCGGCGACAGTGAAGGCGGACTAGCGAACCACGCGATAGAGCGTAAGCGGCGTGTCGCCGAGTTCGACTGGCGCAAGCCAGTCGGGATAGAAGCGTTTGCCGAGCTGCGCTGACAACGTGCCTTCCGGCATGGTCCGGGGATCAGCTGGATTGTGTGCATAAAATCCGGTTTCGGGAAGGCTCGGGCACACCAGCACATAGTCTGCCGCCGAATGGATCACGATCTCTCGCGCGGCTTCGGGCGTCGAGCGCAGCGCGTTGATCATCGTCATCGTACCTTCGACATCGCGATGATACGGTGCCGCGAGCACCGAATGCTCGGTCCACACCAGCACACTCGCCCCCAGCGCAAACTGGTTGAGCATGATGCCCTTGGGCGCCGCCTCAAGCGGTTTGAATGATTCCGCCTTCAGGCAGGATTTCGATTCCGATGTCCGCATTTCGTAGTTTGCCAGCGTGCGCTGGGGCGTCAGGCCTCCTTGTAGTGCCTCGCCTGCACTCGCCCACGCGGCCGCAGCCGAAGCCGAAGCCACGCCGGCGAACGCCAATAGCCGGATTGCGGAAGCCTTGTTGCGATAGTCGCGGCGGGCTTTGGCGACAGCCCAGGCGCCGAACGGGATAGCGAAGGCCGTGGCAAATGCCGAACCGCGGATCTGCCACGCAAGCACGGCCCAGGCCGACAGCAAAAAAGCCAGTACGATCCAACCGGATGCGTCACGCCAGTGGCTGCGCAGATAGAACCCCGCCGCAACAAGCCCGGCGAAAGCTGCGCCCGCAACGCTCATGATCATCGTCGGATCATCGCTCGCGAGTGCAAGAAGAGAGCGCGTCTCGGAAATCTGGCTCATCCAGAGCCGGTTCATGTCTGCGGTCATCGCCGAATAGCCGCCGCCGAGGCACCCCGGAAACAGGACGCTCATGGCGAGCAGCCCGGCTGAGCCGAGCGTCGCAGAAAGTCCGAGCCGCCGGCCCAAGGTCGACGTCAGGGAGTCCGGCGCACCGGCGCCGAGCACCAAGGCGACAGCGCCACCGATAACCGCCAGGCCTAGGAAAGGCGTCGACATGGCGTCGCAAACCGGCCTGCCCCAGTCGGATGCAGGAACCATCGTCAAGAACATCACGATCGATGAAGCGCCCAGCCCGCCCCCGAGCCAGGCAAGACCGCGGGCAAATTTATGCGGCTTCATCAGCCAGAGTATTCCCGCCACGGCGAGAGCAGCGATGACCATCGGCACGGCCTCAGCGGCGGTCGCCATCGCAACGCCGAGGGCCAGTCCGGCAAGACCGGCGGCGCGTGGCTTCTGTTCCATCCGCATCAGGCCCAACACGGCGGCGAGACCCAGGACGAGTTCGATATTGTGGTGGTCGAAAAAACCTGGTGCGAACTTCTCGACAGCGGGGAATGCAAGAGCGGCAGCAATGGCGCCTGCCCATTGCGTTTCACGCTTAAGCTCATCGCGCGCGCCGATCTCGCCAGAGATCTTCACAATGAGCATCATGAAGACCGCGAGCAAAGCGAGCGGCCACAAGAACGCGGCGGCGATCTCCGCATTGTGCTGCCCGAGGACCGGAGTCAGGAGCGCGACGGGTGCAGCGATGACGGCATCGATCCAGCGCGTCCAGTGCATCGGCACGCCGTCAGGCGGATTGAGCCTGTGCTGGATCGAGTCAAACCAGCCCTGTCCGGCCAGCAGGTCTCGGACGCGCACAAGCCGCATCGCATTGTCGGGTTCGGAGAAATCCTGGGTCAGCGCCGCGGCGCCAAAGCCGAAGATGAGAATCGCGGCCGCAAAAGCCCAGCCGGTGATCCAGATGATGCGCTCACCGCTATCCCATGCGGCCTTGGCTGGCTGGCTCATCGCCTGTCCGTCAATCGCTAGAACTCCGAAAGGCCTAGCAATTCCGGCTTAAGCATTCGCAAAGCGGCGCACGAGCCGTTAACGAGCTTTCAGCGAATTAACCGCTTTGCCGCCGTCCCGACACGATCGCCACAATGCCGTGTACGCGCCGCCCTACGCCAGCCGTGCGCCCGGGCGAAACAGGTCCCGGCTCTGCCGCCGCGCCGAAGACTCGGCCGCCGGCGGCAGGCTCTGGAGGGACTAAATGAGTATCCGCACTTTCGCCCGCTCGAGCATTCTCGCGGGCATCGCGCTGGCCGCCGCCGGCGCCGCCAATGCCGACGTCTTCCTCAAGGTCGAGGGCACGCCCGGCGACGCCATTCAAAAAGGCTTTGAAGGCCAGATCACGCTGAGCGGCGCCAATATGAGCATTTCGAACTTCGTGATGCCGGATCCGGAAGGTCTGGTGGACACGGTTCGCACCACCAATGTTGGTCCGCTCTTCCTCAACAAATCGCCCGACCGCTCGTCGGCCAAGCTGATGATGTCGGCTGTCGAGGGTGCGCCGCTCGGCACGATCGAAATAACCTTCACAACGCCCAGCCGTCCGGGTCAGCCGCAAGCCGTGGAGTCCCGCTGGATCCTCGAAGGCGCCGAAGTCCGCTCCTTCAACGTCTTCCAGGATCCCAACATCGGCCTGGCCCCGACCGAGACCGTCGAGATCGCCTATTCCTCGATGCGCTATCAATACTTCGCCAAGGATTCGAAGGGTCAGCGCACGGGCTCGATGGAAGAGGTCAAGTGGTTGGTTCCGGACAGCCAGATGTTTCCCTTCGACGAAGGCTGCCGTTAGTCATCCTTATTAGCCAATTCCAAGCGTGATCCGGGGAGTTCTGCTCCCCGGATTCACTGCAGGCTAACGCATCCATGTTAGTCCTTTCCGATCACGGGGAGGACTCTGTCCCATGGCCAAGGCCGCGTTCCACAAGAACCAGAAGGTGTTCGTTAAGCCTGTGGGGACATGGGCGATCATCGAACACGTCCTGCCGCAATGGGTGAAAGGCCTCGATGAGCCGCTGAAGGTTCACTACGACGTCGGCCTCGGCCGCGAGTTCTCGGCCAGCGAACTGACGGCCGACAAATCCAGCGGCCCTATTGATGATGTGGCCGATCTCGAACAGTGGCGCATCAATCGCGCGCGCAATCGCTGGAACGACACCAATGACATTCCCAACCATCCCTTCCCGGGCACGTTCCCGGTCGTCACAACTGACGACAAGAACTGGGGCGGCTGGCGCGTTCCGAGCGCCGAATACGACCGCGACCCGCAAAAGATCGAATTCCAGGCACGGATCATTGCGTCCTCACCGCACCTCATGAGCATATGCAAGGCGCTCGCCCAGTTCGGCATGAACCACTCGGACGACATTCCGGCCGAGTTGCTGGATCTCGCCAAGAACTCCACCGTCCTGCTGCGCCGCATCTATGAGACGCATGGCGATCAAGGCCACGCCCAAGCTGCGGAATAAGCATCTGATTTCCTGAGAAATCCGGTTTGATGCCCTTTATCTTGGCGCCAAACTCTGTAGGCATTGCGCTCGGCGCCGCATCGACGCGGCGTGGCCGATCGAGAATTGTCGACCATGCGAACCGAAACGCCGCCACCCGTCAGGCTTGCCGACTACAAGCCGTTTCCGTTCAGAATCGAACAGGTGCGCCTGCTGTTTCAGCTTGAGCCCGGGGCCACTCACGTCAAATCGGAACTGATGGTTCGCCGGACGGACGAGTCCGACACGCCGCTTCGCCTGGATGGCGAAAAACTTGTTCTCAAGAGCGTCGTTATCAACGGCCAGCCGCTCGACGATGCCGACTTCGCGGTGGAGCCCGAAGGTCTTGTCATCTTCAAGCCCGGCGATGTTTTCACGCTCGAAATCGAAACCGAGATATCGCCCGAGACCAACACGGAGCTGTCCGGCCTCTATATCTCCGGTAACCGCTTCTGCACCCAGTGCGAGGCTGAAGGCTTTCGCCGGATCACCTACTATCCCGACCGGCCGGACGTGCTCGCCCCATTCTTTGTGCGGATCGAGGCAGACCGCGTGCGCTATCCCTACCTTCTCTCCAACGGCAACATGTCGGGCGAAGGCGATCTCGGTGAAGGCCGGCACTTCGCGGAATGGACCGACCCGCATCCGAAGCCGTCCTATCTCTTCGCCCTGGTAGGCGGCGATTTCGATGTCCTCGAAGATTCCTTCACCACCTGCACCAGCAGGCCGGTGAAGCTCGCCATCTATGTAGAGAAAGGTGACGCGCCGCGTGCGGCCTATGCCATGCGCTCGCTCAAGCGCGCCATGTCCTGGGACGAGGATGTGTTCGGCCGCGAATACGACCTCGACATCTTCCAGATCGTCGCTGTGCGCGACTTCAACTTTGGCGCAATGGAGAACAAGGGTCTCAACATCTTCAACTCGGCCTACGTCCTCGCCGACGGACAGACCGCGACCGACACGGATTTCGAGGCGATCGAAAGCATCGTTGCGCACGAGTACTTCCACAACTGGACCGGCAACCGCATCACCTGCCGCGACTGGTTCCAGCTCTGCCTGAAGGAAGGTCTCACGGTCTATCGCGACCAGGAGTTCACCAAGGCGATGCGCTCGCCTGCCGTGGCGCGCATCAAGGAGGTGATCCGCCTGCGGACACGGCAGTTTCCGGAAGACGCCGGGCCGCTGGCCCATGCGGTGCGCCCCGACGCCTACGCGCGCATCGACAACCTCTATACCGCGACGGTTTACGAAAAGGGCGCCGAAGTCATTCGTATGCTTCGGCTGATGATCGGCGACGAAGCATTCTTCGCTGGTATGAATCGCTATTTCGACATGCAGGACGGAAAGGCCGCCACGGTCGAGGACTTCATCGGCGCCTTCCAGCCTTCGACGCCGCACGACCTGCAGGCCTTTGCACAATGGTATTCGCAGGCCGGCACGCCGCATGTTCGCGCCAAGGGCGACTATGACCCGACGACCCGTTCATGGCGGCTAACCCTCACGCAAACGACGGCCCCAACGCCCGGCCAGCCGGTGAAAGCGCCGCAAAGAATTCCCGTCCGCGTCGCCCTATTCGATGCGAACGGGCTCAAACTGGAGACCAGGCTGAAGGGCGCTTCATCGGCGGAACACACTGTCCTGCTCGACAAGGTCTCGGATTCCTTCACCTTCGCGGATGTCGCTTCGCAGCCGCGCCCCTCGCTCAATCGCGGATTCTCTGCACCCATCCGCCTGACCGACGATCTCACGGAATCCGATCGCGCCGCGCTCGCAGGACACGACGACGATGCGTTTGCGCAATGGGAGGCCCTGCAGACCATCTCCCGTGCGCTGATCCTCGACGCGGTGGGTGGAGGCGCTCGTGAGCCTGACCGTGCGCGTCTACAGGCTTTTGTCCAGTCGCTTCGCCATTCCGTTGCCCGCGCGGCGCCAACCGATCCCGCCTACGCCGCATTGCTGCTCTACCTCCCGACCGTCGGTGAACTCATCCTCGACGTCCGCGACGCCGATCCTTCCGCGATCCACGCCGTGCGCCTCCATGTGCGCCGCGCCATAGCGCGTGCCCTCGAAGACCTGCTTCTTGGCGTGCTCGACCGCAACGAGCCCGTCACGTTCGATCCATCGGCCCGCGCTGCAGGCCGCCGGTCGTTGCGCGCTTCTTCGCTCTCGCTGCTGTCGGCGCTTGGTGATCGCCACGAAAAGCTGGTCTCTCAGGCCTATCGCCTCGCCGCCACGATGACCGAGACGCTTGCCGCGCTCGGAGCGCTCTCGAACATCGAAAGCGACGCTTTCGACGAAGCCCTCCGGGACTTCGAGTCCCGCTGGTCGAGCCAGCCGTTGGTCATGGACAAGTGGTACGGCGTCCAGGCGATGTCGGTGCGCGACGATCTACGCGAACGCCTGCAGAGGCTTGTCGAGCGTCCCGACTACGATCTGCGCAACCCCAACCGCGTCCGGTCGTTGGCCGCGTCCTTCTCCATGAGCAACCCGGTCGCGTTCCACACGGCCGATGGCTGGGGCTATCGTTTTGTCGGTGACTTGATCCTCAAGGTAGACCCGCTCAACCCGGCCCTGTCGGCCCGGCTATCGACGGCTTTCGAAAGCTGGAGGTCGTTCAACGCGGCCCGGCGCGAAAAGGCCAATGCGGAGCTGGCGCGTCTATCGGAAGCCGGGCTTTCGAAGAACGCCCAGGACATTGTCAGCCGGGCGCTGGCCGAACCGGGCTGAAACTTCGAGCAAACACGGGTTTAGAGCCGAGAACGCTCCAGGCTGCCCCGGTATCGTTAACCGCTGACTAATCATGCACCTTTAGCGTTCACAGTGCGTTTACGTGGCCGGGCGGAAGCATGTCGCTTTCAAATCTTGATGGTGATCGATTTCGCGAGTTCGCTTTCGCGGCCGCGGACCTGTTGATCGCGACAGACGCTGGGGGACGCATTCTCGACGCCGCAGGCGACGCCTCGCTGCTTCATCACCCCTCGAGTGATCGTCTGATCGGGAAAAATGCGCTCGAGCTGATCAGCGAAGGTGAAACGCGGCGGCTGCGCGAGGACCTTTGGGCGCTCGGCCCCGGCCGCCGGATCTCGTGGGACGATGCAACCGCGATGGAAGGTGGGCGCCGCATCATCGTGCAGCGCAGCCTTGTGTCGCCCAACACATTCAGCTTTGCCGTCTTGCGCACGCCATCCTCGACACAGGTTCGCGGCGACCGCGCCGAAGAACTGCTTTCAGACCGTTTCCGCGACGCCGTGATGAACGGCCGCCTGATGGCCGCGCGCCAGCCTGTGGTCGACACTCGCACAGGCGCAATCAGCCACTACGAAATCCTCGCTCGCTTCAACGGCGAAGAGTCGCCGATGGGCATGATCGCAGCGGCGGAGAAGACCGGCCAGATCAGCCATCTTGACTACATCATGGTCAGCGCCGCCGCCGCGCGCCTTTCCGAGTCCCAGGATCCCGGCTTTCGTCTCGCCGTGAATGTCTCCGGCGAGTCGATTCAGCGCCTAGACGTGATCCGCGAACTTTGCGCGGTGATCTCAGGCCACGACTTCCGGCGCGACCGCCTGATTCTGGAGATAACGGAGTCCGCGGAGATTCAGGACATCGACACCGCAGCTCAGGCCGTGACCATGCTGCGCGCCTGCGGCATCGGTGTTTCGCTCGATGATTTTGGCGCGGGCGCAGCTTCATTTGGTTATCTGCGCGCACTGGATGTGGACGGTCTCAAGTTCGACGGCAGCTTCCTCCAGGCCGCTGCACACAATCTTCGCGGCATCGCTCTCATGCGCAACGTGGCCCGCATGTGCGCTGAGCTTGGCATCGCGTCTGTCGGTGAGCGTGTTGAAACGGAGAATGATCGCAAGGTGCTGCTCGAGGCGGGCGTGCGGTTCGCGCAAGGATATCTCTACGGCCAGCCGGCGATCGACGAGACCTTCTTTCCCAGAAGCGGCTCGCAGCGCAGCGCAGCATAGCGACGGGGATCGCCATGGACCGCGCGATGGAACGACTGAAGGTGCTGGTGGTGGACGACAACCATCACATGACCAACATCGTCAAGACGATCCTGCGTGGGATCGGGATCAAGGACCTGGCCGACGTGAGCAACGCCTCCGACGCGTTCCAGGCCATACGCATCACGCCGGTCGACCTGATCATCGCCGACTACGCGATGGAACCAGTTGATGGCTGCGAACTGACGAAGCTGATCCGCACGGCTTCGGATAGCCCCAATCACTACGTGCCCATCATCATGCTGACGGCCTACGCGGAACGTTCGAAGGTTGAGGCGGCGCGCGATGCTGGTGTCACTGAGTTCTGCGCCAAGCCTGTGACGGCGACCGAGCTTTACCGCAAGGTCGCCGCCGTCATCAATACGCCCCGCTCTTTCATCCGCACCAGCGTGTATTTTGGCCCGGACCGCCGGCGCCGCAAGGACGACGCCTACAAGGGCGATGAACGCCGCGAAAGCCTGTTTGGGCCCAAGGGGGCGACCGTCCTGACCAGGCCGGTGGAACCCGTCGCTTAGGGCCGCCAAACCTGCACTTGTCGGGTTCCACGCGACCATTCGTGCGGTCCTGGCCCACAGTTAATCCCTCATTAACCCTTTCGCAGCTTTTCGAATCCAAAGCTGGTGAATCCGCTCGGATACGGAAGGATTCTGTTTTTGGGGACACGAGCGTCGAGGGGCCCGAAGGCGCAGTCTGCGCCTAAGCCGCGCGGTGCGGTCCCCGTCGGCATGCTCTGCGTCCTGATGCTCGCCTTTGGCGGGTCGCTGGCCCTGAAGGCCCTGGAAGAACGGCAATCTTCGGACAGCGTTATCCTCACGCAGCAGACACGGGAAGCCGAAACTCTCGCTGGCCATGTTCGAGCCGAGCTGATTGCTTCGCGGGCGCGCATGGAGGGCTTGCTACTAACGGGCGCTTCGCTGGAAGCGATCCGTCGCGGTGTTCCGTTCGACGCCGTCAGCGAGCGCCAGCCGCCCGCCGGGGTCTGGGCCCAGCTGGCCGACAAGGAAGGTGTTCGGGTCTTCGCCCAGGACAGCCGGGGCAGGTGGACTTCTGGCGTCCGCGCCAGTGTGGCCCTGATGCCGGAGGCGCTCGATGGCCGCAGCTTTTACCTGACCCCTGCGACCAGCGCGGTTCTCAGTGTTCGTTTCGAACAGGTTGACTTCAAGCGCTCGGCCGTTGCGTGCGCTCCGGTATCGAATGCCGGCATCGCCGCTTGTGTCTTCCGGCCGACGCCGCTGGTCGATTTCGGCGATCTGAATCGCATCGTGATCTATGGCTTGCTCCTGGCCGCCCCCGCGCTGGCGGTCTTCGGCCTGGTCGGCACGATCAGGCGGCTGCAGCGCGAGAAGAGCGAAGCACAGGCCGCGATACCTGCGCCCACGGCACTTGCGGCGTCATCCTGGCGCGGCTTTGAAGTCGCGGGGCAGATCGGCCTCTGGCGATGGGATCCGGTGACACAACTGCTCACGATCGGTCAGGAAGCGGCTTCGCTCGTCGGCGCGCTTCGGCATGGCGAGATGACGCTCGATGAGTTCTGCTCGATGATCGCGGATGACGATCGCCGCCGCGTGCAGAGCGCGCTTGAGCTTGCCGAACCTGTGCGTCAGATCAATGCCGCCTTCCAGGGCGCCGGACGCTCTTCCGGGAAATACTTCGAGATGATCGGCGGCGCAGGGGCCGCCGATGGCGCGTTCTCCGGCGCCATCCTCAACGTCACCGACCGCATTCAGGGGCAGCACCGCTCCCGCCGCGCCGAGGCGCTGGCCCGCACTGCGCTCGACGCGCATCCGGGTCCCTTCGCTGTCTGGGACAACCGCAAACGTCTCACACACTGGAACGCGGCGTTCGCGCGCGTCTTCAATCTCGACAAAACCGTGGTGCAGGCAGGCGCATCCTACGACTTCGTCATGGCCGAGCTGACCAAGTTCGTCCGCGTCGAACGCCCGCTTGGCGATGACGCAAACGCCCGCGAAATGCTGCTGCTTTCGGATCAGTGGGTCAGGCTGGTCGACCGGCGCACCGCCAGCGGCGGCCTGATCACCGTCGGCCTCGACATCTCGAACCTGAAGCGCCAGGAAGCCTCGCTCCAGCGCTCGGAGCGCCGGCTGAAAGCAATGGTGGTGGAGCTTGAGCGCACCAAGGGACAAGCGCAGGAACTCGCCGAGAAATACGCGGATCAGAAATCCCGCGCCGAGCGCGCCAACCACACCAAAGGCGCCTTCCTCGCTAACATGAGCCACGAACTGCGTACACCACTCACCCACATCAACGGCTTCTCCGAGATGATGGCGGGCGAGATCTACGGCCCGCTCGGTGACGTGCGCTACAAGGACTACGCAGATGCGATCCTCCAGTCCGGCCAACACCTTCTCGACCTGATCAACGACATTCTCGACATGTCGAAGATCGAAGCCGGCAAAATGACGCTGCAGTCGCGCCTGATCGATGCTTCGGAAGCCGTCGATGCCGCGATTCGCCTGATCCGCCGCCGCGCGACCGACCGGCAGGTGTCGCTGATCTTCGATCCTGACGACGACCTACCGGATATCAACGGCGATCACCGCGCCATCAAACAGATGACGCTCAATCTCATCGCCAATGCGATCAAGTTCACGGATCCCGGCGGTGAGATCAAAGTCACCGTAGGCGTCGAGAAACAGTGGTTGGCGATCCGGGTGGCGGATACCGGCGTCGGCATTCCACCCGAAGACCTGCCGCGCTTGGGCCAGCCTTTCGAGCAGGCGGGCAAGGACGACACCCGCAATCCCGGCGGGACAGGTCTTGGCCTCGCACTCACCAAATCCTTCGCCGAAATGCACGGCGGCTATCTGACGATCGAGAGCACGCTTGGCGTGGGCACCACAGTTTCGATCTTCCTGCCGCTGATAGCGGAATCCGGCTCGGCTACGCCAGCCCCACCCGGACGCGAACGCGCCAGCGTCTGATCGGTTTCCTGGGATTTCCTAGTTCGTCTTTGCGGGCGCTGGCTCGCCACCGGTCGTGACCGAGGCGGGCGGCTTGTCGACGGGCTTGCCGTCGCCCTTCACGCCATCACCACGACCCTTGCTAGGGGGGCGATCGCGATCCGTGCGTTGCACACGCGCATTGAATGGCGTCAGCAGGCCGACGGCTGCGGTCGCCCGCGCTTCCGGCGGCATCTTGCCGAGATGGCTGATGAGAATGTCCTCGGCGCTCTGCTGCATGCGTTGTTCACGCGTCTGGAAGATCGTGACCGCATCGCGCAACTTTGCTTCGTCGAACGGTTCCGCCAGCGCGGCGTCGTAAACGGCTTTTCCTGCCTCGCCCAGACGCTTGCGCTCTCCATCAAGCGCCACCCAGCGATCACGGAACTGCTGGCGCAGCTCCTTGCGGTCGCTGTCCGGAAGCTGCGCCCAGGCCGCCGCGACCACGTCCGACGTCGGTCCATAGCGCTCGAACTGGCTGGTCACCGGCGGCTTGTTTTGCTTGTTCGCAAGCTGTCCGCCGACAATGCCGAGAAGCGCCGCGTTGACTGCCAGCGATCCGATCAGGAACAGGGACGTCTTGGAGGGCATGACGCGCCTAGTTCTCCGGCTCGTTCATTGCGCTCAGGAACACGGCGCCGGCGCCGGCTCCCTGGAGCGACAACATCTGATACTCAGTCGGATTGGCCGGTTGCTCCGGCTCGCCCGCATAACCGGCGGCGAAGCCAAGCGCCAGCGAAGCCGCGATTGCTCCGCCGGTCGCCCATTGCGGCACATTCCATTTGCCGAACGCCCCGATCCGGGCTCGCGCCCTGTGGCGGTCCGGCGAAGACGAAATCACACTGGTTTCAAGCGCGATAGAAGCCGGCGCATCCTTCTCAAGCGCCAACAGATGATCGAACGCCCGCTCACTTTCCCAAATGTCCTTGATCCGGTGCGGTGCGACTTCCAGAAAGGCTTCCGCCGATGCGCGTTCGTCTTCCGGCCAACGCGACAATTCAGCGCCGTAGGCGCTGACCAGATTCATGAAACGAGCTTCGTTCATCATCCGCTCCGTCAACCTGTCTCGATCCCGCTCATCAGGTCTGCTCTCTCCTGAGAGAGCTCCGCCTTGAGCGTCCTGCGGGCCCGGGACAGAAGGCTCTCAAGGGCGTCAACGCTGACGCCCAGGATTTCCGCAGCTTCGATATTCGTCCGTTCCTGGTAGTAGCAAAGCACCAGCGCGGCGCGCTGACGCTCCGGAAGTTTCTGCAAGGACTCGCGCACCCGGTCACGCCGTTGGCGATCATCCAGCGCCTTGGTCGCAGAGGCGCGTATGTCCGGCGTCTCGGGAGAAATCTCCCCGCCCTGCCGACCGCTGCGGCGCAACCTGTCCAAGCAGAGGTTCATCGCCACTCTGTGCATCCAGGTTTCAAATTTTGCCTGCCCTGGCTTCCATGCCGCGGCGTGTTTCCAGACGCGAAGGAAGACTTCCTGCGCAACATCCTCGGCTTCTGCGTGATCGCCCAGCATGCGCCGAGCGAGCCCGACCATTCTGGGGAGATGACGGCGAACGAGTTCGGACGCGGCGCGTTTATCGCCGGCGCCGACACGGCGCACCAATTCCTCGTCTGGATCCCGCATGGCCTGGAAGCCAACTCCGAGAAACGCTTCGCCCGGCCGATTGGCCAGTCCACCAAAGCTGTACTGCTCTCCACGTTATGCATCCTGCCGCGGCATTTGCCGAGCGTTACTTGCTCTCTGCGGAGCCTGTCTCAGCGCGCCTCGGCTACTCCTGTGTCCTGCATTTCAAACGTCTGGACGCCCCTCTTCCGTCGTAAGAGGGCCGAGTTTCCAGTGACGTAACCCAGCCACAGCGCCCTGGACGCGGCCAAGGCTGGCCTCCAGGGCGGAAAAGTCCTTGAGTCCCAGATGATTGGCCAGCCAGGCCTTTAGCCCGGCCGAAGCCTTTTCCGGGTCGAAAGAATCGCCCGCGGCAATCCTCAGGGCCTGCTGAAGGTTGAGCTGCAGGGTCAGGCCCGCCTGCAGGATTTCGGCCTCCCCGGAACTGAGTCGTCCCGCCCTCGCCAGCGCTTCGATCGCCCTGGTCAAGGAGGGGTGCACCGCCTCCGGAGCGCTCCCAGCCGCCAGAAGGATCGCGTGCTGGACGACGAACTCGATGTCGACCAGGCCGCCGGACGCGAGCTTCACGTCCCAGCGCGATTTCGCGGGGCGCTCTCTGGCCATGCGGCGGCGCATGTCGGCGACATCAGCCGTGATCTTGGGATCGGCACTCTTGAGCCTGATCGCCTCGCGCCCCACCTGGACGATCCGCCGGCACAGCTCCGGATCGCCAGCCACGGGCCGCAGCCGCGTAAGCGCCATGAACTCCCACGTCCACGCCTCGCCACGGTAGTAGTTCTCGTATGACGAAAAGCGGACGGCCACCGGCCCTGCTCGACCAGAAGGCCTGAGCTGCATGTCCACCTCGTAGAGCAGGCCTTCCTCGGTCGGCGCCGACAGGGCTGAAATCAACCGCTGCACGAAACGCGGCGCCAGCACTCCGCCAGTCGCGTCCTCTGGCTCATAGATCAACATCAAATCGAGGTCCGACGAGACAGTGAGTTCCCTGCCCCCGAACTTGCCGAGCGCGCATACCGCCCATTTGCCCACCGACCCCGAAAACCGTGATTGCACGTCCATCTCACAAGCATCCGCCAGCACCGCGACGCATGCATCCGCCAGATCGGCATACGCCGCCCCTGCCTCCGCCGATCGGATCGTTCCGCGTAGCAACTGGTAACCGATGCGAAACGCTTCCTCACGATGGAATCGACGCGCCACATTGAGCTGCCCCTCAAACCCATCGGCGCGCGCCAACTGCTCTCGTAACCTCTTTTCGCGCGACCCCCGCTCGTCCGACGACACCGGCGCGCGGAAGGATGGTTCCAGCATGGAATCCATCAGCGCCGGCCTCCGCGCCAAGTCTGCGGCAAGCTTGGGCGCGAACGTCATCGTCTCGATCAGGTCTCGCGCCAGCGCAGGCTCTGCCAGCATCAGCGACATGACCTGCACGCCGGATCCTAGCGAGGAGAAAAACTCGTGGAACCGCTCAAAAGCTGCGTCCGGCTCGCCAACCTCCGACATCACCGCCAGCAGCCGCGGCCCCAGCGACGTCAGCAATTGCTGCGCACGCGCCGAGCGCGTCGCCGGGATCGCACCCCGGTGCCACTGCTGAAACACATGAATGATCCGCGAGGGATCACTGAAGCCCATCGCCTTCAGTGTCGCAACCGTCCCCGGGTCGTCATCGACGCCTGTGAATACGAGGTTCCCCGCTTCGCCCGACAGCCGCTCCTCGGTCGCGAAAAGGTTCGAGTAGACGCCATGCACACGCACGCGCACGCGCGCGATGTCAGCCTCGAACAACGATACGTCGCTATACCCAGACAGCACCGCGATCTCGGCGCGCTTCTGCACCCTGTCCGGCAGGTGATGTGTCTGCTCGTCATTGACCATCTGTATGCGGTGCTCCAGCGACCGCAGATAGTCATAGGCAATTACAAGTTCGTCCCTCACCTCCGCCGCGACCACATCCGTTTCGACCATCGCCTTCAGCGCATCCTTGGTCCGCGGCGCCCGCAATTGCGGAAACCGCCCGCCGAGAATGAGCTGCTGAACCTGCGTAAAGAACTCGATCTCCCGCACGCCTCCGCGTCCAAGCTTCACGTCGAAATCCGGCTCAGCCAGCTCTGCATGCCCGCCATGCGAGTGGATCTGGCGCTTGATCGAATGGATGTCCGCGATCGCCCAGTAGTCGAGATGCCGCCGCCACACATAAGGCTGCAGCTCCTTGAGATAGTCTTCGCCCGTCTTTTGGTCGCCTGCGCACACTCGCGCCTTGATGTGCGCCATCCGCTCCCAGTTCTGCCCGACGCTCTCGTAGTAGCCAGTCGCATACTGGGTCGAGATCGCCGGTGCCGTTGACGCCGGATCGGGTCGCAGCCGCAGGTCGGTGCGAAACACATATCCATCCGCCGTGCGCTCTTCCATGATCCGCACGAGATCGCGCGTCAGGCGCACCATCGCTTCCTTCGCCCGCGAGCCCTCGACCGGCAGCACGTCGAGATCAAACAGCACAATCAGGTCGACATCGCTGGAATAGTTGAGCTCCCGCGCCCCCATCTTGCCCATGGCCAGGACGAACAGGCCCGGCAAATCGCCGCTGTCCTTCCTCTCACCCAGCTTGCCCGAAGCCTGCGCCGTGCGGATCGCGAGCCGCAGCGCCGCGTCCACAGAAGCATCCGCCAGCCGCGTCAGGCGCTCGACGACGTCGTCCAGCTTCCACACGCCGCCAAGATCAGCTCCGGCGATGATCAGATGCGCCGCCTCTTTCGCCCGCCGCATGATGCGCATCGGCGCATCGAGTCCGCCTCTCATCCCACCTGCTTGATGAATTTCCATGAGGCGCGCTTCAAGCGCCGCTTCCGGCCCGGCCGACTTCAGTCGTTCCAGCACTTCCGGAAATCGTCCGCAAAGGCGCGCCAGATACGGCGAATAGGGCGCCGCAAGCTCCAGCGCTCGCACCGCATTGCCTTCCGCGCCGCCCAGCGCACCTAGCCCCAACATTCCAAGCCGACCGGTCATGCCGGCAACCTAGCGCGCCTCGGGCGATGGTCCATGAAATTGCGGGTCATGCCGCCGGCAGAACCAGCGTCGCCTTCAAGCCCGGCCTTCCCGGCAGCCCCAAACCATCACCCAGCACAAGACTGCCCGAATGCGCTTCCGCCACCGCAGACGCAAGGCTGAGCCCCAGGCCGCTGCCGGGTTCGCTGCGCGATTGCTCCAACCGTACGAAACGCTCGATCACCCGTTCCCGGTCCTGTGCAGGAATCCCCGGTCCTGAGTCCGCCACCGAAAGCTCGATATCGCCATTCGCAGCGCGACGCGCCTTCAGGCGAACATCGCCGCCGCTCGGTGTATACTTCACGGCATTGTCCATCAGGTTCGACATGGCCTGGGCAATGAGGTCGCGGTCGGCCAGCACGTAGAGATCCGGCTCGCACGCATACTCGAACGAAAGCTGCTTTTCCTCGCACACCGGCTGGTAGAGTTCAGCCAGTTCGTTGGTGATGCCCACGACATCGGTGCGCTTGAACGAACCCGTCGCGCCTGCCTGCACGCGCGACAGGCGCAGAACGGCATTGAACGTGTCGAGCACGCCGTCGACATCGTCGATCGACCGCGCCAGCGCCTGTCGCGGGCCGTCCGCATTGGTGTCTCGAAGACCACCCTCGAGCCGGTTTCGCAGCCGCGTCAGCGGCGACCTCAGGTCGTGTGCGATAGAATCGCCCGCCGATCGTGACGAAATGACCAGTCGCTCCAGCTTCGCCAGCATGGCGTTGAGCTGCTCCGAAAGCCGGTCGAACTCGTCGCCGGATCCGAACACAGGCGCGCGGCGCGAAAGATCGCCCGCCATGACCACCTCTGTCGTCTTGGCCAGCTGTTCGGCCCGCTGCGCGGCAGATCGTGAGATCACGACACCTCCGATCAGCGACAACACGAAACCAACAGCCGCCGATCGCCAGACGACATCGCTGATCCTGCGGTTCATCTCGCCGAGTTCGCCGACGTCGTAGGCGACCATCAGCACGCCGCCGTCCGTCAGCCGGGAGATGCGCCCCTGGGCCGACCTGCGGCTGGGCTGTCCATCCGGCGTCCGCGCATCGTAGTCGAAGTTGACGTCCACGACCTGCCCCGCCGTCGGCGCCGGCGCCGGCAACACATCGAAGTCCCCAGACGCTTTCACGCCGGAGCCGTCGAGCAACAGGTAGAAGAACTTGCCGCGCGCCGACGAGCGCTCGATCACCGACTGGTTCAGCCGATCGAAACCGCCGCGATAGGCGGCCGACAATTCCTGGAATTCGGCATTGAGCTCGTTACCGGCCTGCCGGTCGAGATGACCGGCCGTCTCATAGTAGAGATATGCAAGAAGAGACGCCGTGAAGAGAATGAAGATCGACGCGTGCAGCAGCGCCAGCCGGAACGTTGTCGTCCGGACCAGCGCCGGCAGGCGGCCGATCTTCATGGCTTAAGCTTCGAGCCGGTATCCTGCGCCGCGAACGGTGTGCAGCAGGGGGCGTTCGAAGTCCTTGTCGATCTTCCCTCTGAGACGGGAGACGTGGACATCGATCACGTTGGTCTGGGGATCGAAGTGATAGTCCCAGACCTTCTCCAGCAGCATGGTGCGCGTGACCACCTGCCCCGCGTGCCGCATGAGGAATTCAAGCAGGCGAAACTCGCGCGGCTGAAGGTCGATCTTCTGGCCGTCGCGCGTGACACTGCGGGCAAGCAAATCCATCTCCAGCCCGCCGACCGCCAGCTTCGTGGTCGGGATGTCGCCAGTCGCCCGGCGGCCTAGCGCCTCGACGCGCGCAACCAGTTCGCTCGGCGCATAGGGCTTCACGAGGTAATCGTCGCCGCCGGCCTGCAGGCCCTCGACGCGATGGTCGACCTCGCCCAGCGCCGACAGGAACAGCGCTGGCGCGCGGCCGCCGCCGTCGCGATAGCTCTTGAGCAGCTTGAGCCCATCCATGCCTGGCAGCATCCGGTCGACCACGAGCGCGTCGTAGTCGCCTGTCCGCGCCTGGTTGAGACCAGATTCGCCGTCCCCGCAGATATCGACCGCGTGGCCAGCTTCGCTCAGCACGCGTTTCACGAACGACGCAGCGTCTGAATCGTCTTCGATGACTATGACTCGCATGACCTATTCCGAGATCTCGATCGGATAAAGCGCGGTCAGGTCTCCGCAACGCTCCTGCCTGCCGCACTGGACGCGGGCAATGATGTCCTTCTTGCCCCCGACCTTCGCGCTGGCGACAGCGTCGTCGTAGTCCTTCGGCGTCTTCACCGGCTTGTTGTTGACAGCGAGCAATACGTCGCCCGGCTCGAGGCCGATCTTCGACAGCGCTCCACGCGACTGCACCGTGACGATCATCAGGCCCGTTCCCGGCGCCTCGATGTCGAACTTATCGGTTTCCGTGGTGTTCAGCGGACGCATCGTTCCACCGTGCACCTTCACATCTTCCGGACCAGCCTTGGGCGGCAGCATGTTGGCGCGCTTGGGATCGAGCACCTGGGCGCTCAGCGCCTTGTCGTCACGCTCACGCACGGTGACCTGGATGATCTGTTCCTTGCCGTCGCGGATAACCCTGAACTTGTTCTTCGACCCGGCGAGCAGGCTGCCGACGCGCTGCGTCAGTTCCCGGCTGTCTTTTACCTCTTCATCGTTGACCGCGATGATGATGTCGGAGCGCTTGATGCCGCTGGCTTCCGCCGGGCCGCCCGCCGTCACAGTGCGAACGATCGCGCCGGTCTTGCTCTTCAGGCTGAAGGCTTCGGCATAGCGGTCCGTCATGCTCTGGATCTCGACGCCGAGCCAGCCGCGAATGACCTTGCCGTCCTTGATCAGCGTATCGGCGATCCTCTTCGCCGCGCTGGCCTCGATGGCGAAGCCGATGCCTACGCTGCCGCCGCCCGTGTCGGAGAAGATGGCGGTGTTCACGCCGATGACTTCGCCGTTGAGGTTGAACGTCGGTCCGCCCGAGTTGCCGCGGTTGATCGGCGCGTCGACCTGGATGAAATCGTTGTACGGGCCATCGAGCTGGCGTCCGTCAGCCGAGACGATGCCCGCCGTGGCCGTGCCGCCGAGACCGAAAGGGTTGCCAACCGCAACGACCCAGTCTCCTACCCGCGGCTTGGCCTTCGTGGCGAATTGCACGTACGGATAGCTGCCCGCTTTCTTGACCTTGAGAACAGCGAGGTCCGTCTGCGCGTCGGTGCCGATGATTTCGGTCTCGAGCTGGTCACCGTTCTTCAGCGTCACGACGACTTCACGTGCGTTCTCGACCACGTGGTTGTTGGTGACGATGTAGCCCGACTGGGAAATGAAGAATCCTGAACCGAGGGCGCGGCCCTCCTGGTCGGTCTCGGGGCTGCCTTCTTCTCCCTCGCCTTCCTCGCTGTTGCCCTTGCCGAAACGGTCTTCGTACTCGTCGAAGCCCGGCAGGCCGCGGAAAGGATTAAAGGCGCTGTCGCGATCTTCGCGTTTGATCTCTGTCGTCACGAGCACGCTGACCACGGCCGGGCTCACCCGGTCGATCAGGTCGGCGAAGCTCACCGGCGCGCCACCAGGAGGTGTGACTGCGATAGGCTTGCCCTGCTGCGCCATGGCGCCGGGAGCCCCAAGCACGGCGCCCATTGCGACCGCTGCCATCAGACTCGCCGCGATGCCCATGCGGCCGGCGGGGGCGGTCTTTAACTTCATCATATCGCTTTCTCTCACTGCATCGCTCGCGCGAGCGCCAAACCGCGACCCTGAACCCTTATACGACTTCGCAGCTGCTTAGCCGCGTCAGGCTTTTATATGGCCGCCAAGCCAATGCCGGGGAACGTCGCCCTGCGTCATTGACAGCAACCATCATGCGTTACTTTAAGGCAATCATGCGGCGGCGCCAGAGGTTCCGCAGAAGGAATTCGTGCGGCTTTCTGGCTGATTCCCCGCTCTGGCACAGGCCCTAGCCCTCCAGCGGGCCACGTCCGTCGTCTGGGAGGGGCTTCAGGCCCGGCTTGCGTTTGCCGAACGCCCGCATCCCCAGGAACGCAGCTGCCCCACCAACGAGCAGAAATGGGAAGGCCCATAGCAGCAGCCAGAACCCTTCGGTCGGCGGCCGGAACGAAGCGAACTGGCCGTACTTGTCCGTGAAGAAGTGGCGAATCTCGTTGTTGCTCTTGCCTGCTTCAACCTGCTTGCGAATCGCCCGCCGCATGTCGACCGCGATGTCGGCAGTCGACTGCGATACAGGTTCGTTCTCGCAAACCACGCAACGAATTTCGCGCATCAGCCCCTGCGCCCGCGCTTCCTCTTGCGCGTCGGCCAGCGGCGTCTCGACTCCCAGCTGGAAAGCGAGAAGCAGGAGCCAGGTCATGCCGGCGCTCCCGCAGGAGGCGTTTCAGTGGTGGCTTCCGGCGTCGTTGCAGCCGCAGCGTCTGTCGCAGGCGCGCGGCGACGGAGCTTTGCCGTGAGTGAAATGAACCCGCCGAGCGCGATCAGGCCAGCGCCGCCGAATACCCAGTCGATAAGCGGGTGGAACGCAATTCGGATGCGCCAGACTCCAGGCTCCTCGCGTATCGTGTCGCCCAGCGCCACATAGACATCGCGCCAGGCAGTCTTGCGGATCGAGACTTCCGTCGTGCCCGACTGCGCGATCGGGTAGATGCGTTTCTCGGGGTGGATGACGTCCGTACGTCCGTCATGGGTCACGGTGATGTCGGCTCGCGTGGCGTTATAGTTCGGCCCCTCGACCTGCCGCACGCCGTCGAAGCGGAACGTCCAGCCCTGCATTGTGGCGGATTCGCCCCTCTGCAGCGGGAAGGTGCGTTCGGACCGTGTCACGGTTTCCGCCGTCGCGCCGATGACGAAGAGGCCGATACCGATGTGGGCAATCGTCATGCCCCAGACCGCGAGCGGCAACTTGAACAATCGTCCGGCGCCGCCGGGACCTGCGCGCCGGACAAGGTCGAGCACGACACCTGCAATCACCCACACGCCAACCAGTACACCGAAGCCAAGCCAGGGCTGCCATCCACCAACGATCATCGCAAACCCGCCAGCGATCACCGCGAGAATGCCTGCCGGCGCCAGCCGTCTCAGTATCGGCTTTAACTCCGTCTTCCGCCACGCAGACATCGGCGCCAGCGGCATGAACAGCAGCAGCACTGCCATCATCGGAGCAAAGGTAAGCTGGAAGTACGGCTCGCCGATTGACAGCGACACGTTGAGCGCCTGCGCGAACATCGGCGTCACGGTTCCTACCAGCACCAGCGCGGCGCCGACCGACAGGAAGAGATTGTTTAGTACAAGCGCACCCTCGCGGCTGACGGGATCGAACTCCGGCCCCGGCGGAATCTTGGGCGCACGCCAAGCATAGAGCGCCAACGCCGCACCGCCGGCAATCGCAAGCCCGATCAGCAGCACGATCCCGCGCGTCGGGTCGGTTGCGAACGCATGGACGGACGTCATCACGCCCGATCGCACAAGGAAAGTGCCGAGCAGCGCCAGGCAGAAAGCCAGCACCGCAAGAAAGACCGTCCACGCGGCCATGCTGCCGCGCTTCTCGGTCACGATGAGAGAATGTACGAGCGCCGCGGTAACCAGCCATGGCATGAAGGAAGCGTTTTCGACCGGATCCCAGAACCACCAGCCGCCCCAGCCAAGCTCGTAATACGCCCAGATGGCGCCGAGCGCGATCCCGACGGTGAGCGCGCTCCACGCCGTCAGCGCCCATGGCCTGACGCGCTTCGCCCAATCGCGGTCGATCGAGCCATTGATGAGACCAGCAGCGGCGATCGAAAACACGAACGAAAGGCCGACATAGCCGGTGTAGAGGAAGGGGGGATGGAGCGCGACCGCAGGATCCTGCAGCAGCGGGTTCATGCCGCGGCCCTCGAGCGGCGGCACGGCAAGTCGAAGGAACGGGCTCGATGCAAACAGCAGATAGGCCAGCGAACCAAGCGTCAGCAGCCCCTGCACGCCCAGCGCTCGGTCACGCAGCCTGTCGGCTCGCATCCACAAGGCCGCCGCCGCGCCATAGGCCGACATGATCACGCACCAAAGCAGCATCGAGCCTTCGTGGTTCCCCCACGCTCCGGCGATGCGATAGATCAGCGGCTTCTGTGAGTGCGAGTTGGCGGCGACCAGCGCCACCGAGAAATCCAGCCGTACGAAGCTGATGATCAGCGTCAGCATCGCCAGCGCGGTAAACATGCCCGTCGCCACCGCCAGACGCCGGGTCGCCTCGCCACCTGTCGTCAGGCCAAGCACGCTTTGCGCCGCCGCTGTCGCCAGCGCTAGAAAGGCGAGCAGGTGGCCGAGTTCAGCGATCAACTTGTGGGTTCTTTCTCATACGCGCCGGCGCCGTCCGGGCCCGCCTTCTTGCGCATCGCGTCATAGATTTCCTTGGGCATGTAGTTCTCGTCGTGCTTTGCCAGCACGCGCTTGGCGACCAGCCGGCCGTCAGCGTCGAACTTGCCTTCGGCGACTACGCCCTGCCCTTCGCGAAACAGATCAGGCGGAATTCCCTCGAACACTACCGGCACCGTGTGATCGCCGTCGGTGATCCTGAACAACAGTTCGCCATTCGAACCGTGCGTTTCGCTGCCGACCTCGACGAGGCCGCCGACGCGCGCGCTCTTGCCCGCTTTGATCATGTCCTTCTCGATCAGCTCGGAAGGCGCCGCGAAGAACGCGACCGAATCCTGCAGCGCCACCGCCGCCAATCCGCCAGCACCGAGCACCAGCACAGCGGCGGCCCCGATCAGCCAAAGTCGTTGAGAACGTTTGCGCATGGGAGCTTCGTCTCCGTGAAACCGGCTAGCACAGTATATTTACGCGATTTTCCGGACGCCAGCGACACAATGGCGCGAGCAGCACATCACGACTTGCCAGATTATCAGCCTGGCGGCTTGGAAGGCGCCGGCGGCGCAGGGTCAATCCCGTACATTTGCCGCAACGCCAGGTACATGCCCCGAACCTGCGGAGGCGGCGTCTTGGCCTCGACGTCGGCCCAAATCGCCTCGGCCTCGGGCTTTTTGCCTTCCAGCCACGTACCGATCCCCGCCAGATAGCCCACCCGCAACTGGTCGGGCTCGCGCCGATACCATTCCCGATAGAGCGCCGCCGTGGTCGGATCGACCTGCTGCGTCATCTTGAACCGCAGGTCGGCCAGCTTCTTGATCGCCTCGATCTCGTCCGGCGCCCGCCGCAGCGCCGACTCGTAGGCCATCATCGCCTCTTCCGGACGGCCGGCTATTTCCATCAGCGTGCCGATCGCAAGATGCGGCCCCGGATTGTTGGGCTCTTCGCGGGCGCGTCTTTCCGCCAGCGCCAAGATCTGGTCGCCCGTCAATGTCTGCGGACCCTGTTCGTCCCACTGCTTTTCGATCTGGGCAATACGCGCCTCAAGCGGGTCGTCCGGCATGTCCGACCTGCCGAGCAGGAAGTAAGTTCCCACCGCCGCCAGGCCCGCCGCGAACACAACGCCGCGCACAAGCATCGACTTTGCGACGAGCCAAGTCCCGCCCGCTACAAACAGGACCGCCACGAGGACAAGCCAGATCAAAGCGGCGCCGCCGGCAGATTGAGCCGCGCGCGAAGACCGCCCATCGGGCTATCCTCAAGATGCAGCTGGCCGCCATAGATGTCCGCGAGTTCGGTCACGATCGACAATCCTAGACCTGTTCCCGGCTCGGACTCGTCCAGCCGCTTGCCGCGTTCCAGCGCCTTGGCGCGATGTTCAGCCAAAAGACCGGGCCCATCGTCATCGACGATAATCTCGATCCCGTCATCGCTCCGGGTCACCTTCACCTTGACCCGCGACTTGCACCATTTGGCGGCGTTGTCCAACAGGTTCCCGACAAGTTCATCAAGGTCGCCCTTTTCACCGCGGAATACCGCGCTGGGGTCGGCGTCGACATCCACGGTCAGGTTCTTGTCCCGGTGCAAACGCTCCAGCATCCGCGAGATGCCTTCGATCGGCTCCTTGATTTCCGTACGGGCGCCCAGCACTTCGGCCTGCGCCGCCGCCTGGGCGCGCTTGAGATAGTGATTGACGTTGCTGGTCATCGCCTCAGTCTGGCGGCGCACTGTTTCCGACATGCGATCACCGCCCCGTGACTCGTTCATCAGAACCGCGAGCGGCGTCTTCAACGCATGAGCCAGGTTGCCGACATGCGTGCGCGCACGATCGACCACCTTCCGGTTGTGATTGATGAGCGTGTTGATCTCCTTCACCAGCGGCAAGAGTTCTCGCGGATACTCTCCGTCCAGCGTGTCCCGCCGCCCGCCCCGCACATCATGCAACTTGTCCTCGACCTCGTGCAGCGGTCGCAAGCCATAGCGGATCAGCACGACGATGCCGACAACAAGGCCAAGCGCCAGTACGCCAAGCGCGATGACCAGTGTCAGCGCAAAGCGCCCCGTCGCCTCGTTCGCCATTGTGCGATCGACACCGACATAGAGAATGATGGGAAGGGATCGATAGGGCAGCTGCACGGCCTGAAGTCCGATGCGCAGTTGCTCATTTGGGCCCGGCGCGTCGAGATGCGCCGTCACGCCAGGCCGCGCTCGCGCAGCGGCGATCATCTCCGGCGTGGCTTCCGGCCCCGTATCGGCGAAACTCGGCGACTTGTTGACGAACACGATGTGGTTCCGCGCGTCAACGATCAGGTAGGCCCAGTATCTGCCCTGTAGCTCCAACCCGAACCTCTCGTCCTTCGGAAGCTTGGTGTCGTCGATCTTAGGCTCGCCGGAGTCGGTGGAATCAACCGCGTTGGCAAGCGTCCTCATCGTGTCATTGATGCTGACGTCCAGCTGCCGGTCTGTCTCGGCGCGATAGATCGTCTGTAGCGACAAACCCGCTGCCACGAGCACGACGACGCTCCAAACCGCCGCGGTCACGAGCATGCGCCGGGCGATTGAGCCGCGCGTGCGCGCCCCCTCGGTTTCGCCCGCCCCCGGCGCTTCAGTCATGCTATTCGGCGATCTTTTCGGCCTTCGGATCGATCAGCCGATACCCGAGCCCGCGCTCCGTCAAGATGCGGTTGGAGCCGATCTTGCGGCGCAGGCGTCCGACGAACACCTCGATCGTGTTCGAATCACGATCGAAATCCTGATCGTAAATATGCTCGACCAGTTCCGTCCGCGGAACAACGCGGCCCTGATGATGCATCAGATAGCTGAGCACGCGATACTCGTGCGCCGTCAGCTTGATCGGCTCGCCATTGACCGAAGCCCGCGCTGCGCGCGTATCGACCCGAAGATCGCCGCACTCCAGCGCCGCGCTCGCATGGCCCGCTGCCCGCCGCATCAGAGCTCGCAAACGCGCGAGCAGCTCCTCGGTATAGAACGGCTTGGTGAGATAGTCGTCGGCGCCGGCATCGAACCCGGCGACCTTCTCGCTCCAGCGATCTCGCGCCGTGAGAATCAGCACCGGCATGTCCTTCCCGGCGTTGCGCCACTTCTCGAGCACGCGCACGCCATCCATCTTGGGCAGACCAAGATCCAGCACCGCCGCATCATAAGGTTCCGTATCGCCGAGGAAATGTCCTTCCTCTCCGTCCGGCGCCAGGTCGACGGCATAGCCGGCCTGCGTCAGCGCTTCGGTGAGCTGACGGCCAAGGTCCGGATCATCTTCGACTACAAGAACTCGCATGTTGATCTTTCAGCGGGTCGAAAGGACGCGGCCAGTCGCGGCGTCCACCTCGATGGTGAGTCGCCGCCCGTCTCCGGTAATCCAGGCAATGATATAGCGCCCGCCGGCCTTCTGTGCATCGAGGTGCTGGCCGCCATATCGTCCACGCAGCTCGCGCAGGATGGAACTGAGCGGAACTTCTCGTTGCTGTTCGCGATCTTCCTGGGGGTTCCACTGCGAACCCGGGAAGCCCTGATCGCGATCACGTCCGCGCTGCGCAGACGCCGGCGAGGCCGCCACACTTATGGCGGCGATCATGGCAAGACCCGAAAGGAAGACACGACGAAGCATGGGAGAGTATCTAGTCGCGATACCGTGAACCTCGTCTGAACGGCTGCGAAAGCCAGGAAACACGAGCAGTTCCAGCTGTTTTTCTTGCTTAACGCTGCACATCCGACTTACGTCCCGACCACGTCTTTATAAACGCCTGTAACTCGGGATCGTCCTTCTTGGGCAGCACGATCAGCAGTCGCACCAGCAGATCACCGGGATTCGGCTGCGTCTGAACCCCCTTTCCTCGCAAACGCAACAAGTCGCCTGAACTGCGGCCTGGCCGGATCGTCACATCGACCGGTCCTGACGGTGTCGTCACTTGTACGGCGCCGCCTTCGACGGCTTCTGCGAGTGAGATTCGGAGCTCCATCCGGACGTCGATGCCATCGCGTTTGAACACCTGATGTTCGCCGACCGTGATCTCTACGAGTGCATCGCCGGCCGCTCCGCCGCCGGCGCCTGGCAAGCCCTGGCCTTTCAGGCGCAGCGTCTGTCCCGAATTCAGTCCCGCGGGAATTGCAAGATCGAGCGACCGTCCGTCCGACATCGTCACCCGTCGGCGTCCGCCATTCACCGCATCGAGGAAGTCCACCTCCATGCGATAGCGCACGTCCTCGCCGCGCCGCTGGCCGAAGCCACGCGTGCCGCCGCGACTGAATAACCCGTCGAACAGGTCCTCGAATCCATCAGCGCCAGCGCGCCCTCTTGCGCGCGCTCCGGCTCCGGCTCCGGCGCCCGCTCCCGCAAATCCGCCGAACCCGCCGCCAGGCTGAAAAACGGGACGCTCGTTTCCATCGGCATCGATCTCGCCACGGTCGAATCGCGTGCGCAGAGGTTCGTCGGTCAGCAGGTTGAATGCCGCTGTCACGCGCTTGAATCGCTCGGTCGCGGACTTGTCATTCGGGCGCACGTCCGGGTGCAGCTCTTTTGCGAGCTTGCGGTAGGCTTTCCGAATGTCTTCGGCGCTCGACGATTTGGGCACGCCAAGCGCCGCATAGGGATCCCAGCTCAAGCGCTGATCCTTGCTGGCGGAGTGAGCCTTAACGTGGGCCCTCAGACCCATGCAAGACAAGCACAATCATGATGATTTTCAGGCAAAAGACGAGGAGCAGCCAAATCATCATGCTGGAATCTCCACGTTCAGCGCCGCCCAGTCGCCAGGTTCCCCATTGCGTCCAAGCTGCGCCACCTCAATCAGTGCCCCGCCGCCGCCGGGAAAATCCGTGGCCTGATCGCTTTCAGGATAGATGGATGACGAATCAGCAACGTCCCATTGCCGCTTGATCATCCCGCCGCCTGACACCTGAATCCTGTACCCCTCCGTCACTTCATTCGGCGGCTCCCCGGGTAGCCAGGGGTCGCCATCCGTCCGCGCCCGTCTTGTCCACGCCAACGCCAGATCGCCTTCCGACCATTCCGCTGCGAAGTGCGCCGGCGACCACATGCGGCCCCCAGCTTCGTGATGGGTATGGAGGCCTTCCCACAGACCTGCGGTCCATTGGAGCGCCAAACCGCGTTCCCAGCTTTCGACTTCAAGTCGCGCTTCCGCGCCTGTCAGAAACAGTACGCGTGCCCCCTCCGTCGCGCCAACGGACATGGCGAGCTCGGTTCCCTGTTGTCCGCGCAGCAAGCCGGTCAGCTTATAAGTCTCAAGCTCGACTAGCTCCGCCTCATGATACTGGACGAGTTCCCAGCCCGCTTCGGTCTCGACCAGCATTGCGTTGGCCCCGTTGAGCACAGCACTCTCCGTGCGTGTCGCAAGGGCGCCCGGCACGCTTATCCAGGTCGAATCCTCCTGCCATCTACCAGAGGCGTGCGAAGAAAGGTCGGCTACCAGCCAACCCATCATGCACGGACGATCGATGCGCCCGCGCACGGTCATCTCCGAGGCATCGGCGCCAGCAGAGAAAATGACCGCCCCCGTCCACGATTCAGTGAACGCAAATCCTAGAGGTCGCAGATCGTCTTCCTGCCCGGGCAAGGCCGGCCCATCGACAATCGCCACACCCGGCTCGGTTGGAGAAGACGGAACAAGCGGCTTGACGGGCGAGGCAGGCTTCAGGATCGCCGCCAATGGTGCTCCCGCCCTCACCGCTTCGAACCGAATGACGCCGCCGTCCGACAGTTCGACAATGCGCCAGGCGTCGGCGCCAAGCCGCACGACATCTCCGGCTTCCAGCACAGCTCCATCCGCCCCCATGGCAAACCGTGCCCGCTCCCGATGCAGCGTCAATTGCTCCGCCAATGCGTTGGCGCAGCGCTGCGCCTGCTCTCGATCGAACGAAATGGCTGCCTCGACATCGACGACGGGCGCACCTGCTCCGCCCGCCGACACCGAAACGCCAGGCGCCTGATCCGCCTCCGCGTCGACATGGCGCAGCCTCACCCGCGACTCCGGCCCCTCCATGCCGCCACGCGCCAGCGTCAACGGCGGAGCATTCTCCTCAACCAGCCGCCCCGCATCGATGCTCACGGAGTCCGCCCCGCGCATCCGGAAAACTATCGAGCCGTTACGCTCGGTCGCGTCGAGCCCGTGCACAGCCATCAGCGGTTCCAGTGCGGAACGAGCGCTCGTTGGCCCGTCGAAACGATAGCCCGAAACGATCTCGGTCACCCCGCTTGCGTCCGCAGTCGCACCTGCCTTGGCGCAGACATCCGCCGCCACATCCCGCAACAGCGCCACGCCGACGCGCCCGTTGAGCCAATGCCCCAGCCGCCAGTTGCCGCCATCGCTCCACGCATCTTCATCCGCCGGAAAAGCAGGATAGGGCCGGGCATCCCATGCCCACAGCGCAATCCCGTCTTCGGGAATCATGCGCCCCTCGTAGACTTCGGATTCCGGATTGCTGGTCTCATCCCAGTGCGCATGAAACGCCTCGATGGCGTTGCGCTGAATCACATCGTCTCGTGAGGCATTCGAGAAATGCGGCAACGCGCTCTCAGAGCTTTTGCGATCATAGAACACGTTCGGCTGGTTCGCGCCCTTGTCCGCCGCGGGCACGCCCATTTCAACAAGCCGCACCGGTTTCATGCCGGCAATCCAGGCCGTCGGCGTTCCAGATCTGACACCTGCAACACGCGAATGATGTACATGGCTCCACCAACCGGCGACATCTTTCTGCCGGAACACCCATGGCTCTCCATAGGCGCTATCGGTTATCGGCAGCCGCACCTGCGCCGCGCGATCAGCTTCGTCCGCATAATACCATTCGAATGCTTCGCCGCCTGCTATCTGCGTAGCCAGATAGTCGCGCGAACGCCCATCGCGCCAGGCCACATCCGCATGACTATCGCCATCGCGCCAGTCGGCCATTGGCGGATACCAGTCGAGGCCAACATAACTGATGGCTTCGCTCGTCCAGAGTCCATCGAGCGGAAAATCGAGATCGGCGCCGTCCACCCGCGCGGCATACTCTGTCCAATCAGCGGCATAGCTGACCTCGACATCGCCGCCCACGATGCCGCGGACATCGCTCGCCAACTCAACCAGCGCATCCACCGCCGGATACGCGTCGCCGATCTTGACCCGCGTGAGCCCGACCAGCTCCGATCCGATCAGTAGGCCGTCCGCGCCGGTGTCTTCAGCCAGCGCCGCATAATGCAGCACGAAATCACGATAGGTTTCGAAAAAAGCTTCGATCTGCTCGCCTGCGTCCCCCACCACGATCGTGATCCGCCCGCGCCACGGAAACGCCGCCTGCTCCGCGCCGCCATAGGGATCGGGCAGACCATTGCCGGCCGGAATATCCATCAACAGGAAGGGATAGAGCGTCACATGATAGCCGCGCACCTTCAGCGCCGTGATTGCTTGCCTCACGCTTTCGTCCGATGGCGTGCCCCCATAGTTCGGCTTGCCGCCAGTTTGCGAAACGACATAGGCATCGCCACGCTCGATGCCCACCACGGACCAGCCTTGTGGCGCGGTCGTCTTGCCCGAAATCTCGACACCCGGTCGGATCTCGCACTCGCCGCAGCGCAGATCGTTCCCGAACCATCCAACCACCAGGTTCACGCGGGTGACATTCGGTAGCTCCGCCTCGAGCTGATCCAGCGATGCCTCGAAGTCGGAGATAGCCTCGCCGCTGTGCATGTTCTCCGCGGTCTCGCGGCCAGGACCAATCCTCCGGCGCACAATGTCGGTCGCCAGCGCGAACTCACCGGTACCCGGAATGATGTTCACTGCCCGCGTAACCGCTTCCAGCCTGTCCGCCGCGCCACCTGCCGGCCGCACCACCTCGAACGACAATTGCGGCATGCGCCCGCCGAACTGATCGACCGGCAGCTCCTCGAACACGATGTACGCCACGCCGCGATACGCAGGCGCCCCGCCTGAGCCCCCACCCTCTATTGCCTCGATCAGCGGGTCCGGCGCCTGGTCCTCCGTCCCCTTGTAGAGCCGCCAAGTCGCCTTCGAGAGATCGAATGGCACGCCATTGGCCCAGCACCGCGACACGCGAGATACCTCGCCCTCGCACAGAGCAACCGCAAAACTCAGCGAATACGAATACTCGCTTACGGGGGGGCCGCCCTTGCCGCCATGCGTCTCACGATGCTCCCGGAACTCCGTAGCCCAGATCACCTGCGCGCCGACCCGGCAGCGCCCGTACACGACCGGGATGCTCGCCCCCTCGCGGCTCTCCGTCAGGTGAAACTCCTTCACCCGCGGACCCTGCATCGGCGGCGTCAGGTATCGTGCATCGATCGCCGCTCCGGCTAGCGATCCGATCGCCTGGCCGAGCGCTTGACCCGATATTTGCTGCCCGAGAATGTTCGCGCCCTGCGGCAGAACCTGCCCGCCGATCGCCCCACCCATCCTGTTCAAAACCAGCTCGGCCATCAGTCTTCAACTCCTGGAAACTGGAACGCTGCCGCGATGCGCCGTCGCCACCACGGAACCAGCCGCGTCTCACACACGGCGCGTCCCCAGTATGCGTGGATGATCCTGTCCTCGCCCGAGACGATCGCCGCATGCTTGGCTGGCGATCCCATCGCCATGCGGAAGAGCAGCACGTCGCCCTCACATGCATCGCCCAGTGTGATCTCGCGCAGATGCCGGCGCGCAGCCTCCAGCAGCGTCTCCTCGCCTAGCGCCTCCGCCCAGTTCGGCGTGTAGCCCGGCGTCTTTTCCGGCTCCTCGCCGATCACGCCGCGCCAGACGCCGCGCACCAGACCAAGACAGTCCACGCCTACGCCCAGCACACTCGCCTGATGCCGATACGGCGTTCCAAGCCAGCGCCGCGTCTCCGCGACGATGGCTTGCCGCTGAAGACTGCTCATCCGCGCCTCCCGCCGTCATTTGGACGATCGGAAGCCGGCCCCGCCAACACGGCGTCCGTTCCCGGCATATGTGGAAAGCCGCGAAAATTGTCCCGATTGTCGAACTTGGCGCCGCAGGTCGCAAAGCTCTTGTCGCAACCAGCCGTCACAACGAACGTATCGCCGATCCCGATCGCAAATCTTGGCGCCGCCGCTAGCTCGATCCCGCCACCCCCGCGCCGAACCACCCGGCCGCGCCCACCGGCATTGGCGCCCGTTTCCCAGATCAGCACGCCGCCAGCGAACCAGCCGTCGTCGAAACCCTCCAGGCCACCCGCCTCGAACAACTTCGCGCCAGATGTGGCGACTACAGTTCCTTCTCCCCGAAACGTCGCGTCATCTAGGTCGACGCTACATCGCGGATCACCCACGTCCGCATCGCACGCTCGCGCGTAAACGCGCCCGACCGGCCGCTCGAGATCTGCCTTCAGGCTTACCAGCTCCGCCGCAAACGCCGCGCCCTGCCGCGTCACCTCCGACAATCGTCCCGACCAGATGCAAACGCGATGCTCCGGCGCCTGCCAGTCCACACGCCGCACATCCACACGCGCGCCATCCCACATCCCCGCGCCGAGATCGCCTTCCGTGATGAACTCTGCCGAGAGGGCGCCGTCCGCAGCCGCACGCCCTGGCGCCAGTCCGCTCGAACTTTCGAATGTCGTGCCCTTCAGCCCGCTCGCCGGTTCATAGATCACGCCATCGAACATGAGCACCCGGTCATGATCCGTAGCGCCGAACACCACCCCATCCGACCGCGTAACCCGCCAGCACACGCACAGGCTCGTCTCGTCCGCCGCCAGCCTGGCGGTGAACGCTTCGCTCACTTGTCTCATTGTCTATCCCGCTATCTCGACCAGCGGCGCACGCATCACCCGCACCGCGTCGTGTCCCTCGAGCGCAACGTCCAGCCGGTCAGCATCGAACCGCACCGGCACGTCGAACTCGAACCCGGCCGTCAGAACCGCGCCATCCGCTGGCGCCGCATCGAACATTACGACACCCGTCGTCCAGTCCACCTCGAACGCTGTCACCACCTCGCCATCGATTGCCACTAAAACTGCATCCTCGACCGGCTTCGTGATCGCGCGATCCCAGCTTGCGCCTCCGCTGGTGTACCGCTTCACGAGTTGGAACTCCGTCGTCTCACCATCCCCCGCGCCCAATGGCTGGTCAGCCGCCGATATCGCCAGGCTCGGTGCGCAGCTCTTCCAATCGATCGGATCGCGAAACCTGAACCCATGCATCCGCCCGCGCCGCGCCTCGAAGAACGCCACCAGCGCATGCGCCAGGTCCGCGCGTATCACGGCCCCACCAGCCTCCCACCGTCGCCGCGAACCAGCCCAACGCGCATTGCGGCTCTCCACGCCCGACGCCAGACGCGCGATATCTGTCGCCCGCTCGGGCCCGCCACTCACACCAAACGCCAGCGCCAACGGCAGCCGCACCTCGTGAAATAGGCTCATGTGAACCTCGCCCCACGACGCACGGCCCGCGCTACCGCCGTCGCAATCTGGTTGGCCGATCCCGCATCCGGTCCACCGCCAGAAGAACTCGCCGCGCTTGTCTCCGAAGTGCGACCAAGCCGCTCCACGAGTTCCAGTACCGTTGCAGCCAGCCTCTCCAGATCCGCCTCACCGGTCCGCACGACCCGAGCCAGCTCCACCTCGACCGTACTCACGGCCTTCATCAACGACCGCTCCAGCATATCGCCGGCCATACGCGCACGCTCTTCCAGCGCGTCATCTTCCGCACTCATTCCATCCTCCGATGTTGGAAAACTCAGATCGCCTCGAACGAAATCACGCCCGCCGAAGCCAGCCGGATCGAGAACACCGCCTCGGCATCGTGCTCGCCGGCGTACACAAGCTCTCCGATCGCAAACGGCCCCGCGAGAACGCCAAAGTCTGCGACCACAAGCTGAAACATCGGCGCCTCCCCAGCGAAATACGCCGCACGTAGCCGCGCGTCCGACGCCGCACCGCTGAACACGCCCGATCCCGCGATCTCGATCCGCTTGGTTCCGGCATTCGCGATCAGCTCGCGCCATGCTTCGAGACTCTGTGCTGTCGTCGCCTCTACCAGCCGCGTGCTCAGGCTGATCGTGCGCGCACGTATTCCAGCAATGATCGCGAACGCCGCCGGTTCGCCGCCATCGCCGATCTTCACCAGGACATCGCGTCCTCGCTGTCCGCCCATGGCCTCTCCTCCTTTTTTTCACCTTGCCTGTTGACAGGCAACCTTTTGGTTGCATATTGAAATGCATGGATCTGGTGTTCCGGGCCCTCGCGGACGAAAGCCGCCGCGCTCTGCTCGACAGCCTCAGCGCCAAAAGCGCTCAGACTCTCGGCGAGCTCTGTTCAGGGCTTTCCCAAGAAGGCGTGGCGATGACGCGACAGGCCGTCTCGAAACACCTTGCGATCCTTGAGGAAGCGAACCTCGTCGCAACCGTAAAACGCGGACGCGAGAAGCTTCACTACCTCAACCCGGTTCCGATCGCGGAGATCGCGAACCGCTGGATACGGAAGTTCGAACGCACCCGGGTCGATGCGCTTGTCGATCTGAAGAAAAGACTGGAGTCAGAATGACCCAACCCATCCCCCAACCAGATCTTTCGTCGCGCCCTCACGATTCCCACGCCGAACGCTGGATGCCTTGTCCGCCGGCCCGTCTATACCGCGCCTGGACGCAAGAATTCGATCTCTGGTTCGCCGCGCCAGGCACGGTGGTCATGGATCCTCAGCCCGGCCAGCCGTGGTTCTTCGCCACCGAGTACAATGGCCATCGCCATCCGCACTACGGCCGCTTCCTGCGCCTGATCCCCGCCCGGCTGGTGGAGATGACATGGGTCACCGGCAAGGGTGGCACAGAGGGCGCCGAGACTCTTCTGACTGTCGAGTTTACCGCCGAAAACAACGGCACGCGCGTCACGCTCGTGCATCGCGGCTTCCCGCACGCCCAGGCAGCAGCCGAAAACGAAAAGGCCTGGCCGCTCGTCCTCGCCCAGCAGGAGGAGCGGCTCAAATGACGCCGCACACCGTCGTCGTCTACATCCGCGCCGAGTCCGACGATTGGGGCGAAGAGGAATTCAAGGCTGCACAGCAACGGAGAGCCAGCGAACAGGCCGCGAGGAAACAATGACCAACTCGAAATTCGTCCACGTCACCTACATCCGCACAACGCCCGAAAAGCTGTGGCGCGGCCTCACCGAGCCCGAGTTCACACGCCAGTACTGGGCCAACACGCATCAGGTATCCGACTGGAAGGTCGGCTCTGACTGGAAGATCGTGATCCCCGACGGCCGCGTCGGCGACGCCGGCAAGGTGATCGAGATCGACCGGCCTCGCAGGCTTGTCCTCTCGTGGCGAAACGAATTCCTGCCGGAGCTGAAAGACGAAGCCCCGACGCGGGTCACTTACGAGATTGAGCAGCAGGGCGACATGGTGAAGCTCACGCTCATCCATGAAAGCGATGTGCCCGACTCCAAGCTCATCGACACGGTGTCAAACGGTTGGCCCGTCATCCTCGCCAGCCTCAAGTCGCTGCTTGAGACCGGGGAGTCGCTGGAATCCACCCGCAAATGGCCGGAGGGATACTGATCCATGCCTTCCAATCCCACCGCTATTGCGGTTCAGAAATTCAGGGCCCCGCCGCAGCGCGTCTACGACGCCATCCTTGATCCCGCGATGATCGCCCGCTTCATGTTCGGCCCGCTGCTGCGCGAAGAGGAAATCCTCCACATCCACAACGATCCGCGCGTCGGCGGCGAATTCTCCTACAAGGTCCGCCGCGGCGCCGGCGACATCGACCATGTCGGCACATTCATGGAGCTCACTCCGCCCGTTGCGTTTTCCTCGGAAAACGCAACCGCTATGGAATCGCGGACGCCCTTAGGGCGTCCGGGGCGCATAGTCTTCAGCTGGGCGATAGCCACCGAAAAAGATGGCTCGACCGTCATCATCGACATCACGCCGACGCCCGAAGGCTGCTCCGTGCGCCTGATGCATGAAATGGCGCCCGAATGGGCCGACTTCCTCGACCGCTCCCGCACCGCGTGGCAAAAGATGCTCGGCGTTCTCGCGCAGCTTCTCTAGCGGCTCTTCGGGTTCTTCAATCCGGTCTTCAGCTTGTTGCGAACCTCTCGCCTGGCGCGGGCGGCCAGCACGCCGTCATGCTCCTCGAGAAAACCCTTGACCGCCATCGGCTCCCACGGCGCCAGCGAGCGCAACGCCCAGCTCATCGCCTTCACCACCATGTCCTCGTAATCGTCCACCAGCATCTCGCAGATCGCCAGCGTCCGCTTGGCATCCCCTTTGCCGCCGCGCGTCTTGCCATTCAGCACCACTGTCGAAACCAGCGCCGCGCGCCGCCACCAGAAATCGTCGGACTTCGCCCAGCGCTTCACATCGGCATCGCTGATGCGGCCCTTCAGCCATGCCGCGCCCGACAGCAGCACGCCGAAACTGTCGACCTCCTCCCAGCTCGCCATTCCATCGCCGAACGCCTCGACATCGCGAAGCGCCAGGCTCTCCAGCGCCCCACGGTGCTGATTCACCACCTCGCATCCAAGCCAGATCCGTCCCGATTTCGCGAGCGCAAGCCCAACCGCCTTCACATCCTCCGGATGTGCGCCCTTTAGCCTGGCAGACAATCCCCGCCGCACGCCACGCAGCGCCGGCGTGTTCCGCACCTTCAGCGCCGCAATGGCGCCGAGTGTTTCCTTGACGAGCTTTTCCCGACCCGCCGCCGGAATCCGCATCGGCGTTGCCCCAGCCGTCATCCGCTCCCCCTACGCGGTTGCGGCGGTGCGCCTCGGAATTATATGCGTCGCCGCCTGGATCATGGCGTTGGCAATCTCCTGTTCACCGGACACGATCAGGTCAGCGCCGAAGCCTTTCAGATGCTCCACTTCAGCATCGCTGTGTGCACGCGCATAGACCTTGACTTTGGGGTTGAGCTGTCTTGCCAGTTCAACGATCCGGCCCGCCTCGAAGCCGTCCGGCACCGTCACGAACAGCAGATCGGCCTCGGCAATGTTGGCCGCCTCCATTACTTCGCGCGTGATGGCGTTGCCCGCCACCGCCGCGATGCCGCGTTGCTGCAACTGCTCGACCAGATCAACGCGATCCTCGATCACCGAATACTCAGCCATCGCGCCATCCAACGCCCTGCCGATCAGCGAACCCACTCGGCCATAGCCCACCAGCACAGCACGCCTGCGCGGTGGAGGCGGCGGAGACGCGGGCGCCGCCCCTGCTTCCGCTGCTGCACGTTTCTTGGCCCAGCGGTCCGCGATCGCAAACAGCGCCGGATTGAGAATGATGGAAATGATCGCGCTTCCGAGGATCAGGTCGTTGGCCTGTTCGGATATCAGATCGAACTGCAGGCCGAGCCCCGCGAGAATGAACGAGAATTCGCCGATTTGCGCGCGGTTGATCGACGTAAAAACAGAAACTTCCGGAGACTGCCCTAGCAACCGAAGCAACCCGATGCTGAGGGCGGTCCGCAGCACCACGATGATCACGACGGTCACCAGCAGCGGCCACGGATTCTGCAGCAGGATCATCGGATCGAACAGCATGCCGACCGACACGAAGAAGATCACCGCGAACGCATCGCGCAGCGGCAGCGTTTCGTTGGCGGCCTGCTGCGACAGCTCGCTTTCCGCCATGATCAGGCCGGCGAACAGCGCGCCCAGTGCAAACGAGATGTCGAAAATGGCGGACGCCAGGTACGCGACTCCCAGCGCGATCGCCAATACGGCAAGCCGGAACAGCTCGCGCGATCCCATATGCACCACTCGGTGCAGGATCCAGGGCACCACCCGCTTGCCTGCCAGCAGCATGATCAGCGCAAACGCCAGCACCTTGCCCAGCGTTATCAGAACCGCGAGCCCTGCATCCTGAAGCTGCAGGACGGTGACGCCTTCGCCATTTCCGTTGGCCACCTCGCCGCGTATGTGCGCCCAGGTCGGAATCAGCACCAGCGCGACGACCATGGCGAGATCCTCGACCACGAGCCAGCCGACGGTCAGCTTGCCGCGTTCGCTCTGCATTTGCCGCCGCTCCTGCAGCGACCGCAACGCCACCACGGTACTGGCCACCGAAAGCGCGAGGCCGAAGATCACACCTGCCTCGATGCTCCAACCGAAAATGACGGCGGCGGCGATCCCGGCCGCGATCATGATCACGATCTGAAGCAGCGTCGCCGGGACGGCCACCGCCCGAACCGACAGCAGGTCCTTGGGCGAAAAATGCAGCCCGACGCCAAACATCAGCAGAATCACGCCCAGCTCGGCAAGTTCCTGCGCCAGCCCGACATCGGCGACGAATCCAGGCGTAAACGGGCCCAACACGACGCCAGCTATCAGGTATCCCACCAGCGGCGAAAGCTTCAGACGCGTGGCCACAGCCCCAAACACAAAGGCCAGTCCCAGGCCAACGGCGAGCAACGTGATCAGCGGAGCGTCATGAGGCACTAATGAGGGGTCTTTCTGCGAATGATTGGATCCGATGAATCAACCTTCGCAGGTCGAGGATTCAAAATGCAAGAAATACGTATGTGCGAGTAGAACTTTCTGCTCCGCAGCCTCCTCGCGCCACGACGCCGTTGGGTTCCTCGCTCCCGTCGAATGTCATGGGGCAGCGTTCAGATAATCCCACGAACAGCAGCCAATCCAGCAAATCCACGGCCTCGCGCCAATCGGGTCTTAACTAACCTCTGGTCAAACTGGGACGCTCACGGAACCACTTCATGCGATATCGCCGGACCAATAACCGTCTCCGCATAGTCATGGGCGCAGGCGTCCTGCTTCTGCTGGCCGGCGCGCCGATTCTGCTCGGCGCGACCCGGCCCAAGGCGGGCGTTCACAGCGACGTCCCTGCCATGCTCGACGTCTACACGACCGGCTTCCACTCGCTCGGCATGGCCGGCATGGTCGCGTTCCCGCTTGCCGTGATCTTCGCGCTCTGGCTGATGGCCGGCGAGCGCAAGCTGGTGAATCGCAAATATCTCCACGGCAACGCCCGGGACCGTGTCAACTTCGTCGCCTCGCTCCGCACCCTTGCCATCCTTATCGGCGCGGCCGGCCTGATCGTCGGCAGCCTCTCCGGCCTCTACGCCGCGCTGATCGCTGCTCGCCCCGACCTCGCTTATGAACTGCCGTTGCCGTTCTTCACCTTCGAGCTTGCACTCGCCTATCTCCTCGGCGGCGGCCTGCTCTACGCCGCCGGACGCGTCGGCCGTTAGCGCCTACGCATTGCTCTAGGCATCATTGTCGGCTTACCTCCGCGCAGAGCTGAGGGGCAGACATGACCGACTCCATCGCCACGTCAAAACGCATTGAGCTGACCGTCCGGGCACTTGTCTTGGGCAGCCTCTTGGCCGTCGTCTTCACTGCAGCCAACGTCTATCTGGGCCTGCAGGTCGGCCTCACCTTCGCCTCGTCCATCCCGGCGGCGGTCATTTCCATGGCCCTGCTGCGGGCGTTCAAGACCTCCACCATCTGGGAGAACATGACCGTCCAGACCGTCGCCTCGGTCGGCGGCGCCATCTCCTCGATCATCTTCGTCCTCCCGGGCCTGGTCATGGTCGGCTGGTGGACCGGCTTCCCCTTCTGGCAATCCTTCCTGATCTGCGCCTTCGGCGGCATTCTCGGCGTCACCTTCTCCATCCCCCTCCGCCGCGCCCTCGTCATCAACGCAGCCCTGCCTTATCCCGAAGGCGTCGCCGCCGCCGAAGTTCTGAAAGTCGGCTCGCGCGGCGAACTCGAAAGCGAAGCCGCCGTCCGCGAGAACAAGGCCGGCCTCCTCACCGTCATCTTCTCCTCCATCGCCTCGGCTGGATACGCCTGGCTCATCGCCGCGCGCGTCTTCGTCGGCGAAGCCGCCACCTTCTTCCGCCTCCCCGCAGCTCTCGGCGGCGGCGCCACCGGCGTCAGCTTCGGCATGCAGCTCGCCCTCCTGGGTGCGGGACACCTCGTCGGCCTCGCCGTCGGCCTCGCCATGTTCACCGGCTTCCTCATCGCCTGGCTCGTCGCCGTGCCCGTGATGACCGCGATGCAGGGCACGCCGGGCGAAGCCGAAGCCGTCGCCATCGATATCTGGCGCAATCAGGTCCGCTTCATGGGCGCCGGCGCCATCGGCGTCGCCGCCATCTGGACGCTTCTGAAGCTGATCGGTCCCCTCGTCGGCGGCGTTACCTCCGCCCTGGCCGCCCAGCGCAAGCGCGATTCAAACGAAGCGCTCGACCGCACCGAACAGGACATCCCGATCACCACGGTCGCGTTTATCTCGCTCGGCGTCCTCGCCGCCATCGCTGTCCTGCTGTGGAGCTTCACCAACGGAACGCCCCTCGCCTCCAGCGCCCCCGCACTCGTCATCGGCGGCCTCATCTATGTCGTCCTGATCGGCTTCGTCGTAGCCGCGGTCTGCGGCTACATGGCCGGCCTCATCGGCTCGTCCAACAGCCCTGTCTCCGGCGTCGGCATTCTAGCAATCCTTGTCGCCTCCCTCTTGATGGTCGGCGCCATGACGCTCTTCGGCATAGCCGCCGATCCTTCGATCGTCGCCTTCGCCCTTTCGATCACCGCCATCGTCTTCTCGATCTCGGTCATCTCCAACGACAACCTGCAGGACCTGAAGACCGCCCAGCTCGTCGGCGCCACGCCCTGGCGCCAGCAGGCGGCCCTGATCGTCGGCGTCGTCGCCGGCTCGCTGGTCGTGCCTCCGATCCTCGACCTGCTCAACACCGCCTACGGCTTCGTTGGCGGCCCGCCAGCCCAGGTGCCAGACGCAGAGCCGCTCGCCGCCCCGCAGGCGACGCTGATCTCGTCACTGGCCAAGGGCGTCATCGAAGGCGGCCTGCGCTGGGACCTCATCGGCATCGGCGCGCTCATCGGCGTCGCGATCATCATCGTCGACGAAATCCTCAACCGCACGTCGGGCGGCAAGCGCAAGCTGCCGCCGCTTGCCGTCGGCATCGGCATCTACCTGCCCATGGCGGTCACCACCACCGTCGCCCTCGGCGCGGTCATCGGCACAGTCTACAACAAGTGGGTCGCCAAAAGTGCCTATGGCGAGACCGCCCGCCGCCTCGGCGTCCTCTTGGCCTCCGGCATGATCGTCGGCGAAAGCCTCTTCGGCGTCTTCCTCGCCGGCATGGTTGTCGGCACGGACAACGCCGAACCCTTCGGCCTCGTGCCCCCGGACTCAGGCTGGCCCGCCATGATCGCCGCCGTCATTGGCTTCATCGCGATAGTCTATGGCCTCTACGCCTGGGCCAGAAACAAGGCGGCGAAGGTTTAGGCAGCCTCCACTACCGCCTTCAGCCTCAGCAGCGCGCGCCACTGGCCCGGCTCGGGCCGCATCGCGTCCGTGAACACCGGAACCAGCAGCACGCAGCGCCAGCCCTCCATGTCGAGGCTTGTCTGGCCCAGCACCGACCGCACCGTTGCAATCGCCTCCTTCGCCTGCACGCCCCCGCCATCTCTCGACACGCACACCAGATCCACCCTGTGCGTGCTCATCTCGACATCCGCGCCGCCGGCGGGCTCGCTCCCATGCCTGCCGAACTCCAGATACGGAAACGCCAGCCGCGGCCCGCCGATCTCCCCAACACGCAGCGGATCGCCCAGCACCGCCGCCACGTTCTCATCCGCTCGCAGCGCCTGCAGAATGGCAACCTCCAGTGCCGCCTCCGCGCCGCTCACAACCGCACCCGACGCCAGGGCGAGATCAGCCCCGCCACGTCCTCCGGCAATGGTCCCGCCAGCGTGCCGGCATCGCGCGAGTGGTACGCGTGCGCGACCAACCGCTTCACCGCCAGCCGCAGCCCCTCCGCAACATCGTCAGCTCCCTCGCCAAACCCAGCGACATAGTCGATCTCGATCCCGTCCACCCGCCGCCCCGGCCAGGGAAACGCCCCGCTCGTCCACACCAGCCGCGCCGACCGCCCAGCCGCCAGGGTGAACCGCTCGGCCACATCCTCCGCTTCGCCCTCGGCGTACCGAACCGTCACGGAGAGCAGCTCGCCCGCCGGTCTCACCGGCAGCCGCATCACGCGCGTCTCCATCGTCAGCATCGGCCAGCGATCCAGCGCTACCCGCAGCGTCCGTGAGATCATCGCGACGCCGGCCAGTTCCTCGACCCGCGCCCGGGCACCCGCGATCAAACTGCCGACAAGGCCGTCCTCGCCCTCATAGGCGATCCGCAGATAGTCCTTCGCCTCGGCCAAACCCAAAGGCTCGGCCGCCGGCCCCGCCAGCGTCGTTACAATCATTCCTGTTTTCCTTCTGAGTTCCGTCCTAGGCTTTGCGCCCACACGGGAGACGCCGATGATCACCGGCCTCAATCACGCGAACATCTCGACAGCAAAGCTGCAGGAGACGATCGACTTCTTTGTCGGCGTTATCGGCCTGAAGATCGGCCCGCGACCGGACTTCGGCTTTCCGGGCGCCTGGCTCTACGCCGGCAACCAGGCCGTCCTTCATCTGGTCGAACGGCCGGGCGCCCGCGATGCCGAAGGCGCTCTCGACCACATCTCCTTCACGGCCCCGGATTTCGAGGCCGCCCTCCGCCGCCTCGACCAGCTCGGCATCCATTATCGCTGGTCCCACATCCCAAGCGGTTTCGGCCGCCAGGCCTTCGTGAAAGACCCAAACGGCGTCACCATCGAACTCACGAGTCCGCCAGCCTGACGCATGCCCCCGACGCATGCCCCAACGTCACGACTAGGCGCTCGCCTTCCGCCGCTCTAAACCTTCCGCAAACGTCAACAGCCTGCGCAGGAAAGTGCCATGAAACTCGACAGCTCGATCTCCGCCATCGTCACCGGCGGCGCGTCCGGCCTTGGCGGCGCCACCGTCCGCGCCCTGCGCGCGACCGGTGTGAAAGTCGCCATCTTCGACATGAACGAGAAGACCGGCGCTGCCTTCGCCGCGGAAACCGGCTCGATCTATTGCAACGTCAACGTGACCGACGAAGCCTCGGTCGAGGCCGGCTTCGCCGCCGCCCGCAAGGCCAACGGCCAGGAGCGGATCCTCGTCAACTGCGCCGGCACTGGCATCGCCGTGAAGACCGCCGGCCGCAAGAAAGACACCGGCGAGATCAGCTCCCACGCCCTCGACGCCTTCAACAAGATCATCCAGATCAACCTCATCGGCACCTTCCGCTGCATCGCCAAATCCGCCGCCGGCATGCTGACGCTTCCCGTGATGGCCGACGGAGACCGTGGCGCCATCGTCAACACCGCTTCGGTCGCCGCCGAGGATGGCCAGATCGGCCAAGCCGCCTATTCGGCGTCCAAAGGCGGTGTCGTCGGCATGACCCTCCCGATCGCACGCGACCTCTCGACCGAGAACATCCGAGTCAACACGATCCTGCCTGGCCTCTTCAACACGCCGTTGCTCGCTGGTCTGCCTGACAATGTGAAGGACGCTCTCTCCGCCACCGTCCTCAATCCGAAACGCCTCGGTGACCCGAACGAGTACGCTTCGCTGGCCATGCAGATGATCCAGAACGGCTACTTCAACGGCGAATGCGTCCGCCTCGACGGCGGCATCCGCATGGCGCCCCGATAGACGGACCACGAGCGCCGTCCTCCCCTGCGAAGCGGGGGAGGTGGCCCGAAGGGACGGAGGGGGCGAGTCACAAGGGGACTCTCGCGATGAAAATCGAACTCGAGCCCATCGGCCACGTTCGCACCACACGCGCCGATCCTGTCGACGACAACTGGGACGCCGAAACAACCACCATCGAACTCGACGCTCGGCGCTTTACGCCCGACGCGTTGCTCAGCCTCGATAACTTCTCACACGTCGAGGTGATCTACTGGTTCCATCACCCCGAAGCCGAAACGCCCAATCTCGGCGCCCGCCGCCCGCGTGGCCGCGCTGACTGGCCGCCCGTCGGCATCTTCGCCCAACGCGCCAAGAACCGCCCCAACCGTCTCGGCCTCACCGTCTGCAAGATCCTGAAAGTCGACGGCCTCAAGCTGCAGGTCTCCGGCCTCGACGCCATCGACGGCACGCCCGTCCTCGACCTCAAGCCCTGGATGGAAGGCTTCGCCCCGCGCGGCGAAGTCCGCGAGCCGCAATGGGCCCGCGAACTCATGGCCGGCTATTGGTGACCTAGAAATCTCCCGTCACCGAGATCGAGAACGTCCGCGGGCTCTGCGGCCTGAAGAACCCGTTTCCGTTCACCGACGGCGAAATGAACGCCAGCTTGTCCTCGTCGAAGATGTTGTCGACGTTGACCCGCGCCTTCAGCGCGCCAAACAACCCATCGCCCTCGCCGTCGCCGAGATCGATGTACCCGCTGACGATCGTGTAGTCGCTGATCTCCTCGGTGTTGATGAAGTTCGAGTATCGATCCGACAGGTACTTGGCGGAGATGTTCGCCACCAGCCACTCCGTCGGCTCCCACGTGGCGCCCGCCGAAACGATCCACTCCGGGCTGTCCGCCAGCGTATTGCCCGATATCGGCAGTGGCCGCCGCGCGGTCTGCCCGGGAAGCGGCGCGAAGAAGTTCGGAATGTCATCCTGGAACGTCGTGTTGTTCCACGTCAAGTTGCCGTTGAAATAGAGCATGTCGTTGAAGAGCTCCGGCTTCCAGGCTCCGGTGAGCTCGACCCCGTAGGATTCCACGCCGCCCACATTCTGCGGGAACGTCTCCACCGCGCCCGACTGGCCGGCGACGAAGTTGCTGTAGGTCTCAAGCCGGTTCTCGAACGTCGTGTAGTAGACCGCAACCGCCGCGTTGAACGTCGAGCCAAGCGTCCGCGCACCAATCTCGTAGTTCTCCGACGTCTCGGCTTCCGGCTCAGGCGAAAAGACGGTCGAACTGGGCGCAATCGCAAACGCGTCGTCCGTCCCCCGCGGCAGTGCGTAATTCTGCGAATAGGACGCGAAGACCTGCTCGTTATCGGTGACATTGAAGACCGCCCCGGCCATCGGCAGGAACGTGTCTTCGTAGGTTGCGCCTACCGACTGCGGCCCCCAACCCGCCACGCCTACTCCGCCAACTACGCGAAAATAGTCGTTGAAGTCGCGATAACCTTCCAGGCTGTAGTCGATCGACAGCGCCTTCACGCCCACTTCCACATTCAGCCGGTCATCGAGGAAGCTGATCGTGTCCTTGAGGAACACCTGCAGCGTCTCGCGCGTCGACTCATAGTTGCGCCGGAAATACGCCACCTCATTGTAAAGCACCGCGCCGGTCTGGATGCCGCCGGCATGGTTCAAGCGAAGCTGCGTCCGGTGATAATCGTCCGTCTCGACCCAGAAGCCACCCTCGATCGTGTTGTTGGCAACCTCCCAGGCGGCCTTCGCCACCAGGCCGGACCGTACGCCGCCCACACCCGACAGGCCGTACTGAACGCCCCGCGGCGCCGTCACCGCCAGGCCGGCCTCACGTTGCCGCAGGAAAATCCCGCGCGTGTTGGTGTAGCTGTCCGGCGATACGCCATAACCGTCCTTGTCCTCGTAGTAGGCCGTCACTTCAACGTCGAACGCATCGCCGATCGCGCTCGCGAACGTCGCGCCGTAGAGCGAGTCATTGCGGATGTTGATCCGGTCCTCGAACCAGTCGGTGAACCCGGCATTGGTCAGGCCCGTCTGCCCCGGATAGTCGAGCAGCGGTCCAAAGGGCAGCGCCGGAATGTTGATTGCATAGCCGCGAAAGCGGCCTCTCTCGCCATTGTTGTCTGGCGTCGCCGAATAGTAGGTTGCCTTGCTGAAGGTCGGCGAGTCGTAGTCGAAGAAGTCATTGGCCACGTACTTGAACGTCAGCGACGTATCGAGCCCCAGCTCGAGCTTCACCTTCGCTTCCCAGTGCTCCCGGTCGATATATCCGCCGCCCCGCCACAGGTCGCTGTCCGTCTTCGAACGCGCCACATAGGCGGACATCGGCCCGATCTTGCCGGTCTGCAGCTTCACGAAGCTGCGGTTGAGATTGTCGTCGCCCCAGGCGTGCGAGATCGTCCCGCCAAGCTCATCGTCCGGATCGATCGAGTGATACTCCACGATGGGGCCCAGCGAGGCATAGCTCGGCTGGCTCACATCGCCCGCGCCCGGCGAGGCCACCACCGATCCGAGGTTCTCGTTGTCGACATAGCGAAAAATCGGGCTGCCGCCGAAAGCGTCGCTCCGCCCCATCGGAATGCCGTCCAGCACGAAGCCGATCTGCTGCAGGTTGAAGGCCCGCACCGTCACCGAGTTGCCGAACTCGTAGAGACCCAGCGCCCCATCGGTCTGCACGTTGAACCCCGGCAGCCCTTCCAGCATCTTCAGGCCCGAAATGCCCGCCGGCGCCGAAAGCAGGGCTTCCCGCGTCACGGCCACGGTGTTGCTAGTCTCGTCGAGGCCGATCGCCTCGTCCGCCTGGCTCAATCGGCGACCTTCAATCACCACGACGTCGCCGCGTTCCTCGGCCGCCTGCGGCGCGGCCGGGGCCTCCTGCGCATGTGCAGCGCCTATCGCCAGCGCTGAACCAAAGCCCAGCAGCATCGTCTTCAGTGGAGTCACTCGCATCAGAGTCCCGTTTCTTTTTTTAGCGTCCAACCCGCGGAACGATCGGGCGGAAACCAGTCGACACACCTCAAGCCTCGCGCGCCTGAGGGGCGTTCAATTTGTTGCAATTGCATTATTGCGACGCAAAAACCGGCGGGCGCCGCTACCGGATTGGGCAGTGGGCCAGAATCACACGCGGCTCCCGCCGCCCGTGTCGTCGATGATCAGGCGCCACAGCCCGTCCGGTCCACGGCGCTGCACCTCTGCGGATACGCCGCTGGACACAGCGCCTCCATCCGCATCCAGCAGCTCCCACTTGAACCGCGTCAGCGCCGTGTCGCCGACCACATGAATGCTCACGCACTCTCCCCGAAACTGCAGCCCCGCCATCATGAAGCCCGCGAGCGCGCCCTCGATCTGCTTCCTGCCGACGGCCCGCTCCGCGCCATCGTAGGTAAATACCGCATCGTCGGTGTAAAGCGCCACGAATCCGGCCGCGTCGCCCGCGTTGAACCTGTCGGCAAACGCGCTTGCCATAAGGTCCGGTGATGCAACGCCCATTCGGGTTCTCCAGCAGCTATGCCGGTGAAGCTAAGCTCCGCCGGCGCAGCCGTCGAGAAGTACCGCCGAGTTTCGCGACGGATTCGCAACTACGACGCCGCGAACTTCATGACCTTGATCGCATCGAAGTTCTGCACGCCGCCGCCCACACGCTTGGTCGTGTAGAACATCACATAGGGTTTGACGGAGTAGGGATCGCGCAACACTCGCGCGCCCTGGCGGTCGACGATCAGGTAGCCGCGCCGGAAATCGCCGAACGCGATCGAGAACGAGCCGGCCGCAATATCCGGCATGTCCTCGATCTCTGTCACCGGGTAGCCCAGCAGGCTCGCGGATTCGCCTGCCATCCCAGGACGCCAAAGATAGTTGTCGTCGCCGTCCTTGAGCTTCCGCACCGCCGAGACCGTACGCCGGTTCATCACGAACCGCGCATTCGCCCGAAACTGGCTTTTCAGCGCATAGATCAGGTCAATCAGCTTGTCGGCCGGATCGCTGGAGGCGAACGCACCTGCGCCGCCTGAAAGGATGAAACCGATCTTCTCCCACGCATGGCTCGCATCCGCGATCATGTCGTAGTCGAGAAAGCCCTTCGGCTTGTTCGACCCGTTGCCGGTCACGAACGCCGCCGACTCCTGCGAGGCAAAGCTCTGCTCCACTTCCTCCGCCAGCCACTCGTCGATGTCGGCATACGCGTCGTCCAGCAGCGTCTGCGTCGCCGCCGGCATCGCGTAGAGCTCCGCCGCCGGAAACTCGAGCAGATCCAGCGTCGGCGCCATCGTCTCCGCGCGCGAGCCGGTCTCCGCCGTCCACGCCGATTGCGCGCCCAGGCTCACCGGCTTTCTGAACACCGTCGCCGAGGTTTGTCTCACCGAAGCAATTTGCCGCATCGGCGAGGATGCCATCAGCCGCTGCTCGATCAGCCGGTCCAGCTCCGGCGGCGCCACATAGCCGCCCTGCGCCTCCGTCCCAACGTTCAACGATTTGAAGTCGATGCGGTGCAGCCCCGCCTCGTCGCCTCGGCGCAGATATGCGCCCCACGCGGACTTGTGCTCGGTATCGCCCTTGCTCGCCTCCTCGCCGATCGCCGGCCTTGCCTGCTCCAAAGCCAGCCGCTCCAGAGCCGTACGCTGCCGGTCCAGCGATGCCTCGATCTTCTGCAGCTTCGCATCCACCAGCGGATCCGCCGCCCCGCGCCGCTCGATCTCGTCCAGCCGCGCATCGTTCGCCGCCTTCAGAGCCTCGAACGCAGCCATCATCTCCGCGGTGATCGCGCGTGCGTCCGCATTCGCGCCCGAGGGCGCGTTCATCTTCGTTTCGATTGTCATTGGTTTCCCTTGAGTGTCGCTTCGTTCAGTCAGTCACCGGCGCACGAAGCAATGCGCCGGCCAGAAAGTCAGATCGAGTGAAACAGCCTTAAAGGCCCAGCGCCTCGCGCCCGGCCTTGGTGATCTTGCCCGCCCGCAACAGGGCCTTCACCCGCGCCTGCGCACGTGGCGATGTCGTTCCGGTCTTCCGCCGCGGCGTGAAAAGCTGCAGGTACGTCCTGTCGTTGCCCTTGCGCCGCTGGCTTTCGCTCCAGCCATAGCGGAGCCCTTCGTCAACGGCGTCTTCCCAACTCACTGTCTTCGCGCCACTGTCCTTGCGCGCGATGCGGACCCACACCCCATCTGACTTTGCGTGATGCGCCTTCAACCACGCGTTGAACGATGCCTGGCTGGCGAAAGTCTTGACGGGAAACTTGTCCTGCTTCATCGGCGCAGCTCCACCGGTTAAACGCCGCTCCGCCGATATCGTTTCACCAAAGCAAAAGGGCGCGTCCTTCGACACGCCCTTCGCAGTCTCTAACTATCGAAAGCCTAGTTGAAGCCTTCGCCGCCGCTTTCGTCGCGCGGCAGGACAAGACCGGCCGCAATGCCCGGACCCATGCCAGGCACCTTGCCTTTGCTTTCCAGCTCGCGCGCGCCGGCGAGAATGCCCGCCATCGCATAGTTGCCTTCATGGCAGGCGTATTCGTACAGCGGCTCGGACGCGTTGAGCGCCATCTCGCCCTTCCACACTTGGCTGTACATCGTCGGATCGTCGACTTCGAACGAGTAGAGGACCTGCTTGTCGTTCCAGCGCGAGAAGCGCTCGGTCAGCTTGCCCTGGTTCGAGATCATGGCGCGCTGGTTCGGGTGCGGATTGCGCGTCTCGACGACGAGCGTCTCGCCCTCATACCAGCCGACCGAGTCCCCGCCCCATTTCGGCAGCGGCGAATGTTTGGCCTCGGCCGCGTTCTTCACGATCGGGATCACGCGCACGTCGTGGATCATCTCGACTTCGATCATCACGTGGCTCGGCGTCTGCACGAAGTGCATCGTCGAGTTGTACATGCCGTTATTCATGATCGGGCCGTACGAACCCGAGAAGCCGAGGATGCAGCGCTCCGCCTGCGGGCGGGTCTCCGGTCCGTCGAAATTGGTGATCGCGAAACCGCCGCCACGTGCAGCGCCCGCCTTGTACGGGACGCGGCCCGTCGCCGGCTCGGTGATCCATGACGAGCGGAGCTCGCCCTTCACCATCGCCATCTTCGTGCCCGGGTCGATCCAGAACGCGTTGTAGCCGCGGTCGTTGTTCTTGTCCTTCAGCAGGTCCGTGTTGTTCGGATCCTTGCCGGACTGCGCGTTGTCATCCTTCGTGAGCACGACCAGGATGTTGCGATTCACTAGGCGATCCGCCTGTGCTTGCGTCAGCGCCAGGCTTTTTGCGTCCGCGCCACGCTGCAGATTCGTCAGCGATGTGTTGTTCCAGAACCCCTGCAGGTCCGGCGCGCCCCAGCTTGTCTGCGGCGCCTTGTATCCCGCTTCGTGCCGCTGTCCGTCATTGGCGTTGGACACAATGGCGGCGGCAACGGGCGCTTGCGGCGTCGGTGCGGGAGTCTGAGCGATAGCAGCTCCGGCGAGCAGCGCGGCGCATCCAAGCGCGGTCGCCGCCAGCAGTTTGGTTTTCATGGCGTAGCCTCCTCTTGCCGTCTTCTCGCAAAAAGACGGTCTCCTGGCAGAGATGCTATCCCTGCATTCCGTTCGCGGAAAGGTTGACCCAGCGTCAGTCTCATTCACGTTGTTCGGCGCGACAGGATGGTTGATGCAGCTATCTCAGTCTAATCAGGCATCTGCTGGCGCCGGGAGCCTAGCCATGAAATCGAGCATTCTTCTGGTCGCCCTCGCTCTGGCCGCCTGCTCGCCGGGTGACGGCCGCCCTGCCGGGAACGAAGAATCACGCACCTATCAGTTGCAGGGCTTCGACAGCGTCTCCGCCGAGGCCGGCATCGAACTCATTCTCACGCAGGGGCCCTTCGCCGTCGACGCCAAGTCCCACAACGGCGATCTCAGCCGCCTGAAGGTGGAAGTCCGCGGCACGGAACTCGACGTCTCCAGCCAGGGCATGCTCTCCTTCGGCCGCTCGCCGACCTATACCGTCACCGTCAGCGCGCCGAAATGGACCGCCATCAAGGCAACCGCAGGCGTCGACGTGAAAGGCGAAAACCTCCGGGCCGAAGACCTCACCGTCGAAGCCTCGGCCGGTGTCAGCATGAACCTCTCGGGCACATGCCGTGCACTTGACGTCCAGGCCTCCGCGGGGGCCGCCATCGACGCTAGCGATCTCAAATGTGCAACCGCCGACGTGCAGGCATCCGCCGGCGCCAAGATCGACGTGTCCGCAACGGAGAAAGTCTCCGGTTCAGCGTCGGCCGGCGCCGTCATCGACATTTCCGGCAATCCGCCCACGATCGACGTCAGCAACGACATCGCCAGCGTCGTGAACAGGAACTAGCCCTACGCCGCGCGCACCAGAATCTGCGCTCCGCCCGCCGCCGCAAACCGCGCACCTGGCAGCATGGGCGATGTGACCAGCGACACTTCTCTCAGCTCGACCTCGCGCAGCTCCCGCCCGCGCACGGCCCTATGACCTGAACGACGTGGCGACCAGTCGCGCGCAATGAACCCGATCGACAGTCCGTTCATAGCCCCATCGCCGATCAGCTTAAGCGCGGCCTGACCCGCCGCCGTCTCGCCTGTCACCAGCCCGCGCACGAACAATCCGCGCCCATCCTCTCGCATCGCGGTCCAGCGCCCAACCGTCCGCCCGCCCATATGCTGCAGCAGCATGCCGACGCCTGCGCCCCGCATCAGCGAGCGCGCAAACGCTCCGGCCCGCACCACATCGCCCGCCATGTCCTCCACCCCGAACAGCGAGGCATACCCCTCGATCACCAGGCTCGAAGCCCGCGCTTCTTTCACCACCGCATTGCCCCTCTCTCGCGGCCACACGAGCCGCGCTGCGATTTCTGATATTTTGCTTGAAGCGGCCGACGCGAACGCAGTCGCGTCTCGCCAAGTCATCTCGGCCGCAAAACGAACGGCACGCTTCTCGCCGGAGAGGCGAGCGTGGCGTTCATCTTCTAGCGTCCGTCGAGTTTTCGCTCGATCCGGCCCAGTTGCGCCGCGGCTTTTTCCTGCCGCACCTCAACGCGCGCCATGCGTTCCGCCATCGTCGACTGCGCCGCCACCCGCACCTCGACCTCTTTCAGCCGCTCGGACGCCGCTCCCACCCAGAGCAGCACGCCGGCGGATTCCAGAACCACCGCCAGCACGATCGCCAGCGTCATCTTCTTTTCAATCGGCATGGCTCACCTTTTGCTGGCGTCGTTCGTTTCGCTCTGGTAGACAGTGACTCTCTCCGGGGCTGGGTGGCCTGTAGCGTTCGGGGAGCTTCCAAATGAAGCGGGCGGATGTCGTCAGCGTGCGCAACCTCTTATCGGGGCGTTCGCGATTCCGTGTAGGTTCAGTACGGCGCGCCTTTTCCTGGGGCCCGGCTGAAGTAGCCCAACTTCTCGTCGATCTCGAAACCAGCTCCGCCGTCGAACCCGACGACGATGTCGAAGAGCGTTTCTACCTCGGCCCCATCACCATCAGTCGCGCCCATGGTGGCGCGCATATCCTCCACGATGGCCAGCAGCGCCTCGCCGTCATCACCATGGCGCTCTGCTTCGCGCGTGACCGCGTCACGCTCCCTCGCGCCCGCAAAATGCTCGACAAAATGCTGGTCCACCGCTCGATGTTCGGTGCGCCCGAGCCTCGCCTCCGTCTCTCGCCCGAGGATCACGCCTGGTTCGCGCACTTCATCCTGGCGCCCGGCGCCACCATGCGCATCCCGCAACAGGCGCCGATCGGCAGCCCGACAAATCTCCTCCTCGCCGCCCGCTTCATGGAGCAGGCGTTCGAGGGCTACAGCATCGATGACCTCCATCGCATGATCGAGTTCATCGCGCTGCACACCGCAGTCGTACGTTCGGTCGCCGATGTGGAAAGCGAAGACGAGCCGCAACTCGCTGCGCCCGATACCGCGGTCGAATCGCACTACCGCATCGCGGCGGAATAGGTGAGGAGCGGCGCCGAAGGCGCGATTTGATCCAGTGGATCAAATCGAGTGACGAACGCCCCGGCAGGGGCTCACTTGAAATGGGGTCTCACAGCCCCAGATCAGGTTCAGTCCTGGGGGACGCCCATCCTTGCGAAAGGAGCAAGCACCCATGACCCCACGCATTCAAACCTCGACCCATCCGTGGACCGCCGCGCAGGAGCAGGAACTCCGCCGCCTCGCCCGCGCCAACACCTCGCCCATCGACATCGCCGCCCGCCTCGCCCGCACCCCCGAGCAGGTCTTCGAACGCGCCCACGAGCTGGGCCTCACACTGAAGCGCGCCGCTGCGAGGCAATAGGCAGTTGGCAGATAGGCAGTAGGAATCCCCTACTGCCGACTGCCCATTGCCGACTGCCCTCTATCGCGCCGCCTTCCTGCTTGGCGCGAACACCGCCAGGGCGCCCAGCACGGCGACAAACACCTTGTACACAGCATCGAGCTGCTCCGGCGCGACGATCACGCCCGCGGTTGCGCCTAGCGCCGCCACACCGCGCCACGTCGAAAACTCGCGCAGCCGGTCCAGCGCATACTTCACGATCGGATTGTACATCCTTCTCTCCTCTCAAACAAAAACGGCGGCTCTCGCCGCCGTCCACGCGTGACTTCACGCGATCTCCTCAAACGTTGCGAGCGTCACCCCAGCCCCGCCATCCGTCTCTTCTCCTCCACGCTCAGGAACGACGCCGCGTCGATCCGCGTCCATTGCGCCGCGCGCTCCTCCTGGAATGCCGGCACGCCTTCGAGATCAGGAGACAGCTCGCCACCCACACGCGGCGCCAGCCATCCGGTGATCGCCCGCGCTGCGCGATTGACCAGCGGCAGGATCGTCAGCCGCCAGAACGCTGAATTCGCCTCACGATAATTCGCGTAAGTCGCATCCCCCGGAATGCCGAGCAGCATCGGCGGCACGCCAAACGCCAGCGCGATCTCCCGCGCCGCCTGATGTCTCTGTTCAACGAAATCCATGTCCGCCGGCGAAAGACTCATCGGCTTCCATTCCAGCCCGCCCTCCAGCAGCATCGGCCGCCCCGCATTGCTCGCGCCCTGGTAGGTCCGCTGCAGGTCTTCCTTCAGCTCGCCGCGCTGCTCCTGGGTCAGCTCCTCCGCGCCCGAATAGACAAGCGCGCCCGAAGGCCGCGCCGCATTGTCGATAAGCGCCTTCGTCCACGCGCCGCCAGCATTGTGGATGTCCACCGCCCGCGCCGCCGCCTCCAACGGCGCATGTCCCTGATAGTCGTCCGCCGGATGAAACAGCTTGAGATGCAGCACCGGCGAGAACCCGTCCGCCTCGCGAACGATGCGCCTCGCATCGCCGCCGATCCGATGCTCCCACGCTACCGGCCATCCGCGCGGCCCCTTCACCGGACGCATCCTGTCCGGCCGCAACACGAACAGCTCGCGCACCTCGCCCTCGATCGAAACCGCCTCGAGAAAGCTGTCGCCTGTGACGACCAGATGCCCGTAGAAACTCTCCATCAGGTCCGGTCCCGCCTGCTCGCGGTTTGGATGCGCGACAAGCTTCGCCAGCGCACTTGCCCGGTCACTGGCCGGCCCGCTCGCCCTGAATGCAACGCTGCCCGCCGCCTCCGAGATCATCCGCACGCAGCGATACGCCACCGCGTTCCGCTCGAACCCCTCGCGCGCCAGCACGCCCGAGCCCGACCACTGCGCCGCACGAAGATCCGACAGCGCCGTCATCGGGAGAGCCGACTTGGCCTCCCGCCTCTTGAACCAGTTCATTGATCACCTCGATGAATGCGATGGCCGACAAGCGTTCAGCGCCCGAAGGCGTCACGTTCCCACTTGTCCGATGATTGATCGTCGGGCCGCGCCTCGCGCTGACCCACTTGTCGACCTTGGGAGAGTTTACTCGCGTTTCGACCCAGCAGGATAACTTGCACGATTTTTCCGGCGCGTTTTTCCGAAAAATCCGCGCAAGCTGTTGGCGCGCCTACGAATCTTTTTCTGAAAAAACTTTTCGTCCGCGTCGTTAACCTGCGGATTCAGCGGTTTTCATCCCCCTATTTCGGGCGCCTCTCGAACCATGGTTAGCGCTGCCTTGCGTCGATCGCTGGAATTCAACGGTTCCCCGCAAGGCCGCTTTCACCCGCCTGTCCGACACTGCGCATGTTCGGCCGCGCCTATTGCGGTCTGGAGTCCGCCCATGCCGATCGAAGCCGCCTCTTCGCTGCGCGCCGCTGCAGCCGACTATCGTGAAGCTACGCGCCACTTCGCCCATGAAGTTGCGACCGAACGAGCCGTAACCCGCCGCGACCAGCGGATCGAGGAAGCCCAGGCTTCTTCAGCCGCGCGTCCACGCCCCCAGGACCGCGCAGCAGAAATGCCCGCGCCTCGCCCACGTGAGCCATCGACCGGGCTCATGCTGGATGTGCTGGCCTGACAAGTTGTAAGTGGTGAGGGTGAGTAGGGAGTAGCGCGCTTCCCCCGGTGCGCTACTCCCATTCTCACGGCAGGCAGTCGGCAGTCGGCAGTCCACTGCATTTCAATGCCTACTCCCCACTGCCCACTGCCCACTGCCCACTGCCTACTGCCTACTGCCTACCGCCTACTGCCCACTGCCTGGCTCCATGGTTACCGCCGCATTGACCATGCATCGCGAAACCGCCTCGCGCTTCTCACGCCGCTTTCATCCCCCTCTGCCATGATGCTTCAGTCGCCCGAACCAGGCGGCGCTCCGAGGGGAGTCCCATGTCGATCGAGTCCTACGAGGCGGCGAACCTCCGCCAGTTCCAGGCAAACAACGCCGCCGCTGTGCGCCAGCACGTCGCCCAGATGATCGCGGAACGCTCGGACCGCAAAGTCCAGGGCGCCAAGAACACCGCCGACCTGCTCGAACTCGGCCACGACAGCAAGCGCGCCAGCGCCGGCGCTAGAGCCCTCCTGCTGGACGTGCTGGCCTAGGCCATTCCGCCGCACTTCTTTTCCGGTCGCGCCACCTGATCTCTCTATAGTCAGGGGGCTGCGATGAACGCCTCGGAAGACCTCAAGCTACCTGCAGCGCCGGCTGGGCGCCCCAGGTACTCGCCCGCCTTCGTGTTCCGAGGCCTTCTGGTGGCCACCCTTGCGGTCGGACTGACATCGATCCTTGCAGCCGCAGTAAGCGCGGCAATCGGCCTTCCACCAAACATTTTCACGATCATCAGCCTCGGCCTGCTCCTGGTTCCCGCGATTGGTATCCCGATCCTCGCCTTCGTCGTCTTCCTGTTCGGGACGCCCGTCTGTGTGATTGCAAACGCTCGCGGCTGGACGCGCTACCGCCACGCGGTGATCGCAGGATCACTCATCGGCATTTTGATGAGCCTCGTCGGCGTGGCGCTCGGACAAGGCGCATTCGTGCTTACGCCGATCTATGCGCAAGTCTTCAACTTCAACACGCTATCGCTGCTCGGGCTTGGGGTGGTCGGAGGCATAGCCGCCCGTTTCGGCGCCGGCCCGCCAACTCTGCGTAGCTGAATCCAGCTCAGCCCTTCGCCGCCACAGTCGCGCGCAGTTCGGCGGCGCGGGTGTCGTCGATCTTCTCGATCCGCGTGATGTCGCACGGCGCGCCTTTGTAGTTGCGCAGCTCGTACCGCAGGCTCTCGCGCACGCGCCCGTTCAGCACCGGCACGAACTTGAACTCGCGCTGCATGTCCAGCGCTTCGCACGGCGCCTTCAGCGTCAGCAGATAATGGTCGCGATACGTGTCGCGCATCAGCACGTGCTGCGTGTCCACCGCCCATGTCGCATCGAAGGCATAGCGAAGCAGCAGGCTGTCCGCCGGCTTGCCGTCCTCGATCATCACGGTCTTCGGCGCCTCCTGCGCCGCCGCCGGCGCGGTAGCGAACGCGCCCACGGCCAGCGCCGCGGCGAGCATCGGTGCGATCAATGTCTTCATGGCTTCCAACCTCGTTGCCGGCCTCCGGGCCGGAGCCCGATACTACCCCAGATATTGGGCCCAATCCACGTCATCCAACCCCCGGACATGCGTGGATTTGGAGCCCCCGCGCTCACGTCGGGGTGACTGCTTGACGCCCCGCGACCGGCGCGCTCATCTCCCCGAAACAAAGCCTCGGGAGGGCTCGCTCATGAAAGCCGTATCGATCCTTGCTCTGATCGCGCCCCTCGCGCTCGCGGGATGCATCTTCGTCAGCGAAACGCGCACGCCAGCGCCGCAGGCCAACGAACCGAAGGCCGCCGCCCTCGACGCGCCCCTCACCACCGCCGCGCTCAGTCCGTCGGGCGCCAGGACGGCGCCCGCCGCCGCCACGCCCGCGCCGGCCCCACGCATCACCGCCGGCATTGCCGACAACCAGGCTGCTGTCTCCACCGCCGGCCTCACCATCCGCCACGACGTCATCTACGGCCATCACGACGGCATGGCGCTGGTCTACGACGTCATCAAGCCGGACAACGCCAATGGCTCGGCCGTGCTCTACATGGTCTCCGGCGGCTGGGTCTCGCGCTGGGCCGCACCCGAAACGCGTGTCGCTCAGTTCAAGGCGCTGCTCGACCAGGGCATCACGGTGATCCCGATCCACCACGGCTCCGCGCCGCGCTTCAAGGTTCCTGAAGCCCACGCCGACGTGAAGCGCGCCTTACGCCACATCTCCGTCAACGCGACGACCT
>JAUYPV010000051.1 GCA_030697555.1 Hyphomonadaceae bacterium
GCTGGTCATGGTCTCGACGAAACTTGCGCTCGATGCCCGAAAGTTCCGCGAAGTTCCTCCCCCGTTCGCATCTGATGAACGAGAGAGCGCTTCAAGCACTGCTTCAACCCGCTAGAGCGGGATCAACTCCAGCAGAAGCGAACGCGCGCCTCAAGCCACTGCGGCAGACGCTCCGACAGTTGAACAAGGCGAGCCACCCCCCACCTGGCTCCGTCGCAAGAGATTGCCGCCAGCGTTGATTGACGCCGCTCCGCTTCCATCCAAATCGATCTGGCTCTAGTCCATCACCCCGCACAGCACCGAGCCCAGTGTCGGCGCCGCAAGCACAGCGCCCGCCTCCACCGCACGCGACGCCAGTTCTTCAACCAGCTCCTTCGGCGCGCCGTAAGGCGAGGGGGAGTTGCTGACATCATGCGTGAAGAAGATCACCCAGCCTTTTGTCTCGATTGCGTTTTTCAGCATCGCTCTGGCGCGCCTGCGGCTCGCTGCCGATGAGCCCAGCTCAACGGCGCGCAACTGGCTGCGGTCCGCTTCACCGATGTTCACGCCGGGCAGGATGCCGCGTCCGGTGACGAACACATCGCTCACCCAGCGCTTGGCGGCGTAGGTTGTCTCGCCAAAGGGATAGGCAAACGCCGAAACATTGTCGGTGACGCCCGCCTCGGTGAGGGCGACAAGGTTCTCGCCGATATCGCGCTCCACCTGGTCGAGCCGCGCCTTCGCGCAGTCGAGATGGCTGTGCGTGTGCGCCCCGATCTCGTGGCCCCGCGCGGATAGTTCCGCCAGCGTCGAGGGATCGAACATCTCGCCCATGACCGGGCTGCGCTGCGCCATCAGCGATGTGCAGGCATAAAATCCCGCGCGCCCGCCATGGGTCTCGACGATATCCGCGCCATTGAGGGCCGACTTGGGGAAGTCATCGAACGTGAACGTGACGACGGGGCGGTCGGGCGCGACAATCGAGTGCGTCGCCTTCAGCCACTGTGTCACCCTCCGCTGGATTTTAGCGGGAGGGGAGCGAGAGGGGACATAGGTCCACTGCGCCATCACAGCGCCTCTGCGTAGACCATCGCGCGCCACACCTTCAGGAAGCGCCCGCGCAGGCCGGTGGGAAGCAGATGCACTGCTGCAAGTCCGCCCGCGATCGCCCTGAAAAGCTTGAGCAAAGGCCAGCGCTTGAAACCGATCGCGGCCTTGTAGAGCGGCATCTCGGCCGCCTGCTCGGGATGGTTCGCCGCCATGCGCGCAAAGTTCTCGCCAGACTTTGCGTACTTCGCCATCAGCGACTTGTCGTCGTCGAGGCCGAGGTGCGTCGCCGGGTTGTCGATATGCATGATGGGGAAGGCCTGTTCGGCGCGCAGGCCCCAGTCGGTGTCTTCCCAGCCCCAGCCCTCGAAACGCTCGTCGAACGGCCTCGATTCAAGCACTTCGCGATGGACCATCACGTTGGCCGAGAAGACATACCGGCCCGGCGCCTTGCGGCGCACTTCGGCCGGCACGCATTCGGAAGTCTCTGCCTGCCAGCGGTGCAGGGCGACTTGGCTGTTCTTCTGGGCAAAACGCAGCGAATAGCCGCCAACAACGAGGGCGGGATGGTCGATCTTTTCTTCTGCCTCGAGATAGGTCTCGATGAAGTTGGCGCTCTCGGGGGCCATGTCGGCGTCGAGCAGGAGGATCCAGGCGGCGCGCGCATGGGCGATGGCGGCATTGCGCGCAGCCGCACGCCCGCGGTTCACGGGGCAAGAGACGATGCGCACGGCGGCGCGGGCGCTGGAAGCCGCTTCCTGCATGCTGGCGAGCAAGCTATGGTCGCGCGAACCGTCGTCGTAGACGATGATTTCCGCGAGGGGAGACGCCACGCAGCGCGCCAGCTGGTCGATCAGGTTCGACGCGTCATGGCGATAGGACGGGATCACGATCGACAGGCGCGGGGCGCAGCCGGCCCAGAATACGTTGTCGAACACCGTCTCCAGTGTCTGCGCGCCCTCCGGCGAATGATAGATCGTCTTTGCGGCATGCATGGAGATCACCTGCACCTTGTCTTGTCGCCGAGAAGCCGGGGGATAGTCATCAGGACGATGTATGCATCGAGCCAGATCGACGCCCTGTTGATGTATTCCATGTCCAGGCGCACGCGCGTGCGCACCTCGTCGGGGGTGTGCACGGGCCCTCGCGATCCGTTGATCTGTGCCCAGCCGGTCATGCCTGGCTTCAGGCGGTGGCGGTGGGCGTAGTCGGCAACCGTGTTCTGAACTTCGATCTCGCCGGCGGTCATGCCCACGGCATGCGGGCGTGGCCCCACGATCGACATCTCGCCCATCAGCACGTTGAGAAGCTGGGGCAATTCGTCGAGGCTGGAATAGCGCAGGGCCCAGCCGATGTGCGTCACGCGGGGATCGTTGGCCACTGTCTGGCGGATGATGCCTTGTTCGGCGAGGTGATCCGGCTTCATCGTGCGGAACTTCCACACCTGGATGATCTCGTTGTTGAAGCCGTGGCGCTTCTGCCGGAAGAACACCGGCCCCCTGCTGTCCAGCTTTATGAGAAGTGCGATCACAGCCATGGCAGGGGCGAGCAGGAGAGCGGCCGTCGCAGCCACACTCACATCGAACACGCGCTTCACGATGGCGCGGCGGATATCCTTCGGCGCGCCGGAGATGTAGGCGGCAGGCGCATCGACCACACGGGCGAGCGAGGTATGCTCCGGGTTGAAGCCGTCGAGATCGAGGACGAGGATCACTTCCTGCGGCAGGTTGCGGATCCGGTCGATCAGGGCGCGCACGCGCTTCTGCGCCGTCGACGTCACCGTCACCACGATGCGGTCGACATCTGGCAAGCGCTCCCACGCCAGCAGATCGTCCACGCCGCCCAGGAAGGGCGTGTCGCCCATCAGCGTCGTCGACGCGCGTTCAGCCCGGTCGTCGAAATAGCCGAGGATGTTGAGCTCGCGCTCGCGCGCGTTGCGGGAGACGATGCGCGCCGCCGCCTGTGTCGCCCCCACGATCACCACGTTGTCGGACAAATGCCCCTTCCGCGTCGCGGCCCGCACGATCGAAAGATAGTTGGCGTGCAGTGCGAACACGCACAGCGCATTTGCCGCCCCGAGCCGCGCGTAGAGCGAGACATGGCTCGAACCCGACAGCAGGGCGATCACGAAGATCCCGCCCATTACCGCCGACACCCCGAACGCCACAAGCGCCAGGTGGTTGATGATCGGCTCGGCGAAGCGGAACCGGTATCCTCCGGCCAGCCAGACGCCCCCAAGGCCAAGCCAGGGCATCAGCACGTAAGGCAGCGCGTCGATGAAGGGCGTCGACATCAGGTCGATCCCGCCGGCCAGGCACAGCCCCGTCGTCACCAGCCCGATGGCGATCAAATCCGTGCAGCGCGCGATCAGGCGCACCGTAGTACGGTGGAAGAGTCGGCTGCGGCGCAGCTTCTTGACCGGCTGCGCGTGCGCGTCCTCGGCCGCCTTTGCAGCGGCGGAAGCGTCTTTGCTTTCAGCCCAGGCGAGGCGTTCGGCGCGCATGTCTTATCCGGGATCCCGTGGACGTTCAGGAATACCGGAACAAGGTCAAAACCGGCTTCAGGCGATCGGTGAAATTCAATCGATTGCCAAAACGCAGCGCGAAGACAAATCACGGAGCAGAGCCAGTTTTGCTAGGTTTTTCGTGGCCGCGACCTTGCGGGATGAGCGGTACGACGAAGAGCAATGCCGCAAAGGCAAGGCCGATCGCGAAAAAGCAGTCGCGGAATGCCAGCGCCTGCGCGCTTAGCCACATCGAACTCGCCAGTTGCTGTTGCGCGCCGATCTGCGCCGCAGAAGGATCGAACCCCGCTTCCGCCAGCCCGGCGCGCATCGTCTCCAGCGCCTCGACAGCCTGCCCGTTGGCCTGCGTCACCAGCCCAGCCAGCGCATCGGCATGAAACGCGGCGCGCTCCTGTAGCAAAACCGACAGTCCCGCAACACCCAACGCGCCGCCCGCCTGTGTCAGGAACGTCGCGGCCGGCGCCGCGAACGCCAGCATCTCCGGCGTCACCTGCCGCATTGCGCTGGCATTCGCCGCGGGCATCACCGTCGCGATGCCAATGCGAGACAGCGCGATGAACGCCGCCATCGTCGTCCACCCGGTCGCCGCTGATAGCCCCGACAACAGCCACATCGACGCGCCGAACATCGCCACACCAGCGCCCAGCAGCCATCGCGCATCCACATGATCGCTGATCCGCCCCGCCAGCGGAAATCCGATCACCATCGCGATCCCCGCCGGCAGCAACACCTCGCCAGCCCCCGACGGCGAATAGTGCTGGACGAGCTGCACGAACAGCGGAACGAGATAGGTCGATCCATAGATCGCCAGGCCCGTCAGCAGGATCACCAGCCCCGCCAGGACGAACCCGGCATTCGCGAACAGCCGCAGGTTCAGGACCGGAAACGGATGGGCGTGCTCCCAGACGAGAAACACCCCGGCCGCCACCGCCGCGCCGCCCAGCCGTAGGGCGGCCCCCATATCGTCCCAGCCCTCGCGATGCCCATGCGCTAGCCCCTGCAGCGTCAGCGCAATCGCCGCGATCACCAGCACAAGCCCTTGCCAATCCAGGCGCGGCGCCCTGCGTGCGCCCGGGCGGCCATTCGCTTGCGAGTCTGGAAGGAAGAGAAACGCCAGAGGGATTGCCGCGAGCGCCAGCGGCACGGTCGCCACGAACACGATGCGCCAGTCCGCCCAGTCGATCAGCATGCCGCCGACCACTGGCCCAAACGCCGGCGACAGGATCACGCCCAGAGAGTAGATGCCGATAGCTGTTCCTCTGGAATTCTCCGGAAAGCTCTGGAAGATCAGCAGCATCGCCATCGGCTGGATCAGCCCCGCGCCTGCACCTTGCATCACGCGTCCGATCACCAGCGTCTCAAGGCCGGAAGAGGTCGCGCCGATCGCACTGCCCATAATGAAGACGCACATCGCCGCCGCGAACGTCCGTCGCATGCCGAAGCGCGCGACGGCCCAGGTGTTCAGCAGCATGAAGCCGGTCGATGATGTGAGAAACGCAGTCGACAGCCACTGCGCCTGATCCTGCCCAAGCCCGAACGCGCCGATGATCGAGGGCAACGCCACGTTGACGATCGTCGCCGCCAGCATCGTGCCGACCGAGCCCGCAGCCAGTACGCCGATCGGCGCCCATCTCGCCGTAGCGCCGCGCGCCATCGCGCTCATCGTGTCGCGATCTTCAGCTCTGCCATTGCGCCCGGCCGCGCCGGCGGGCAGTCCGCACCGAGCACGACGCGCACCGGCACGCGCTGCGTGATCTTGGTGAAAACGCCCGTTGGATTCGCGTTCGGCACAAGCGCGAACTCAGCCGTCGCGGCGCTGCCGATGCGCGTGACCGCGCCGCTGCAGGCCGCCGCCGCCGCGTCGAGATGCACCTCGACGTGCGCGCCGGCCATCACGCGCGCGATCTCCGTCTCCTTTACATTCGCCTCGATCCACACGTCTGCGTCGTCGTGCGCCAGCGCCAGGCGGGCGCCAGCCGCCACGTATTCGCCCGCGTCCGCGAACACCTCGTCCACCACGCCCGCCGCCGGCGCCGCCACAGTGTGCTGCTCCAGCGCCAGCCTCGCCGCGGCCAGCTGCTGCGTCAGTGCGTGC
>JAUYPV010000070.1 GCA_030697555.1 Hyphomonadaceae bacterium
GCGCCGTGGGTAGTGCCTGTTCCGCGATTGCTCGCGGATGTTGCGCGTGTCTCACGCGCCCCGGATCGGTCGTTCTTTCCCGGCGCAGGTACGGAGGAGGTGTTGCGACTCACCAGGCGAGATACCCGCCAGGGGCCTTAGCTCCACGCCGTCTGCCGGTTCCGCGTGCGGGGTTTTGAAAACCGAACCACCCCGGACCCTCCGGTTTCAGTCCCCGGAGGCAGATGGGTCTGAAGTTCGTTTCGCCTCGCAACCAGCACGGGTCTCACGGGGACTTACCCGCTGGGCCACGCTCCAGGCGCGACTGGCTTGCTTGACGGCGGATCACCGCCGACACCTCAAACCCCACGCCGACCAACGCCCTGACGCCTTGAGATTTCGGACGTCTCCAAGACCTCCCTCGGTCAGGGCAGGTGCATCTTAAGTCCGCGCCGGACCCAGCAGGATAAGTTGCGCGATTTTTCGAGGCGGGTTTTTACGAAAAGCCGCGCAAGTGATTGGACTGCTTAAGAATCTTTTTTCCGAAAAACTTTCGGCGCGCGTCCTTAACCTGCGGATTCGAGCGGTTTTGTCCCCCGATTTCGTACAATCGCCGCGTTGCGTGGGGTGCATGGAGCGGAGCGGGAAGGCGCCATCGCGCCGCGTCCCACGAAAGAGGTGCATTGCGCTTCGCTGCATGCACCCTACGGGGCGGCGCTACTGCGCGACGTGGGCGGCGGCCCATTGGCCGAGGCGCTGGATGGCCTGGCGGGCGGCGCCGAGCATGGCGTAGCGGGCCTGGAAGACGTGGAACATGTCGGGCCAGATCTCGAGGCTGACCGGCACGCCCGAGGCGCCGAGGCGTTCGGCGAGCGCGGTTGAATCCGACATCAGGATTTCGGCTTCGCCGGTCTGGATGAAGGCGGGCGGCAGGCCCCGCATGTCGGCATCGAGGATCGAGAAGTTGGCGGCGCCTTCGCCGAGATACTGCCTGGCGCGAACCGCGAGACCCGGCGAGGTGAGGAAGGGATCGCGGGTAGCCTTCGCGCCGTGGCTCCAGCCACGGTTGGCGAGATCGACCCATGGGCTGAGCAGCATCATGCCGGCCGGCATGGCGACGCCGAGCTCCTTCAGGCGAAGCGCGGTTGCGACGGCGAGGCCGCCGCCAGCGCTGTCGCCAGCGAGAATGAGACGGTTTGGCTGGACGCCTTCCTTGAGCACGGCGGCGTAAGCGGTGACACAGTCTTCGAGCGCCGCCGGATGGCGATGTTCGGGCGCGAGTCGATAGTCGGGAAGCACGGCCGCGATCTTCGCGACAGCTGCGACCTGCGAGACCATGCCCTTGTGCGAGCGCGAGGAGCCCATGGCGAAGCCGCCGCCGTGCAGCCAGAGGACGACGTGATCGCCGCTGCAGCCTTTCGGCAGGAGACCGAGACAGGAGACGCCGCCGAGATCGATGTCCGAGCTGGTCGACAGTTCGGGCATGGGATCGTGTTCGGCGAAGGCGTCGTATGCCCTGCGCATCGCCGGAAAGTCGCCGGGATCGACGCCACGCAGGCGGCCAGCAACGGCCTCTCTTGCGAGCGCAAGCTCACCGGTCATGGATGCAACGGTGCTCAAACCGTCCCTCCGCGTTCAGCCAGCCCCCACTAAGCTCAGCCTAGGCGCACCGCAATAACCATGCCGCGTCACATCTGCATGGTCCAGCCTTCGACTGCCATGGAAGCCTGCCGGACTGCTTCCGTAAGGGTCGGGTGGGCGTGGCAGGTGCGGGCGATATCCTCCGAAGAGGCGCCGAACTCCATGGCGACGCAGACCTCGCCGATCATTTCACCGACGCCGACGCCCATCAGATGAGCGCCAAGAACGCGGTCTGTCGCTGCGTCAGCGAGGATCTTAACGAAGCCGTCCGTCTCGTGGTTGGTCTTGGCGCGCGAGTTGGCGGAGAACGGAAATTTGCCGGTCTTGTAAGCGACGCCTTCGGCCTTGAGCTCTTCCTCGGTCTTGCCGACCCAGGCGATCTCCGGCTTGGTGTAGACGACGCCCGGAATAATTCCATAGTCGACATGGCCGGCCTTGCCCGCGATCAGTTCGGCGCAGGCGACGCCTTCGTCTTCGGCCTTGTGCGCCAGCATGGGCCCGGTGGTGACGTCGCCGACGACCCAGACGCCTTCAGCCGAGGTGCGGTAGTGGTCGTTGGCGATGACGCCGCGCTTGTCGGGAACGACGCCGACCGTCTCGAGGCCGAGGCCCTTGGTGTAGGGGCGGCGGCCGATGGCGACGAGGACGACTTCGGCGTCGATCGATTCGACCTCGCCACCGGCAGCGGGCTGCATGTTGAGCTTCAGTTTCGACTTCAGCTTGTCGACGCCGGTGACCTTCATGCCGAGCTTGAATTCGATGCCCTGCTTGGTGAAGAGGCGCTGGGCCTGCTTGGCGATCTCGCCGTCGGCGCCCGGAAGAATGCGGTCGAGATATTCGACCACGGTCACCTCGGCGCCGAGGCGCCGCCAGACCGAACCGAGTTCGAGGCCGATTATGCCAGCGCCGATGACGATCATGCGCTTGGGCACGGAGGCAAGCTGGAGCGCGCCGGTGGAGGAGACGATGCGCTCCTCGTCGATCTCGACGCCGGGGAGAGGCGTGGGCTCGGAGCCGGTGGCGATGACGATGTTCTTGGTTTCGAGGACCTGGCTGCCCCCTCCTTGAAGAGAAATGGCCACTCTGCCAGGACCGTCGATGCGGCCTTCCCCGGCAATCACGGTGACCTTGTTCTTCTTCATGATGTAGGCGACGCCGGCGGTGAGGCCGTTCACGGCGTCGGCCTTCTGCTTCAGCATGTTGTCGAGGTTGAGCTTGAGGCCGGCGATCTCGATGCCGAGGCCGGCGAAATCCTTGCCCGCCGACTCGTAGAGTTCAGAGGCGTGCAGCATTGCCTTGGAGGGGATGCAGCCGACATTGAGGCATGTGCCGCCGAGCTTGTCGCGCTTTTCGATGATCGCGACCTTCAGCCCGAGCTGGCCGCAGCGCGTGGCGCAGTTGTAGCCGCCGGGGCCCGCGCCGATGATCACGACATCGTAGGTTTCGCTCATGGATCGGTCTCTCAAGGCCTGTCGAAATTTGCGCGAACCTATACGCGCCGGGACGTGGATCAACAAACGGAATATGGGGCGGCGTAACGCGGGTTTGAACCGCCGAAAACTAACGCCCAAATTTAGCGTCGGACCTGCCGCTAATTGCGGCCGAGAAGCGCGGTGAGGCCCGCCAGCACGAGGATGGTGATGCCGACGGCGGCTTCGTTTTCCCAGATGCGCGAGATCTCGAAGGACTGGTCGAGCGTGAGAGCAAAGCCGGCGACTGCGATGCCGCCGATCATGGCGATGGCGGCGCCGCCTGGTCCGCCGAAGAATGCGATGAGGCCGCCGGCGAGGCCGAGCGTGCCGCCGAGGGCGGGCAGCAGGAAAGCGGGATTGCCGAGTTCTCGCGCGAAGTTTTCGTAGAGGGCGGACGGCGAGAGGCCGACAAAGTGGCCCATGGTCTGATAGAGCAGCCATCCCGACGTGGCGATGAGCAGCAGGGCTGCAATCCGTCTCATGTCTGCCTCCCGCCCGCGTCTCTGGTCGCTGCCGTGAGCTTGGCGCGCTAATCAGCCCCGATCAATGCCGGCGAGTCAGCGAAGCAGGCCGCGGAAGGCGGCGAGCCAGACCAGCAGGGCGACGGCGAGCGAGACCCAGCCGGCGTTGACGGTGGCCTGGCTGGGCTTGGCATGAACGGCTGCTTCGGGCGTCGGGGCGTGGCGGGAGGTGTGTTCGCGCCAGAAGAAATAAGCGCCCTGCCCGATGACCAGCAGGGCTGCCATCCACGATGCGAAGGGGTGCAGCATCAGCATGGCGAGCGCAGTGGCGGCGAGGACGACCGCCTGGCCTGCGATCCAGCCGCGGCGGGCGCGGTCGTCGCGGTCGATCCATTTGTCGGTGGCGGTGGGTTGGGTTGGCGGCGGCTGGCCGAGGTCGGCGGCCAGATCGCGCGTGGCTTTCTGGAGGCTCGCGGTCATGCCGTCGAGCACCATCTCGCTGCGGATCTGGCGGAACAGCATGAGGGCGCCGACGAGCCAGAACAGGCCCGCGGCGCGGACGATCCATTCGAGCAGGACGTTGGAGAGCTGCTCGACTGTCATCGCATGCGGAGATTAGAGGTCGAGCAGCAGGCGCTCGGGATCTTCCAGCGCTTCCTTGACGCGGACAAGGAAGGTGACCGCTTCCTTGCCGTCGACGATGCGGTGGTCGTAGGAGAGCGCGAGGTACATCATCGGACGGGCGATGATCTTGCCCTCGACGACGACGGGACGCTCCTCGATGCGGTGCATGCCGAGCACGCCGGACTGCGGCGGGTTGAGGATCGGGGTCGACATCAGCGAGCCGTAGACGCCGCCGTTCGAGATGGTGAACGTGCCGCCCTGCAGGTCGTCCATCGAGAGCTTGCCGTCGCGGGCGAGCGCGCCGAGGCGGCCGATCTCGGTCTCGATCTCGGCGAGGGTCATGGTGTCGGCGTCACGCACAACAGGGACGACGAGGCCCTTGTCGGTGCCGACGGCGACCGAGATGTTGTAGAAATTCTTGTAGATGATGTCGCCGCCGTCGATCTCGGCGTTGACGGTCGGGACTTCCTTGAGAGCGCCGACGCAGGCGCGGACGAAGAAGCCCATGAAGCCGAGCTTGACGCCGTGCTTCTTCTCGAAGGCGTCCTTGTGGCGTTTGCGGAGTTCCATCACTTCCGACATGTCGACGTCGTTGAACGTCGTGAGCATGGCGGCGGTGTTCTGGGCTTCCTTGAGGCGGCGCGCGATGGTCTGGCGCAGGCGCGTCATCTTCACGCGCTCTTCGCGGGGGCCGAGTTCGCGCGGGGCGCGCGGCGGGGCTTCGACTGCCGGGGCGCGGGCAGCAGTGGGCGCGGGCGTGGAAGCGACGTAGGCGAGCGCGTCGCCCTTGGTGGCGCGGCCGCCCTTGCCGGTGCCCGGGATGGCGGCGGGATCGACGGCGGCTTCGGCGGCGATGCGGCCAACCGAGGGAGCGACCTTGTCGGTGACGCGCTGAGTGGCGGCGGCGGGGCCGTTGACTTTTGCGGAGGCGGGCGGCGTGGCGGAGGCAGCGGGTTTGGCGGGAGCAGCCGTGCCTGTGGCGCCTTCGGTGAGGCGGGCGATGATCTTGCCGATCTGGACGGTCTCGCCTTCCTTGACGAGCTGTTCGGTGATGACGCCTGAGGCGGGGGCCGGGACTTCGATCGCAACCTTGTCGGTCTCGATCTCGGCGATCGGGTCGTCCTGTTTCACGGCCTGGCCGGGTTTCACGAGCCAGTTGGCGAGCGTTCCTTCAGTGACGCTCTCGCCCATCGCGGGCACCTTGATATCCATGACGTCTCCAGACGTATCGTGTCGCCGGCGGGTCCGGCGCGGTGGGTTTAGCCCCGTACGGGGCAAATGTGGAGGGGTAAGGAGCCCCTTATAAGTATCAGCTCTATTTCTCGAACGCGGCGTCGAGGAAGGCCTGCAATTCCTTCTGGTGAAGGGTCATCGTGCCGGCGGCGGTCGAGGCGGAGGCGGAGCGGCCGACATAGCGCGGGCGCTTGTGCTTCACGTCGAGCTTTTCGAGCGTCTTCTCGATGTTCCAGTCGACGAAGTTCCACGAGCCCATGTTGCGCGGCTCTTCCTGGCACCAGACCATGTCGGCTTGGCTGAAGCGGGCGAGTTCCTTCATCAGGGACGCAACCGGGAACGGATAGAGCTGTTCGATGCGCAAGAGATAGACGTCGTCGATCTTGCGCTTTTCTCTTTCTTCGAACAAATCGAAATAGACCTTGCCCGAGCACATCACGACGCGGCGGATGTCTTTATCCGCCTTCAGCGTCACCTCGGCCTTGCACTCCGGCACTTCCGCGCCGTCGACCAGGATGCGGTGGAAGGAGGAGTCCGGCGTCATGTCCTTGAAGAACGACACGGCGCGCTTGTGGCGCAGCAGCGACTTCGGCGTCATGACGATGAGCGGTTTGCGGAAATCGCGGTGGATCTGGCGGCGCAAGGCGTGGAAATAGTTCGCCGGCGTCGAGCAGTTGACGACCTGCATGTTGTCCTGCGCGCACATCTGCAGGAAGCGCTCCAAACGGGCAGACGAATGTTCCGGGCCCTGCCCCTCATAGCCGTGCGGCAAGAGACAGACGAGGCCGCACATGCGCAGCCATTTGCGCTCACCGGACGAGATGAACTGGTCGAACAGGACCTGGGCGCCGTTGGCGAAGTCGCCAAATTGCGCTTCCCAGAGCGTGAGCGTGTTCGGGGCGGTGAGCGCGTAACCGTACTCGTAGCCGAGGACCGCTTCTTCGGAGAGCAGCGAGTCGATGACTTCGTAGTTGGCCTGCGTCGGGCTGATGTGGTTGAGCGGTGTGTAGCGCTCCTCGGTCACCTGGTCGACCAGGTGGGAGTGGCGCTGGGTGAACGTGCCGCGAGCCGAATCCTGGCCAGAGAGGCGGACCGGGAAGCCTTCGTCGACCAGCGTCGCGAAGGCCATTTGCTCGGCCATGCCCCAGTCGAGGCCTTCGCCCGTCTCGGCCATCTTGCGGCGCGACTCGATGGTGCGCGCGACCGTCTTGTGGATGTTGAAGCCCGGCGGGACGTCGGTGATCGCCTTGCCGATCGACTTGAGCTTGGCGAGCGCAACGCCGGTCTTGCCGCGGCCTTCCTCGTCCTTCGGCAGTCCGAGGCCGGCCCATTTGCCGTCGAGCCAGTCGGCGGCGCCGGGCTTGAAGGCCTTCGATTTTTCGAACTCGGCGTTGAGGTGAGCGTCCATCTCGGCGATCATGTTCTCGAGCGCCTGCTCGGTCATGACGCCTTCCTCGATCAGGCGGCGCGAATAGAGTTCACGCGTCGACAGCTGGTCGCGGATCTTCGCGTACATGATCGGCTGCGTCATCGTCGGGTCGTCGCCCTCGTTGTGGCCGAACCGGCGGTAGCAGAACATATCGATCACCACGTCCTTGCAGAATTTCTGCCGGTACTCGATGGCGACCTTGGCGGCATGGACGACGGCTTCCGGATCGTCGCCGTTGACGTGGAAGATCGGCGCCTGGACCATCAGCGCCACATCCGAGGGATAGGGAGACGAGCGCGAGAAGGACGGCGCCGTGGTGAAGCCGATCTGGTTGTTGACGATGAAGTGCATCGCTCCGCCGGTGCGATAGCCGGTGAGGCCTGAGAGCGCGAAGCATTCGGAGACGACGCCCTGGCCGGCGAAGGCCGCATCGCCATGCAGCAGCATCGGCAGCACTTTCGCGCGCTGCGCACGCTTGTCTTCCTGAAGGTCGAAGGACTGTTTGGCGCGCGCCTTGCCCAGCACGACGGGGTTGACGATTTCGAGGTGGGACGGGTTCGCCGTGAGGGAGAGGTGGACCTTGTGGTTGTCGAAGGTGCGGTCCGAGGACGCGCCGAGGTGGTATTTCACGTCGCCCGAGCCGTACTCGTCGCCCTGCGTGTTGCCGCCGCCGAACTCGAAGAAGATCTTGTGGTAGGGCTTGCCCATCACAGCCGCGAGGACGTTGAGGCGGCCGCGGTGGGGCATGCCGAGGATGATCTCATCGACGCCGAGCGCGCCGCCGCGCTTGATGATCTGCTCGAGCGCCGGCACGCAGGCTTCGCCGCCGTCAAGGCCGAAGCGCTTGGTGCCGGGATAGCGCATGTGCAGGAAGCGTTCGAAGGCTTCCGCCTCGACCAGCTTCTTGAGGATGGCGCGCTTGCCCTGGGGCGTGAACGAGATTTCCTTGTCCTTGCCCTCAATGCGGCCCTGGATCCAGGACTTCTCCTCCGGATCCGAGATGTGCATGAACTCGACAGCGAAGGTGCCGCAATAGGTGCGCTTCAGGATGTCGATCATCTGGCGCGGGGTCGCGTATTCGAGACCCATCACGTTGTCGATGTAGATCTTGCGATCCATGTCCTTCGGACCGAAGCCGTAGGTCTTGGGATCGAGTTCGGGCTGCTCTTCGCGCTTGAGAATTCCCAGCGGATCGAGATGCGCGGCAAGATGGCCGCGGATACGGTAGGCGCGGATCATCATCAACGCGCGGATCGAGTCCTGCACCTGCTGGCTGAGGTCCTGCGGGGCGAGCGCTGGGCCGATGGCCGGCGCCTTCTTCACTTCCTTCTTGGTCTCGGTTCCCCAGTTGCCGTCGAGGGCGGAGACGAGTTCACCATTCTGCGACTTCAGCGGCTCGCGCCATTCCGGGCCCTTGGCGGCCTTGGTGGCGTCCGCGGCCGGGTCGGCGACCTGTTCGAAGAATTCCTGCCAGCTCGGCGCCACGGAGGAGGGGTCCTCGGCGTACTGGGCGTAGAGTTGCTCGATATAGGCGGCGTTGGCGCCGTACAGGAACGCGGTGTCCAGCATGGCCTCGTTCCCGGTGCTGCGGGACTCGCCAGACTTCGCGTCGATCGTCATTTCTTGCGTCCTGTTTGACGGTTTGGGAGCCCCTGCTCCGCCCCGCCTTTCGGTGGCCCTGAGATGTCGCTTTTTACGCGCCGACTCAACCCGTCGGGGTGAGACATTCTGCACATAGGGGCGTGACCGGTTAGCGACTGGTTTCGACGGCGCGCAGATGCCCATTTGTGTTTCAAGACACGGATCTCTTCGCCGGCTCGTGGCGGCGACCAGGCGCATCTATTTAGTCAATCATCGAAATAGTTCTTGACTTTAATTTCGATAATTAGCTAAATATGGACAATGAGCGATATCTTCAGGGCCCTCGCCGATCCCACTCGCCGCAAGGTGCTGGAGCTGCTGCGCCAGCGGCCAATGACGGCCGGAGAGCTGGCTGGCCATTTCCCGGTGTCGCGCCCGACCATGTCGGCGCATTTCACCGTGCTGCGCGAAGCGGACCTGATCGACTCTCTCAAGATCGGCACGACGATCACCTATCAGCTGAAACTGTCGGTGCTGGAGGACGCGCTGCTGGGCTTTGCCCGGTTGTTCGCTGCCGGGGCCAGAGAGCCTGCGACGGATGCGGCCGAACGGATCAAACCCGAACAGATCTCCAGAGGAGCTGCCGAATGAGCGACGTTTCCGGACCTCGCGCCGCTGCCTGGAAAAACATCCGCGCCGCTCTCATCACCACGGGCGCGCAGCTGGTTGGAACCTTGCTGCTGGTCCTTGCCAACAAGCAGGGGATGATCAGCGACGACACCACGATGCGCGGCGTCATGGTGTTGATCGGCCTCAGCCTCGCCGCCTACGGCAATAGAATTCCGAAAACGCCAGACGGACCGCCGCCGCAGACGCTGCCCCTTGCCGCCTTGCGGCAGTCGGTCCTCCGCACAGCGGGCTGGGCAATGATGCTGGGTGGTCTGGCGTTTGCCGGCCTTTGGGCCTTCGCGCCGCGCGATGTGGCGCAGGTGGGCTCCATTGTTGCGCTCGGCGGGTCGATGGCCGTGATGTGCGGCTTCGTGACGTGGTGGATCTTCGCCTACCACCGGTCGTCCACGCGCTAGGCGCGGCGCATTCGCCCCACCGAAACGCCTAGTCTTTCAGCACTTCCGACATCGTCTTGCCGAGGCGCGCGGGCGACGGGCTGACCCGGATGCCGGCCGATTCCATGGCGGCGATCTTGGATTCGGCGTCGCCTTTGCCGCCGGAGACGATCGCGCCGGCATGGCCCATCGTGCGGCCCTTGGGCGCCGTACGGCCGGCGATGAAGCCCACCATCGGCTTCTTGCGGCCTCGCCTTGCCTCGTCCTTCAGGAACTGGGCGGCGTCTTCTTCGGCCGAGCCGCCGATCTCGCCGATCATGATGATCGACTTCGTTTCGTCGTCCTTGAGGAACATCTCCAGCATGTCGATGAATTCCGTACCCTTGACCGGATCGCCGCCGATGCCGACCGCGGTGGTCTGTCCGAGGCCGACCTGCGTCGTCTGGAAGACCGCCTCGTAGGTGAGCGTGCCCGAGCGGCTGACGACGCCGACCGAGCCCTTCTTGAAAATGTTGCCCGGCATGATGCCGATCTTGCACTCGTCTGGCGTCAGTACGCCCGGGCAGTTGGGGCCGATAAGGCGGGACTTCGACTTCAGCAGCTTGGCCTTCACACGCACCATGTCGAGAACCGGAACGCCCTCGGTGATGGTGACGATCAGCGGGATCTCGGCGTCGATCGCTTCCTCGATGGCCTTGGCGCAGAATTTCGGCGGCACATAGATGACGGTGGCGTTTGCGCCGGTTGCGGCCTTGGCTTCAGCGACGGTGTTGTAGATCGGGCGCTCGACGGCCTTGCCATCGGGGAGCGTGGCGGACCACTTCGTACCGCCCTTGCCCGGCGTGACGCCACCGACCATCTGCGTGCCGTAGGCGATGCCCTGGATGGTGTGGAACGTGCCGGTCTCGCCGGTCATGCCTTGCGTGAGAACCTTGGTGTTCCTGTCGACGAGGATGGACATGACTAGCGGCCCTTCACTGCGGCGACAATTTTCTGCGCGGCGTCGTCGAGATCGTTGGCGGAGATGACGTTGAGGCCGGAATCCTTGATGATCTTCTTGCCCAGCTCGACGTTCGTGCCTTCGAGGCGCACGACCAGGGGCACGGCGAGGTTGGTCTCGCGCACGGCGGCGAGGACGCCCTCGGCGATGACATCGCACTTCATGATGCCGCCGAAGATGTTGACCAGGATCCCCTTCACGTTGGGATCCTTCATGATGATCTTGAAGGCGGCCGAGACTTTCTCTTTTCCGGCGCCGCCGCCGACGTCGCAGAAGTTCGCGGGGCTTTCACCGTAGAGCTTGATGATGTCCATGGTCGCCATGGCAAGGCCGGCGCCGTTGACCATGCAGCCGATCGTGCCGTCGAGGGCGATGTAGGCGAGGTCCCATTCGGCGGCCTCGATTTCCTTCTCGTCTTCCTCGGTCTTGTCGCGCAGGGCGATGATGTCGGGATGGCGGAACAGCGCGTTGCCGTCGAAGGAGACTTTCGCATCCAGCACGCGGACGCGGCCGTTCTTCATGACGATGAGCGGGTTGATCTCCAGCATCGACATGTCCTTGTCGACGAACGCCTTGTAGAGCGTCTTGGAGAGCCCGAGCATGTCGGTGCGGGCCTGGTCTTTCAGGTTGAGCGCGTCGCAGAGCTTGCCTGCATCCGAGTCCGTGACGCCGGCGGTGGGATCAATGGTCAGCGTGATGATCTTTTCGGGCGTGTCGTGGGCGACCTGCTCGATGTCCATGCCGCCTTCGGTGGAGACAACGAACGCGACGCGGCCCGAGCCGCGGTCGACCAGCAAGGACAGGTAGAGTTCCTTCTCGATGTCGGCGCCGTCTTCGATGTAGATGCGGTTCACCTGCTTGCCGGCGGCGCTGGTCTGCTTGGTGACGAGATGCTTGCCCAGCATCGCCTTCACATGCTCGAGCGCCTGTTCCTTCGAGAAGCCGAGGCGCACCCCGCCCTTCTCGCCGGCGTCCTTTTCGATGAACTTGCCTTTGCCTCGTCCGCCCGCGTGGATCTGCGATTTCACCACCCAGAGCGGCCCGGGCAGGCTGTCTATCGCGCGCTTTGCGTCATCGAGGGAAAAAACCGCCACGCCACTTGCGAGGGGGACGCCGAAAGCTCTCAGGACGTCCTTCGCCTGATGCTCGTGGATGTTCATGAAAATCGCCCCTCGAGGGAAGGCCCGACGGCCCCGCGAGGCTGGCGATTAGCGCACCCTGCCGCCTGAGGCAACTTGGCTCGCGCGGGGCGTATTGCCTCGGGAATAGCGGCAATTCACGTGAGCCGATTCATCCGGGCTGCGCGGGCGTGGGCGGACGTTCGGCCTCCTCCTGCACCTCGCCCTCGACGACGCTGGTTGCCGACACGGCCACGAAGGGCTGGCGCTGCGCCGCCCCCGGGCGCTTCATGACGGTGACACGCCAGAGGTTGGCGGCCATGAGCGCGAAGTAGAGGATGGCGACGACAGCGAAGACGCCGGGCTGGCCGAGCTCGGTGTCGGCGGTGACGCCGGTGACGATGGGACCCGCCACCGATCCCGCCGCCCAGACGAACAGCATGCCGGACATGACAGAGGCGATCTGGCCGGGTTCAGTGCGGTCCGTCGCGTGGCTGGCGGAGACGGAATAGAAAGAAAGCGCGCCCGCGCCCCACAACGCCGCCAGCACCACGGTGATCGAGAACGAGACGCGGCCCGCCGTCATGAACAGCGCGATGCAGGCGACGAGCGCCATCAGCGCGAGGAAGGCGACGACCAGGCGCCGGTCGACGCGGTCGGAGATGAGGCCCGCAGGCCATTGCGTGATCGTGCCGCCGACCATCGCGGCGATATAGAGCGATGCCGCCGAAGCGCCGGCGGCGCCAGGCTCGAGGTCCTTGGCGTAGAGAGGGAGCTGGCTGGTGACGCCGGTGTTGGCGATGCCGGCGACGATCGCGCCGGCGAGCGCCGCAGGCGGTATCTTCAGCATGCCGACAAGGCTGATCGCGTCGCGGTCGGGCAGCACGGGCTGGGCCCGCCGCGTGGCGCAGAGCGGGATCACCGCCAGCACCATGATGAGGCCGGCCCAGATGAAAGGGCGCATGTCGCTCGGCGCGTGATCCACGATCAGGAGGGGCCCGCAGGCCATCGAGACCTTCAGGAGGAGCTGGTACATGCCCATGACGCCGCCGCGCTTGGACCTGGGCGTCGAATCCGCGATCCAGCTTTCGGCTGCCGTGAACATCACAGCCGAGGCGGCGCCCTGGAAGAAGCGCAACAGCCCCCAGGCGATAGGATCGAAAGCGAGGCTCATGCCTAGAATGCCGGCCGCATAGATCGCCGCCGCGGCGGAATAGGCCCGGATATGGCCTACCTGCCGCACGACTTCCGGCGCGAACCATGCCCCCAGCATGAAGCCCGCCGAGAACACCGCAGCGACAATGCCGACGCCAAGCGCCGATGCGTTCATGTAGTCGAGCGCCAGCGGCGTCGAGACGCTGAGGATGCCGGAGGCAGCCTGCAGCAGCATGACCGCAAGGATCAGGGACGCAACGTTACGGTAGACGGTCATCGACAGGCGATCGGGGGAAGGTGGGGCGGGAAGTCTTCTGGAGCGGTGCTTAGCCCGCTTCGCCGCAACACGCGCTTAAAATGTTGTTACGGAAACCGGCAAAGCGCGAGGGAGCGATTCAACGAATCTTCAGCCTTGTGGCGCAGTTTGCACGCCGAGGAATTGCGCCCGGGGAGACCGTCCGATGATTTCCAACGTGATGATGACGCTGATCGAGAAGCTCGCCGCCGATGGCCGCATCAGCGACACCGAGGCGCTCGACGTGCGCCGCGCGATCTTCCCCGACGGCGCTGTCAGCCGCCAGGAAGCCGAGGCCCTGTTCCACCTCAACGAGCGCGTGAAGGGCGATGATCCGGCGTGGGATGCCTGCTTCGTCGAAGCGATCTGCGATCACCTGATGCTGGCCGACGAGCCGCAGGGCCACGTCACCGAGGAAGGTTTTTACTGGCTCGAGACACGCATCGGCCGCGACGGGGTTGTCGAGGGGCCGACTGAACTGGAGCTCGTGCTCAAGCTGATGGAAAAGGCCGAGTCCTGCCCTACCCGGCTTCATGAGTTCGCCCGCAAGTCCGCCTCGCACGCCATCCGCCAGAATGGCGGGACGATCGGCGAGTTCGACCTTGTGATGATCCGCCGCGTACTTTTCGCCGCCGCCGGCGCCGGCAACATCGCCATCACCCGCGAGGAAGCGGAATGGCTGTTCGAGATCGACGAGGCGACCGCCGGCAACGCGCACGTCTCCGGCTGGCGCGACCTGTTCGTGTCGGCAGTGATGAACCACCTGTTCGCCGCGGGCCCGTCCAGCCTGCTCGATCGCGACAGCATGCTCCGGCGCGCCAACTGGCTGAACTCGTCTCCGGCCGGCGGAACCGGCGCCTTCCTGTCGCGCTTGATCGGGCGCCTCTCGGACGGCGGCGTCGAGGGATATGCCTCCCGGGCCAAGTACGATGCGGCCCAGCAGCAGCATGCCTATCTCGATCAGCGCGCCGTCGAAGCGCATGTGGCCGAGGCGCTGGACACCGGCGAAGCGGCCTGGCTGGTCGCGCGCATGCGCCGTGACGGTCGCCGCACGACCAACGAGCAGGCGCTCGTTGACGCCGTGAAAGCCGCCAAGGGCGAAGGCTCCCTGAAGTCGGCCTGAGATTACAACAAGGGCGCTGCGATCAGGCTGCGCGGGAGCGCTTGCGCAGTCCTGCCACCTGCAGCGGCAGTGTCATCGGCCCACGCATTCCCGGACGAGGCAGCCAGCGCAGCTGGCCAGCGGGAACCGCGAGCGACAGGCTGGGCCAGCGCTTGAGCAGCCTTTCCAGCGCAACCTCGGTCTCGACACGCGCCAGATGCATGCCGAGGCAAAGGTGCATGCCTCCGCCATAGCCCGCGTGGCGCACATTGTTGCGTCGCAGGTCGAGCCGCTCGGGATCTGCGAAGTGCGCCGGATCGGCGTTGGCCGAGGCCAACAGCCCGAACACCCTGTCTCCCTGCTTCAAATGCACACCATGAAAATCCATATCGCGCCGCGCCATGCGTGGCTTGGTGGCCTGCACCGGTGAATTGTGGCGGTGCAGTTCCTCCACGGCGTTGGACATGATGGAAGGATCTGACTTCAGTAGATCGAGCTGGTCGGGATGTTCGAGCAGATCCAGAACGGATGTCGAGATGAGATGCGTCGTCGTCTCGTGACCGGCAATGAACAGGAGAAACACCATCGCGAGGAGCTCGTCCTCGCTCAGCCGGTCCCCATCGGCCTCCGCCTGAACCAGCTCCGTTACGAGGCCAGGTCGAGGGTCCATGCGGCGGCGGGCAAACTCCGCCCGGAAATAGTTCATCATCTTGCCGATGATTTGAAGAATACGCGCTACAGATACAATGCTTGTTACGCTGGAGAATTCGGACATCCACTGCGTTACGCGCTGACGCTCTTCCGCTTCGAGACCAAGCATTTCGGAAATGACGCGAAGCGGAAGCTCGCGCGCAAATCCGCGGACAAGGTCAAGATCACCAGAAGCTTCCATCTCATCGAGCAGCTCATCAGCGATCCGCGCAACGACCGGGCGCATCGCTTCGATCCTGTCTCGCCGGAAAGGTGCGTCCACGAGTTTGCGCAGGCGACGATGGTCGGGATCGTCGAGTGTCAGCATGGTCTGTGCGAGGATGCGGACCATCCTGGGCGCCCACCAGAATCCGAGCACATTCGACTTGCCTGCGTTGCGCGCGTCCGCCGCAAACAGGTCATGCCCCTTGAGAAAGTCGCCGACGGACGCCCATGTGGTTGCGAGGTACGCTTTGCCGACGATCGGAAAGTTGACCTCGACCAGTGGTCCGGCCTCGCGAACGGCGCGCAACGCGGGAAAGGGGTTGCGCTTTGCGTCCTGGCTGAAGAAATCGAACCGCGCCATGGCGGCCTCCTCCGGTTCAACCGAAAGTTTGCGGACCGCCTATACCTCGTGATTCTGCCGGTCAAATTAAACCGGGCGCCTTTGCGTCAGCCTGCCCACGTTCCGTGGAAGCCTAGCGGCCAGGCGTAGTCGGCCTGCCAGACGGCGACCGGGCCATCGCTGACCTTGGCTGCATCGAACACCCACACTTCGCTGTGTCCGGCGCGGAGGTTTATCGCCGTGCCGATCAGCCATGAATCCTGCTCGGCCGTCTTGCCGGGCTTGGGAATGAAGAGGTGTTCCTCGACCATGTAGTTTTTTCCGAAGTCGTAGGCGTCGGTCTTCGAGGACCCCCAATCGTGGACAGCGAGCGCAGTCGGAGCCGGGCGTCCCGGTGCGCCGCCGCCGACGAGCGCGGTGAGGCGGCGCGAGGCGCCGTGCCGCCGCGGATCGACCTGTGGGAATTCCCCGCCGACGCCGGTGCTGACGTACTTGGCGTCGCCCGGCGCCTTCGCGTTCGGAGGCGGGATGACAAGCTGCGAGAGATAGCCTTCGGCCATCGGCTTGCCGTACTCGCCGCGGATCCAGTCCGCGCCGCCGCCCTGCCCCAGCACCGGCTCGGCATAGAAGGCCGCGTCGAGCCGGATCGTGCCGTCGCTTTCCTCCCACGCCGCGCCGGTGTGATAGAAGGCGCGCGCGTCGGCCTGCACCCAGCGCTGCTTGGTCAGGTCGTCCTTGTCGATGATCAGGACCTTCATCCCGTCCTGCGGGCGCCAGTCGAACGAGTTGATGAAGGGCGGGCGCGGCGCAGTCGAAATCCAGGGCTGGACGAGGATGATCAGCTTGCTTGTCGTCATCGACCAGTCGTGGATGTAAGACAGGACGCCAACATCGACGATGCCGAAATCCTCGAGTGCTCCATCCGCACCGATGCGGTAGATGCCGACTTTCGGGATGCCTGAGGCAAGACCGCCGACGGCGAGGTTCCAGAGACGGCCGCCCGGTTCGCGCTTCGGATGGGCGAGGAAAGGCATGGCGGCAAGATCGGGCCGCCAGATCTTCGGGCCTCTGGTTTCGAGCGTGACCGGATCGAGGCGGAAGGCGGAGCCGCCTTCCCAAAGCGCCAGCATTTCGCCGCCGGACATCACCACGGAGGTATTGGCGGCGTTGACGTCATCCGAACTCCCGACCTCGTAGGAGGGATCGCCGAGGGTGCCGAAGCCGGAGGCAAGGAATTTCTTCGCTTCCTGTTCCGCCTTGCGCTTCTTGGTCTGGACATAGCGGCCGGTGTGGACGGCCTTGCCGTTCGCGATCGCGACGCGGTGGACCATGCCGTCGGCGTCGAACCAGTGGCTGGCCAGGCTGTCGCCATAGCGGAACTGTGCGGGGCCATTGCGGTAAAGAGCGCCTTCGAGCCCGGCGGGCGCCTTGCCCGAGACGAGGCGCATGGGCGCGGGGCCGAAGCCTTTGGCGGGGGCCGTGGTGAAGCCGAGCGTCCACTCCGGCGCCTCGGGCGCGGCGAAGGCTCGGGGCGCGAGCGTGAGGGCGGCGCCGGCGGCCAGGCCCGAGCCGAGGAGCATGCGTCGCGAAAGCGATGTGGTAAGTGTCATGGGCGTGCGCCTCAGTTCAGGTTGATGGCGTGGGCGGTGGACGGCGCGCCGACATCGAAGGCGGCGTCAGCCCAGCTTGCGGGCCCGAACTTGGCCGGGGCGTTGTTGGAGAAGCCGAAAGGCTCGATCGGCATGCCGAACGGGTTGGCGCCCATTTTCCCATCGCCATCGACATCGTGGAACATCTTGATGCCGTACTTGCCGGCCGGCAGATCGAGGGTGGTCGAGGCCGTAAAACCGGTGACCGGCACGGCCGCCTGGGCGACGGCTTTGTCTGTAGCGTAGCCCGCCTGGTCATAGACCGCGATCATCAGGGCGCCTTTGGCGTCCTTGATGCCGGTGACCGTGAGGGTGAGCTTGGCGGGTTCCTCTGCGGAAGCCGGTTGCGGCAGGACTAGCGCCGCCGCCAGGGCGAGGGCAGGCAGGGGGCCGATGGCGGCCATGAGGAAGGCGATGACGCCGAAGTCTTTTTTCTGGGTGGAGTCTTTTTTCAGCGTTTGGGGGAGGAAACGTTTCATTGGGCGAACTCCGTGGATTCGGGGTTTCTTGGGACCGGCCATTCTTGAATTGAAATGTCGGCCAGCGACAGGAAGATGGGCCAGCCCAGTCGAACCGGCCACTGGAAATGCGCAAGCTGGCTGTTCTGCTTCGCGAACTCCCGCGATAAACCATTCGCGAAGCGTGAAATGCAGTCGCGAAACGCAGGTGGAATGGCCGACGATACCGGAAACCCGGCAGTGACCCTGTCCGACCGTCTCATGGCGGTCGGCCGCGGCGGCGCAGCGGCGCTTGCGCTGGGCGTCGGCTTTGCCTGGCTGGGGGTCTACGAGACAAGCCAGATGCCCTTCCTGGAGCGGGTCGCTTACTGGTCCGGGCTGATGGCGGTGGGGATCATCGCCAGCGAGGTTGCGACGCCGCTGATCTATGACCGCTGGCTGGCGAAATGGCATTTTGCCTGGCGGCTAGCGGTGATCACGCTGGTCATTTCCGTGCCGGTGACGGCGGGGCTGGTGGTGATCGATGCGGCGGACGGTATCGTGCGGGGCCTGCCCTGGTGGGGACGGCAGTATTTCTATGTCGTCGTGATCTCCGGCCTGCTGACGGCTGGCGCCTGGGGCCTCTCCATGTTGCGCGGCGGCTGGGCGGCAAAGGGACTGGGACGTGCGCCGCCGGCCGGCTTTGGCGCAGCGGCGGCGATCGAGCTGGGCGCGGGCGTGTTTCTGGACCGGCTGCCGGTCAGGATGCGGGCGGCGGAGCTCTACGCGATCCAGTCCGAGGATCATTACCTGCGCGTACACACCAGCGCGGGACAGGAGCTGATCCTGATGCGGCTGGCCGATGCGGTGCGGGAATTGTCTGCCGTCGAGGGGCTGCAGACGCATCGCTCATGGTGGGTGGCCAAGCAGGGCCTCGCCGATGTGGTGAAAGGCGACGGCCAGCTGGTGCTGAAGCTCAAATCGGGCACAGAGGCGCCGGTGAGCCGGACGTTCGCCAAGACGGTGAAGGACGCGGGCTGGCTCTAACTACACCCTGGCGTGCTTGTCCTGTGCGGCAAGCCGGTCGAGCAGGTCGGCGACGAAGCGGATGTGGGAGCGCAGGCGGTAGAGGTCGTCGTTGTAGCTGAGGGGGACTTCGACCTCGCCGGTCTGTTGCTGCATGTCGGCCAGCTTTTCGCGGACAGCCATGCGCTCCTCGGTCGTGGCGGCGGTTCGGCCGGCGGCTTCGAGCAGGCGCAGGTCGCGATACCAGACATAGATCTTGCGGCGGATGCGCCAGCGGTAGAGCGGCGGCGCGGCGCGGATCAGCGGGATCATCAATGTGACGAGTGGGATGGCTAGCACCCAGGCGCGCTCAAGGAAGTTGGCGACGCTGAAGGGGAAGACGCTGCGCAGGAAAGTCGGGCCCTTCTTGTAGTAGCGCTCCGCCTCGTCGGCGAGCGGGATGTCGGAGAGCTCGGGCGTGGGGAAGCGGCCGGGATCGGCGAGAATGGATCCCGAGGCGTGCTCCCTGAACGCGGCCTCGATGAGCAGCGACTGGATCGCGGGATGAAGTTCCTCGCGGACGACAATCTGCGCGGCGGGCGCTATGAGCTGCACGTCTTGCCTAGGCTGGATCTTCGCGAGATCGAGCACGCCGCGAAAGAGCGTCACCTCGTCGAGATAGGAATGGCGGCGGGCGAGTGCGCGCGCCTCCCGCATCGACATGAGCTTGATGTTCGGGTCGGCGATTAGGTCGGCGATCCATGTGGTGGTGGCGCCGGAGACGACCATGGCGACGTCGATCTCGCCTTGTCTGAGGGCGGCTGCCGCGGCCTGACCGGCGAGCGGGGATATCTGGACGCTGTCGAGGGAGACGCCCGCCTCGCCCAGCAGCAGTGTTGATAACACACGCACCCCAGACCCTTCCGGTCCGATGGCGGCGCGTTTGCCGGCGATGTCCTGCAGCTCCTCGATGCGCAGGTCGGCTCGGTGGAAGACCCACAGCGGCTCGTAGAAGACAGCGCCGATCGAGCGGGCGCCGTCCGTGCCGAGATCGGCGGCGAGGCCCGTCTGGACGATGCCGATGTCGGCCTGATCGGTCTTGATGCGGTTGAGATTATCGACCGAGCCTGCGGTGGTAAGCACCTCGACCTCGATCTTCTCCTTGCGCAGCGCCTCGGCATAGTGCTGGGCAGTGGCAGCGTACGCCCCGCCTTCTGCGCCGCCCGCGATGGTGATCTTTTTCGGCGGGGCGGGCGCCATGAACATCAGCGCGACGACGATGGCGATCACCAGAACGGCCACCGGCGCCCAGTAGAGGCGTATGAAGTCCTTCATGCCGGTTCCCGTCCCTCGCTCGAGGTTCGAGGTTAAGCACAGCGATTCCCGGGCGTGAAGGGCGCTCGGCTTTCGCGCTGCGATCCATCTTCGGCTCTTCGTGCGCGCCTGCTCGCACCTGCCGGTTGGAAACAAGCGCCTGATCGGAGTATCAAGTAACAACTATTGACTTTTGTTACTGCAAGGCCTAGTTTGGCTGCAGATCAAGGAGTCCAGTCATGCTGACACGCCGCCTCGGGGCCGCCGGCCCAGCCGTTTCCGCCATAGGCCTTGGAGCCATGGGCATGTCCGATTTCTACGGGCCTGCCGACGAAGCGGAATCTGTCGCAACCATCCATGCCGCGCTCGATGCCGGCGTCACGTTGATCGACACCGGCGATTTCTACGGCATGGGCCACAACGAGCTGCTGATACGCGACGCGCTCAAAGGCCGCCGCCGCGAGAACGCAATCCTCAGCGTGAAGTATGGCGCCCAGCGCGACCCGGCGGGCAACTGGCTCGGTTTCGCCAGCGATCCCGCCGCGACCAAGACAGCGCTCGCCTACACGCTGAAGCGGCTCGGCACGGATTATGTCGATATCTATCGCCCGGCCCGCGTGTCCGCCGCACCGATCGAAGAAACCGTCGGCGCCATCGCCGATCTGGTGAAGGCCGGGTATGTGCGCCATATCGGGCTCTCCGAAGCCGGGGCCGCGAACATTCGCCGTGCTCATGCGGTGCATCCGATCGTCGATCTGCAGATCGAGTACTCGATCATGTCGCGAGGCGTCGAGCGGGAGATCCTGCCCACGCTGCGCGAACTCGGCATCGGCATGACGGCCTATGGCGTGCTCTCGCGCGGGCTTATCAGCGACAGCGCGCTGGCGGGCGGTTCGATGGGCGGATTCCGCTCGCACTCGCCGCGTTTCCAGGGCGAGAACCTGGACAGGAACCTCGGGCTGGTGCGTGCGCTGAAGGCGGTGGCGGACGAGAAGGGCGCGACGGTGGCGCAGCTCGCGATTGCCTGGGTGGCCTCGCGCGGCGACGACATCGTGCCGCTGGTCGGCGCGCGCAAGCGCGAGCGCCTGGCCGAGGCGCTGCAAGCGGTGCAAGTCGTTCTCAGCGCAGAGGACATCGCGCGCATCGAAGCGGCGGCGGCGCCCGAGGCGGTCGCCGGGGGGCGGTACCCGGAAGCGCAGATGGCGATGCTCGACAGCGAACGCTGAATGGCGCCATGAGGGGGTCGTGAACACCGATTCCACTCGCGACCGCATTCTTGACGCGGCGGTAGACCTGCTGCGGCGCTACGGCCCGGACAAGACCGGCGTGGTCGACATCGCGCGCTCTCTCGATATGAGCCACTCCAACGTCTACAAGCACTTCGCCTCGAAAAGCGCGCTGTTCGATGCGGTCGCGAAGCGTTGGCTGGAGCAGGTGATGGCGCCGCTGGCCAAGATCACCGCCGACAAGAAGACGCCCGCGCCGAAACGGCTGAAGGCCTGGGTGCGGACGCTTGCGGAGATAAAGCGCCGCAAGGTGCTGGACGATCCGGAACTGTTCGCAGTCTACAGCGCGATCACCGCGTATGCGCATGAGGTGGTCGCGGCGCACGTGGCGCACATGCAGGAGCAGGTGTCGGAAATCATCGCCGACGGCGTTGAGGCGGGGGACTGGAAAGTGAAGTCGGCCAAGACGACGGCCGCGATGATTCTCAACGCGACAACGCGGTTTCATCATCCCGCGATGGTGCAACTGGACGGGGGCAAGAGTCCGTTGGCGGAGCTGGACGCGCTGATCGATGTCGTGATTGCCGGGTTGAAGGCCTGAAGCGCTGCCCACTTTATTTGCCGGCGGCCCAGGGTGCGCGGCTTTTGCCGCAATCGCCCTGAAGACGCCTTCAGCCGATGCGCAATTTCGCCCTGCCCGTCGCCGTACCTGAGCCCTCGCCAACAACAGACACGGAAGAGGGACCCATGTCGGACTCTGTAGCGCCTCCGCGCCCAAATGAGGGCGGCGGCTTCGATATCTCGCGGCTTGTGCCGCAGCGATCGTTCGGACTGAAACTCATACTTGTATGTACGCTCGCCCTGATGATGGCCATTCCGGCCGTCTTCGTCTGGGCGCTGCTCTATTCGCGGTCGACCGACGCCAACCGGGCGATAGAGGACGTAGCGCAACTGCGCGGGGGGATACAGGAGCTGATGGGCCCTGCGGTCACCGTGCCGTTCGAGCGCGACGTCATCGCCCAGGTCAACGGCGTCAACCAGGTGCAGGCGGTGCAGGGCCGCATGGTGCTCTATGCCGACACCGGCACAGCGGATGCGAAACTCGAAACCGAAGTGCGCCGCCGCGGCCTGCACGACGTGCCGGTCTATACGGCCGACGCCGTCTTCAAGGCGACATTCAATCCTTCGCGCATCGCGGCCGAGGCGCCTTCGGGCGCACGGCTGAAATGGAGCGAAGCGCGCGTCTACATGAGCCTTGGCGACCTGCGCGGCGCCAAGGATGTGAGACTGACGCTGAGCGGGCGGGCGCTCGATCTGGCGCCAGTGGAGATGGTCAACACCTACGGGGGACCGTCGGGCCGCTCGATGGTGAGCGCGCCGCTGGGCTGGATCTTCGGCCCGCCGCCCGGGACCCTGCCCGCGGAGGCGAGCCTGCGCATCTCCGGCGCACAGCGCATCTCGCTCGCAGCTTTCGCCAAGGACACGGTCATCACCATGTCCGGCGACTGGGCCTCGCCCAGCTTTGACGGCGGCTTCCTGCCCGACACGCGCGAGGTGACCAAGGAAGGCTTCACGGCGACGTGGCGCATTCCCTTCCTTGCGCGCGGCGCGCCGGGCGCGGGGCCTGACCTCTCGTTCGACACGCTGATCAATTCCGGCCCGGGCGCGAGCCTGCTGGATACGGGCAATCCGTACCAGAGCGTCGAGCGGGCGCTGAAGTATGCCCCGATGTTCATCGGGCTCGTCTTCCTCACCTATTTCCTGTTCGAGGCGACGAGCGGCGTGCGGGCCCACCCGGCGCAGTATGTTCTCGTCGGCCTGGCGCAGACGGTGTTCTACATGCTGCTGCTGTCGATCTCGGAAGTGGCGGGCTTCAACCCGGGCTTCCTGATCGCGGCGACGGCGATGGTGCTGACCTTGTCGTTCTACGCAGGCTCAGTGTTCGGATCGCGCGCGGCGATGCTGAAGGCGCTGGTCGTGTTCACCACGCTCTATGCGCTGATTTACACGCTGATGCGCCAGGAAGACTATGCGCTGCTTGTCGGCTCCGTCGCCTCGTTCCTCGCCATCGCAGGTACGATGTGGATGACACGCAAGCTGGACTGGTATGGCGTCGGCCGCTCGCCTGCGCCGCAGCCCCTGCCGCAGGGCTAGGCTGAAATGGCTGGGGAGGCGGCCGGTGGCCGCCTCCCCTTGCCGCTCACGACAGAGGGAAGATAGTGGCGCTGCTGGAGGCCATTTCGACATGACATCGCTTACGCCGTTTCACATCGCCTTCCCGGTGAACGATCTCAGGGCTGCGCACCATTTCTATGGGAGCGTATTGGGATGTCCGGAGGGGCGGAGTTCGGATGAGTGGATCGATTTCGATCTTTATGGCCACCAGATTGTGGCGCACCTGAAGCCGGGGCCGGGCGCCGCAGACACGCACCGCAATCCGGTGGACGGGCACGACGTGCCGGTGCCGCATTTCGGCGTGGTGCTGCGGATGGATCAGTGGAGCGTGCTGGCTGAACGGTTGAAAGCGGCGGGCGTGAAGTTCGTGATCGAGCCCTATGTGCGCTTCAAGGGCGAGGTGGGCGAACAGGCGACGATGTTCTTCCTCGATCCCGCCGGCAATGCGCTGGAGTTCAAAGCGTTCAAGGACATGAGCAAGCTGTTCGCGACATGAGGCGCGCGCCTACTCGGCGGCCTTCTCCGGAAGACTGTCTGCAGACTTCAGCGGCTCGAACGGCCGGTCGGGATCGTTGGGCAGCACGTTCTCGACATAGTTGCGTAGATGGTCGGTGACGGCCTGCGGCTCGCCGAGCAGATGTTCAGGCGGGATCGGCTTGCCGAAGGTGAGGTTGAACCTGTCGCCCTGCTTGTTGAGCAGTTCGTGGAACAGCGTGATGTCGCGCAGCTCCTTGTTGAGGTCGCATAGCCGGTAGTAGAGCCAGGAGTTGCGCGCCTCGATGTGGAGCGGCGTCACCGGCGCCTTGTTCTTGCGGGCGAGCGAGACGGCGGTCTGGTGCCAGGGCCGGTCGATCAGCTTGCCGTCGACGAACTGCGCGAGGGCGCCCGAGGGGAAGATCATCAGCAGGCGTTCGGCGGCGAAGGTTGCGGCGGCGCGGCGCAGGGTTTCGCGGGTCTTGGCGATGGTGCGCTTGTCCTGCACCCACTCGACCGGGATGATCACGTCGGCGAAGCGGAGATTTACGCGGCACGCATCCGCGTTCGCCATGATCTCGATGTCCTTGCGAACCGGCATCAGGGCGGCGAGCGCGATCGAGCCGTCAGCAAGTCCGGTGGGATGATTTGAGACGATCACGGAACGGCCGGTGCGCGGCACATGATCGAGCCCGCGCGTGGTGACGGAAAGATCGAGCGCCTTGTCGAGGTAGGCGAAGCATTCGGCGCCGGACTTGAGTTTCTTGATGTCGTCGGCCCAGCGGATCGCCTTGTTATAGCCCAGCAGCGTGTAGAGGACCGGCCGGACGATGGGCCAGGTCCTGTGCTTCACGAAGCTGGGGCAGCGCTCCTCGATCAGGATGTCGACGATATGGGCGTCGCTCTTTTCCGGATCGATGAAGGCCGTCAGCCTTGGATCTATTTCGCTCTGGTCTGCCATCCGTCCCCGGTTTTACCCCTTGTATTGGACAGTATCGGGATACTGGACAGTCCCGGCCCGGTCGTTAATCATTCGTAACCGTTCCGGCGCGAAAACCCCTTGAGGTTTGTTTCGCGGTTGCGGAAACGTATCGACGTGCGAATGCCCCGGCAATTGGGGAGCGTACGGGGGAAAACATGAAAGTTCTCTGGGTCGAGGATCATCCTCGCGCGGGCGAGATGCTTGCGGCGGCCGCGGCAGCGGCCTCCCGGAAACGCTATGGCATCGACCTCGTCATCGCGACTTCGCTGCTGGACGCCGAGCGCAAGCTGCGGCTTGAGCGCTTCGAGCTCGTCGTGATTGACCTGATGCTGCCGGATTCGTCGGATGAGGACGTGACCGTCACGCGCATCGCCAACATGGGCAAGTTCCGCGTCGCGGTGGTCTCGGCCAGCGAGAAGCGGCAGCAGGTAGTCGAGAGCCTCGTGCGGGCTGGCGTCGATTGCGCCTCGCGCGCCGTCGGCAAGGAAGACCTGCAGCTTGCCGAGTTCGTGAAGCGGCCGGAACTGTTCCGCGACTTCGTGCTCGGCCTGATGCCGTCGCAGGCGGCCTAACTGCTCTTCCCAACTTTCGCCGACATTGAACGCGATGCATGATCCCCGCGAGGGGATTCTCATGCGCTTGCTTCTGATCCTGCTGATCGGCCTGTTCACCGCGTTGCCTGCTCTTGCGCAGACGAGCGAGGACGAGACAAAGATCCGCGCCGTGATCGCTGACTGGTACAAGTATGTAGGCGAGCCCGTGGCGGATCCGCCCTGGGGCCTGATGGCGCCGGGCGGTGTCGATGCGGGGCCGGGCTTCGCAGAGATTCCCCGCCAGCCGCCTGAGTATCGCAGCGCCGCAGCTTACGACGGGCCGCGCATCAACAACGAACTGGCGGCGAAGGCGATGCAGTTCGCCTACGACATCGACACGCTGAAAATCGATCCACGCTTCGCCAAGGTGTGGGTGTGGGAGCGCGGCTATTTCTACGCGTGGGCGGCGCAGAAGACCTACGAGAACGCCGCATCAACGCTGTTCGTGCTGGAGAAGCACGACGATGGTCGCTGGCTGATCCTGCTGCACGACGCAAACTCGCAGGGCATCCCGCCCAACAAGATCACCGATCCGCTGCCGGACCTGCGCGCGCTCTACTACTCGCGATGCGGCAGCGCGTGCGATCCAGAAGCGGACGCGAAGAAGGCGAAAGAGTTCTAGGCGAGACTATTCGCCGTCCGACACGTCGACGCCGGCGAAGATCGGCTTTTCGGTCGGGTGCGGGCGGCCTTCGCGCTCGAGCTGGCGGGCGCCGGCGAGGATGCCGGGCAGCGCGTAATTGCCCTCATGGCACGCGTACTCGTAGAGCGGCTCGTTGGACACCCGTAGCGCCATCTCTCCGCTCCACGGCTGGGTGTAGAGCGTCGGATCCTCGACCTTGAACTCGTAGTAGATCTCGTCCTTCGACCAGCGCGTGTAACGTTCCGTCACCTTGCCCGCGGTCGAGATGTAAGAGCGCTGCTTCGGGTGCGAGTTGACCGTTTCGACGACCAGCGTGTCGCCTTCATACCAGCCCACGGAGTCTCCGCCCCATTTCGGAATGTTGTTGGGTCCGTGCTTCCCGCCGATCGGAATGATGCGGACGTCATGGATCATCTCGGTGAGGATCATCACCGAAGTGGGCGACTGCACGATCTGGTAGGTGTTGTTGTACATGCCGTTGCCCATCACCGGGCCTGCGCCGCCGGTGAAGCTCATGATGCAGCGCTCGGGCAACGGGCGGATCTCGACATCGTCGAACGTGTTGGTGCGCGTGTTCGCACGAATGCCGGCTTCGGTGTAGGGAATGCGGCCATCCGTCGGATTGGTGATCCAGGACGAGCGGTATTCGCCTTTCACCTTGGCGTAGCTCTGGCCCGGATCCATCCAGAAACGATTGTAGGCGCGCGAGGCGTTCTTGTCGGACAGGAGGTCGGCGGAGGACTTGGCGTCGACTTTGGAGGCGCCGGCTTCCTCGCGCTGCGCGGCGGAATAAACGTTGCGATTGGCGAGCTTGCGGGCCTCTTCCTCGCTCATCACCAGCTTCTCGGCGCCGGCGGGACGCTGCATTGTGGTGAGCGACGTGTTGCTCCAGAAGCCCTGCAGGTCGGGCGCGCCCCAGCTTGTCCTGGGTTTCTCTGAACCGGATTCGGCCTGGGCGAAGGCGGCAGGCGCGGCGAGCACGAAGACGGCCGACAGCAGCGCAGATTTCATCGCGAACGTCATGGCGCTCCCTCCGTTTTTTACTTTCCGCGAACGTTACAGGGCCCGGGCCGGGAATCAATCGGCGCGGGCCCTGTCGGGGAGGCGTGACGTGGGGTCATCACTGCTTCGTGTTGTCGCCTGACGCCTGCGAGGCTGCCGCTGCGCCGGCGGGCGGATTGGTCAGCGGATCGGCGAGGTACTTGTCGATGACCGCAGGCAGCTCCGTCGAGGTCATGAAATTGTAGTGGCTGTAGCCGGGGATGATGGCGAGCCGCGCCTTGGAGAGCTGGGTGTTCATCCAGCCCGGCTCTTTCACGCCGCCCCCGAGCAGGGCGAAGAATTCGGCGATATTCTTCTGCGGGATCGAATCATTGTCGGCGAAGACCAGCAGCACCGGCATGGGCAGCTTCCTGATCTCGTCCGACCAGTCATAGTCTTGCTTCATCTCCACGCCGAGCTTGTCGAGGAAGGCGGCGAAGCGTTTCGGGTCGGGCCACTCTTTCGCAAACGCTCCGGTCGGCGTCTGCGCAAGGCCGTCGGCGAGGGTGTGGTCGACCTGCCCCATGCCTTCCTGCACTTCGGGATACCAGCCTTTGTGCTTGTGCGCGGTCGAAATGACAACCAGGCGGCGGACCTTGTCGGGGTGCTGGATGGCGGCGCGCAGGGCGACGTCGGCGCCGAGGGAATAGCCAACTATGTCGGCCTGGGGGATATTGAGCTGGTCGAGCAGAACGGCGATGTCGTCGCCCATGGTCTCGAGTTTGAGCGGACGGTCGGTGTCCGCCGTGCGGCCATGGCCTTGCAACTCGACGGCGATCACTTTGTGGGTCTTCGCGAGCGGCTCGAGCAGCGTGGACATTTCGCCGATGGTCATCAGGCCGCCGTGGAGCAGGACCAGCGGTTCGCCCTGCCCGTAGACCTCGTGGTAGAGCTTGATGCCGTTGATGTCGGCGTAGTCCGAAGAGACGGGCGTCAGCGGCGCCGGGCTCGACATCTCGGCCGTAGCCTGTGGCAGGCTCGGCTGTTCCTTCGGAGCGGATGGGGCGCAGGAGACGAGCAGAGATCCCGTGATGGCGCCCGTCACGGCGGCTTTCAGCAGTCTGCGCATCTTCGACTCCTTCAGCTTTCTGTTCTAACGCGCCACCAACACGATCGGCGCCCCGGTTTCAGCCTGGGTCTGCGCCTTGGGCGCACATCCGAAGGCGATGGCGGCGAGCGCGATCACCGCCACCCGCAGGCAAAGTCCGGAAAGTCCGTTCCGCTCAATAGTCGTCATGACACGTCCTCCTTCCTGTTGCTGTGCAGCGTTTGCTGCTTCTGGACCTAGGACGTGTGGCCAGCGGCCAAACCGACAATTTCCCGAAAAATAATCCCGGGATGGCCCCGCGACGTGAAACCGCTTTCCCAGCAAGGCCAAACCCCGCTAAGCGCGGCGGACATGACCCGGGTCAAACAACTCTATCAGTCGCGCCTTTCGGCCGACCTCCTGTCGCCGGACCCGGCGCAGGCGGAGGCGGTCGAACGCCTCGACGCGCTGGCGAAGGCGCTGGCTGGGGGACGCAGCTGGTTCGGTGGCGGGCCGGCCCCGCGTGGTATCTACCTGTGGGGCGCAGTCGGCCGCGGCAAGTCCGTGTTGATGGACCTGTTCTTCGAGGCGGCTCCGCTGAAGCAGAAGCGTCGCGTGCACTTCCACGACTTCATGCTGGAGACGCACGCCTTCATCTTCGAATGGCGCAAGCTGGGCCAGGCCGAACGCCGGAAGCATCCGGCCCATGTGCGCGAGGCGGGCGACGATCCGATTGCGCCCGCGGCCAAGCATGTGGCGAATGGCGCGCAGCTTCTGTGCTTCGACGAGTTCCATGTGAACCAGATCGCGGACGCGATGATGCTCGGCCGGCTGTTCGAACAGTTGTTCGATCTCGGCGTCACCATAGTGGCGACATCGAACCGCAAGCCCTCCGCCCTCTACCAGGACGGCATCAACCGCCAGCTCTTCCTGCCCTTCATCAAGAGGCTGGAGCAAGAGCTTGACGTTATCGAGCTGAGGGCGGCGCGGGATTATCGCCTCGAACGCCTCACCTCCGCGCCGGTCTACTACTCCCCGCTCGGGTCCGCGGCCAACGCGGCCATGGATGCAGCCTTTGCGAAACTGACGGCGGGCGTGGCGGCTAGCCCGGATTCGCTCGACGTGCAGGGGCGCAAGGTGAGTGTGCCGCGGCAGGCATCGGGTGTTGCGCGATTCACATTTGAAGAGCTGTGCACGAAGCCGCTGGGCGCTGCCGACTATCTCGCCATCGCGCGGCACTATCACACCGTTCTGGTCGACCACGTGCCGAAGATGTCGCTCGACCAGCGCACCTGGGCGGCGCGGTTCGTCACGCTGATCGACGCGTTCTATGAGTCGAAGACCAAGCTGGTGATGTCGGCCGCGGCGCAGCCGGACGATCTCTATGCCGCCGGCGATGGCGCTTTCGAATTCCAGCGGACGGCAAGCCGCCTGCACGAGATGCGCTCGGCCGATTATCTCGGCTCCGAGCGCGAACACATGCCGGAACCTGCAAAATGACAGACCTGATGGACGATCCGGTGCTGGCGCGCATCCAGGAGGCGCTCGAACTCTACAACGCCGGACGGCGCGCGGAAGCACGCGAGGCGTTCTCGGAAATCTGGACCGGTCTTTCCGATGGCGATGCATTCCACCAGTGCATCCTTGCGCACTACATGGCGGATGCGCAGGATGAGCCGGCCGACGAGCTGGCGTGGGACCGCCGGGCGCTGGATGCAGCCAACCGCATTTCGCGCGAACGGCCGGATGCTGCAGCGCTGAGCGTGCTCAGCCTCTTTCCTTCCCTGTATCTCAATCTGGCGGATGTGCTTCACCGCACCGGCGATATCGCGGGCGCCCGGAAACATCTGCAGCTAGCGGAACAAGCGAGCGATGCACTGGTCGACGACAACTACGGGCGGATGATACGCCACGGCATCGAGCGGCTGGCGGTGCGGCTCCAGAACGCAAGTTGATCATATTTCGGGAAACCCCGGCTTCACCGGCGCGTTACCGCTTTATGCCACACAACATTCCAGCCTTCTTTGAGTCCTACGCCAACCTCTACAACCGGGCGCTCGCCGGAGAGAGCGTGTTCGACGAGATCATGGATCGCTTTTCGGCGAAGTTCATCGCGGCGGGCCCGCAGGGCGTCTCGACGGGCAAGCAGGACGCAACGTTCCGGCGGACGCTTCAAAAGGGCTACAATTTCTATCGCCAGATCGGCACGAGAAAGATGACGGCCAAGCGCGTCGAGACAACGCCGATCGACGCCAACCACACGATGGCGAAGGTCTTCTACGGAGCCGACTACATCAAGGGGGATGGCTCGCCGCTGAAGATCGAGTTCGACGTCACTTACTTCCTAGACACATCCCGGGTTAAGCCGAAGATCTTCGGCTTCGTCGCGGGCGATGAGATGGCCATCTACCGGCAGCACGGGCTGATCCCGCACGAAAGCCAGCAGCTCGCGAAGCCCGGTCCCCGGTCGCGCACGCCTGAGAGCGACAGACATCGCCTGCACTAGGCGCGCCACGGCACTGCCGATCAGCAGAACGCATTGTTGACATGGGCGCGGCGAAGGCCGCGAAGTCGTTTGCTCATCGACGGGGCGGAGAGAGTTCATGCGGGCGAAGTGGGCGGTTATCGCACTTGTGGCAACAAGTGCAGGACTGACTGGGGCTGCGTACGCGGGCAAGCTGACCAAGGCGGCCGAAGCGGAAATCCGGAAGATGATCGACATCGTCGCTCCGAGCGGCGACCGGATTGGCGCGATCCAGTACGGCGAGCTGTCGACCGGTGGCATGGCCAGCATCTCCTTCGAGGGCGACCAGCTGCACGAGTACTATTTCAACGCCACATGCGACGATGATTGCGGCGATCTCAATCTCGCCGTCCTGGACGCGGCGGGCGTAGAGCTGGATGTCGACGATGCCGATGACGCCGCACCGGTCGTAGAGGTCCTTGCGGACCGAACGGCGCCAGGCGCCGACGAGGACAAGGCTAATCCCAGGCCGATGACGATCGAGGTGCGCATGATCGCGTGCAAGGCGGCCACTTGTGCGTATGGCTTTGCCGTCACGCGCACCGAGTGAAGCGAGGGCTCAGAATCCAGTTGGCGCCAGGCCGGATACGCCGGCCTGGCGCCAACTAAAACGTAGTTAGGGTGCTGGCGCCGCCGGAGAAGCAGGCGCTGCTGCTGCAGTGGCGGGCGCTGGACCGCGCGACGGGTTCACGATCTCGCGGCGGAGGAATTTCCACTGCCCATCCTCTTTGATCAGGGTGTCGTTGTAATGCCCCGCCCCGGCGATGACCGTGCCGGTCGAGCGGGTCGAGACGGTCTCCCAATAGGCCGTCGTTTCGGCGCGATCAGGAGTGAGTGAGATTATCTTGAAGTTGGAGATCACGTGCTTGGAGGCGATCGGCGCTTCGCGGGGCGGGGCCGCACCTGTAGCCGGAACGGCGGCGGCCGCCGAAGGCGTAGGCGGCGTGCGCGGGCGGCTGAACTGTTCCTCGATCGCAGCTGGACCTTTGGTCTCCTGAGTTCCCTGGACCAGCACGCCTTCCCTCGCGAAGGTGGCCGCGTAGGCTTTCCAGTCGCGGCCATCGAGAGCGCGCGGATATTCGCCAAAGATCAGCTGTTCGATCGCGGCGCGATCTTCGAGCTTTTGCAGCCGCTGCTCCATGTCCACGGAAGCGCAGGCCGACAAGGCCACAACCATCGCCATCGTAGCCGCTGCATAGCCTGGCGATTTGACGCCGATTTTCATGTATCTCTCCCTCACCCGTCTTGTCCCAGCCTGGTTTCAAAATCCGGGGTCCGGAGAACCGTTATACAGCATAATTGACTTGGAGCCAGACTCCCTATCGTTGGTAGATTCGCGAGAATGCAGCACCCGAATTGACTGGCGGGCGCATCCTGCGGATGGCTTGAGATCGCACGTCATTGCGGACGCCTTCGACTTGCGCTCTGGTCCGCGTCGTAGCCGATAACGGGGGCTCGATAGCGGGGACTCGAATGTTCGGACCTCTGGCGAATGCCTTCTTCGCCGCAATCACGATGGCTGCAGTGGCCATGGCCCCGCCTGCATCCGCACAGGGCGCCAGCCTCATCGACAGGGCCCGCGCCGCCCTGGCGGAGACCGAGACCTTCCAGGACAAGGAAACCTTCCGCCTCGTTGGACAGCCCAAGGCGATCACCTTCAAGAACAACGACGAGGAAACGGAATTCCTGTTCACGATTGACCCGAAGAAGGACTACCGCCTCCTAGGCTACTGCGACGATTATTGCGACGGGGTCGACATGTTCGCCGAGACCGCCAATGGCGATGATATCGGCAAGGATCAGGGCGATGAGCCCACAGCGGAGATCGACGTCGCGCCAAACGCATCCGGCTCGAAAGTCAAAGCGTCGCTCTATCCGGGCTACTGCGCACGCGACACATGCATCGCCGCCGTTGCGCTATTCGAGGTGCTGCAATAGCGCTACTTTGACTGGCTCCGCGGAGCCGTTTGCCGGATCCGCGGCGCGCTGCATTGCCCCGCTGCCCGCCATGCGCTAACGCTCCCGGCGTTTCGCATCCTGCGCCTGCCGCACAACCCCTCTGGAGACTTCCCAATGGCCCGCAAGAAGATCGCCCTTATCGGCGCCGGCATGATCGGCGGCACGTTGGCCCACATTTGCTCGCGTGAAGAGCTGGGCGACGTGGTGTTGGTCGACATGCTGGGCGGCGTCGCCAAGGGCAAGGGCCTGGATATCGCCGAAGCGGCCGCCGTCTACGGCAAGGACGCCAAGATGACCGGCGGCTCGCTGGAAGAATATTCGGCCATCGCTGGCGCGGACGTGATCATCGTCACCGCCGGCGTGCCGCGGAAGCCGGGCATGAGCCGCGACGATCTCATCGGCATCAACCTCGGCGTGATGAAATCCGTGGGCGCCGCCATCAAGCAGCACGCACCGAAAGCGTTCGTGATCTGCATCACCAACCCGCTGGACGCGATGGTGTGGGCGCTGCAGAAATTCTCAGGGCTGCCGACCAGCCATGTCGTCGGCATGGCAGGCGTGCTCGACTCGGCCCGCTTCTCCTATTTTCTTTCCGAGAAGACCGGCGTCTCCATCGAGGATGTGAAAGCCTGGACGCTCGGCGGCCATGGCGACGACATGGTGCCGATGGTGCGCTACTCGACAGTCGGCGGCCTGCCGCTGCCGGAGTGCGTGAAGATGGGCATGTTCACGCAGGAAGAACTCGACGGCATGGTGAAGCGCACGCGCGGCGGCGGCGGCGAGATCGTCGCCCTGCTCGGCACGGGTTCGGCCTTCTACGCGCCGGCTGAATCGGCGGTCGCGATGGCGAAATCCTACCTCAAGGACAAGAAGCGCGTCCTGCCCGTGGCGGCCAACCTCACCGGCCAGTACGGCATCTCGGACCTCTATGTCGGCGTGCCGTGCGTGATCGGCGCGGGCGGCGTGGAAAAAATCATCGAGTTCCCGATGGACGCGGGCGAGAAGGAAATGTTCGCCAAGTCAGTCGGCGCGGTGCGCGGGCTTCTGGATGCCTGCAAGAAACTCGAACCGTCGCTGGCTTAGTCTGGAGGCGGTCGCATGCGGATTGCCTGCATCGGCCGCAACGGACAGACGGCGCAGGCGCTGGCCGCCGTGGCGGCCCGCGATGCTTCCATCACACTGATTCAGGCGAGCGGCGCGGAGGCCGATCTCCGCGACGCCGCCAGCCTTGCGCGGTTCGTCGACGCAGCGAGGCCGGATGTCGTCGTCAACACCGGCGCCTACAACTTCGTGGACCGCGCGGAGACCGAGACGGAGCTGGCCTTCGCGATAAACGCGGAAGGGCCGCGTGTTTTGGCGCGGCACTGCCGGACAAGCGGCCTGCCCTTCATCCACATGTCGACTGACTGCGTGTTCAGCGGGGACAAGGCTGGGCTCTATAGCGAGGATGACGCGCCCGATCCGGCCTCGGCCTACGGCCGGTCGAAACTGGCCGGTGAGCAGGCGGTGGCGGACGAGTATCCCGAGGCGATGACGGCCCGGGTCGCCTGGGTGTTTTCGGAATACGCGGAGAACTTCGTCACGAAGATGATTTCGTTCGCGCGAACGCAGCCCGTGCTGCGCGTGGTGAACGATCAAGTCGGGCCACCGACCTATGCGCCCGATATCGCTGCGGCGCTCATCCGCATTGCGCGGGAAAAAGTTGCAGGCGCCCCCCAGTTTTCCGGCCTGATGCACATCGTGTCCGCGGATGCGGTCGTTCGGTCGGACATGGCGGTGGCGATCATGGACGAGTCGCGCCGCCAAGGCGGCCCATTCGCGCCCGTCGAGCCGCTAACGACGGCGTCGTTCAGCGCGCCGGCCAAGCGCCCGCTGAATGCACGGCTGTCGAACGCCAAGGCAGTTGCCCGCCTTGGGCTCGCGTTCACGCCCTTCACAGAGGCTCTGAAACGGACGGTTGCCGGCGTGCTGGCGCGCGGCTGACTATTTTACGGCGACCATGTCGATCTCGAAGATGAGATCGGCGTTGGGCGGAATGTCGTCGCCTGCGCCTTCGGCGCCATAGCCGAGCGCCGACGGGATGAAGACCAGCCAGTGATCGCCGGGTTTCATCAACTGTAGCGCTTCGGCGAAGCCCGGGATCACGGCGCCGACTGGGAAAGTCGCCGGTTCGCGGCGCTGATAGGCCGAGTCGAACGCGCCGCCGCCAGAATTGAGGCGTCCCTCGTAGAACACCGTGCCCCGCTGCGATGCCATGGGCGGTGTGCCGCTGGCAGGGCCGCTGCCGAGCACGACATACTCGACGCCTGAGCCGGTCTTTTTCACGTCCAAGCTGGCGCTGCTCCAAGGCACGTATTTGGCCCAGGCGGCTGTGTCGGATACTTTCGCGGCTGGCATTTCGGTCTCCGTTGCGGGCGCGGTTGCGGACTTGTCGCCACAGGCCGCAAGAGCAAGCAAAAGCAGAGAAGCGAGAACGCTACGCATAGCAAGGGTCTCCATTGATGTGGCGTGACGCTAGAGATGTTCGCCACTGCGTCGATGCGGCGCTTAACCGCGACCTCATGGGAAACCTAGGGCCGCTGCGCCAATTTCAAGAGGATCGGCGCGGCGGCGTCCAGCCGGGCGATCTCCCTTTGCGAAAGTCCATCAAGCCTTTCGCGCAGCAGCGCCAGGCGTCGGTCGCGGCCTTGCAGCATGATCTTCCTGCCCTTCGTGGTGGCGGAGATGATGAGGCCGCGCCCGTCTTCCGGATCCGGAGATTTTTGAACCAGGCTGGCGGCTTCAAGCTCCGCGATGAGTTTCGACATGGTCGGCGGTTTCACGCCTTCGGCCGCCGCGAGCGATGCGAGGCTCTGCGGCCCGGCGAACACCAGAACGGACAGCGCGGACAGGCGCGGCGGGCTGATTCCAGTTTCCTGGTCCGCGACCTTGATGCCGCGCAGCAGGCCGATGGCGCCGCGATGGAGCATGTCGGCCAGCGCATGGCGGACCGCCTCCCCTGACGGCGTGCGTTTCACGTCCGCGAATCGGCTTGACATAGTTCGTTAGGCTAACTAATAATTTGGCGTTGTCCAGCTCTGGAGGACGAAATGCAATCGCCTGGCATCAAGGGAATGCTGCAGCTCGCCATCGCCGCCAGTGATCCCGCGAAACTCTCGGCCTATTATCGCGAGACCCTGGGGCTCTCGATATTGTTCGAGACTGCCGGCATGAGTTTCTTCGGGGCGGGCGGGGTCCGCCTGATGATCGGGCCGGCACAAGGCGCGAAGGCTGGAGACAAGATCCTCTATTTCGAACCGGAAGATTTCGAGGCGGCTGAAGCAGCCCTGGAGGCCAATGGCGTGAAGTTTCCCGCGGGCGCCAACGTGCTGCAGCGGGAGGGCGAGCGGGAGCTTGCCCTGCGGCCCTTCCAGGATCCGGAAGGAAATACGCTGGCGCTAATGGGCTGGCGGCCAGTTTCATCGGAGGCGGTGCGCGGCTAGTGTCGCTCCCGATCGAGGGAGTTCGACGTGGCGGACAGGGTTGTTGTCGTGACCGGCGGCGGGAGGGGTATCGGCGCGGCGACATCGCTTCTGGCTGCCAAAGCGGGCTATTCCATCGTCGTGAACTATGCGGCGCGGGCCGATGCGGCCGAGGCCGTCGTAGCGGACATCCACCGCCTGGGCGGCAAGGCGATCGCGGTTCGCGGCGACATCAGCGCGCCGGACGACGTCGAGCATGTCTTTCGTGCGGCGGACCGGATGGGGACGCTGGCGGGTCTCGTCAACAATGCCGGGATTGTGGACAACGCGGCGCGGGTCGATGAAATGGGCGCGGAACGGCTGGCGCGGATATTCGCGGTCAACGTCACCGGGTCGTTTCTCTGCGCCGGCGCGGCGGTCAGGCGGATGTCGACGAAATTCGGCGGCAAGGGCGGCGCGATCGTCAATGTCGCCTCGACCGGATCGAAGATCGGATCGCCAGGCCAGTATGTCGACTACGCCGCCACCAAAGGCGCGATCGACACGTTCACGCTTGGCCTTGCGCTGGAAGTCGCGAACGAAGGCATACGGGTCAACGCGGTCAGGCCCGGCATCATCGAGACGGAGATCCATGCCTCCGGCGGTGATCCGGACCGGGTCGAGCGCATCGGGTCGAGCCTGCCGATGGGCCGCGCCGGAACAGCCGAAGAGGTTGCGAAGGCCATCCTCTGGCTTCTGTCGGACGAGTCGTCCTACACAACGGGCTCGTTCGTCACCGTAAGCGGCGGACGCGGCCTGGCGCCCTGATCGACGCCACAAGAAGAGGAGCAACCCATGACCTCCCAGCCCTTCCGCATCGACACGGTGATCGAGACGCCGCGCCTGATCCTGCGCGTGCCGACCCTCAAGGAGTTCGAGCCGTGGTGTGCGTTCATGGCGGACGAGGAGGCGGCGCAATACATCGGCAAGGCGCAGCCGCCGGCGGTGGTGTGGCGAAGCATCTGCACGATGGCGGGCGCCTGGCTGGTGCATGGCTATGCGATGTTCTCGGTGTTCGAGAAGTCGACGGGGAACTGGGTCGGACGCGTGGGGCCGTGGCAGCCGCATCAATGGCCGGGGCCTGAAGTCGGCTGGGGCGTGATTCGCGAGGTGTGGGGCAAGGGCTATGCGCTTGAGGCGGCGATTGCGTCGATGAACTTCGCGGTTGATGAACTCGGCTGGACCGACATCATCCATTCGATCCATCCGGAGAATGTGAATTCGCAGAAGCTGGCGCAGCGGCTGGGATCGACCAATCGCGGGCCCGGCAAGATGCCCCCGCCCTATCATAACGATCCGGTCGACCTGTGGGGGCAAACGGCAAAGGAATGGAATGCGCGGCGGGACGAAATCAGCCGACGCGTTGCGGCCCGCTAGCTGCCGGCGAACTGAAACCGATCGGGTGAATGAAGCCGTGTGATTCGTAGATGCGGCCGCCCCAGTGCATACCGGGCACATGCCAGACGCGCACCTGGGTCCAGTCGTTTGCGGGCGAGACGTCGATTACAGGCACGTCGAGGCTGACTTCGCCGCCATGCAGCCAGTTGGCGTGGTCGACGCGAATGACGCGCGAGTTGAGCATCGCTTTCACGACCGCTACATGTCCGCGCTTGTCGTCCTGCCAACCGCGCAGCACCAGGACCGAGCCTTCGGCCGGACGCGAAGAGCGCGGATATCTGCCTTCGGCCTGGGCCCACCAGGTGACGGCGTCGCCCCAGATCGCAACGCCGGAAATCGTGCGGGCGAAGGGGACACATTCGGAAGGAGGCCGGTCGTAGGCGACGCGGGGAGCGGTGAATTCGTCGAAGGATGGCGTCGAGAAATCGATGGCGGCGGTGGCCGGGGCGGGTCCCGGCGTGAGGATCGGCGCGGGCGCGTGGCCATAGACGATGGGAGCGGGCGCCGTTGACGTGCAGGCGGAGGTCGAGAACGACAGGGCGATCAACCCGGCAATCACCGCCCAGATCCCGATCTTGTGTTTCTTCCGCTGCATGACGCTGGAGATTGCCAGCGGAAAAATGAGCGGCAGATGAACGGCGTTCGGGGAGATGCAGATGGCGTGTAGCGGACGGGGCGCGTTCCCGCGGTGGGTTCGCCGGTTGGAGTTCCCGGACTTGAGCACGCTTCACGCGCCGGCTTCCGAAAAGCGTTTCTAACAATACTAACAACAACGGACGCCGGTGTGGACTTTGCGCCTCCAACGCGATCGTGCGCAGCAGCACTGCCGGCCAGCGCCGATTGAGCGAAGGGACACCGCTCCAGTTTGCGTGTGAACGCGCCAGGGTCATGGGCCGAGTATGAGTCCGGTTCCGGACCCAGCGGGATAAGTTGCACGATTTTTCGGACCGGTTTTCGGCGAGAATCCGCGCAAGCATTTGAGCCGCTTGCGAATCTTTTTCTGAAAAATCTTCGCGGGCGCGTCCTTAACCTGCGGATTTGCGCATTTTCATCCCCCTATTTCGGGCAATCCCCGCGTTGAGACAGCCCCCTCCGTCTCGCTGACTTCGTCAGCGATCGTCAACGCTGCGCGTTAACCCCGCCAGTTTCTTCGAAACTGAGGGAGGCAACACGGTGGGCGCCTGGCGTCACGGGCCGGCGCTTAGCCGCAATGCTCCACGTAGTCGATCGTCGGCATGATGCCGGCGCGCCAGGCGCGGACTTTGGTGTCCTGGATTTCGAAGATGAACTTCGCGGCGCCTCGCGGGACTACCAGTTCGGCGATTTCGGGTTCGTACTTGTTGGGCTGTTCGGAGACGCCGGCGCCGAACTTCGCCTTGATGTCGGCGGCGGACGTGCCAACGCCGAAGCCGTCCACGGTCTTGGCGCTCTCGCTGAGGATGTCGAGGCGGCCGACCTTGTTCATTTCGACAAGGAAGCTGACGCCCTGCACCGGTTCGGCGGCGAGCATTTCAAAGCAGCGGTTGGGATCGGCCTGCGCCGCGGGGTCGCCGCCCGAATAGACCTCGAGCTTCACCGGGAATTTCGTCAGCGCCTCCTTCGGCGCCATGCCGAATGTGACGCCGCAGAAGCCCTCCGCCGTGACGGGCCCGCAACCGGAAAGCGCAGCCTGTTCGGCGGCAGGCGCGCCGGGATCGAGAGGTTCGGGTTCGACCGAGGCTGGCGCTTCGGACAATGGAACCTCCGGCGAGGGCGAGCACGCAGCGGCGAGCACGAGGACCGATATGGCAAGGGCACCGATGCGCATTGTGTCTCCTGGCTTGCCTCTCTCAGAACGGATCGAAGCAGTCATAGTTGCGCTGGCGGATGATGAGGCCATCCTCGTATTCGATGACCTGGCAGATGCGGGCGCTCATCGATTCGCCGGGACGGATGGCGCCGACGGGCGTGCGGGGATAGCCGGTCCAGGTGTATTCGAGGATCACGCGGTCGCCGACTTCGGTGACGGTGTGGATGTCGTAGATCTGGCGATCCATCAGGTTCGATCCCACCTCGGCGCCCTTGAGGATGGCGGCAAGGTCGCGCTGGATGCCCGCTGGAACCAGGCGATTGGGGAATTCCTCCTGGGTGACGTCGGGATGATAGAAGGCCGCGAGATCGTCGCCCGTGGCGCCGCCTTCGACCGCGGCCACGTAAGCGCGGGCCTTTCTTTCCAGCGACATCAAGTCTGCTCCCGCCTTCGCGCTGCCGCGCTTCGGAGCGGCAAGCCGGTTTGAGTCGGAACTCTAGAGCACCATCTGGGTCTGCGTCACCCGCCTTCGCTTTACGCTTCGGCGCGGCGAGCCCGTCAAGAAATCAAAGCACCATCTGCGTCTGCGTAACCAGCGCGACGTTGCGCCCTGCTTCGGTGGTGATTTTCGTCTGCCAGACCGACGTGCGCCGGCCGACATGCACGGGCGTGCAGTGGCCGAGCACGAACTCGCCCTCCTTGGCGGAGCCGAGGAAATTGGTCTTGCTCTCCAGCGTGGTGGTGCCGGCCGAGCCCTCGGGCAGGTTGAGCGTCGCGCCGAAGGCGCCCAGCGTGTCGGCGAACGACATGATGGCGCCGCCGTGCAGGATATGACCGGCGGTGCACATTTCGGGACGGACTTTCAGCTTGCCGCGAATGCCTTCCTTGGCGGCCTCGAGGATTTCGATCTCGAGCATGCGCGCGTAGGGCAGCGGGGCGATTCCGGGTTCAAGCTTGTAGGCAGGCATGGGGGTTTCCCTCTTGCTGGAGTGTCAGTGCTTGGCGGCGTAGGCGTCGACCGAGGCGACGTGTTTCGCAATCGACTCTGCATCGAGGAAGGAGCCTGTGAAGGAGTTCTTCGCGAGGGTGACGATCTCGTCGCGGGAAAGGTTCACGGCCTCGGCGGTGCGGATGAAATTCTCGGCGATGTAGCCGCCGAAATAGGCGGGGTCGTCGGAGTTGCAGGTGGCCCTGAGGCCGAGGTCGAGCATGCGCTTCATCGGATGATCCCTGAGGTCCATCACGACGCAGAGCTTGAGGTTGGAGAGCGGGCAGACGGTGAGCGTAATGCCTTCGCGAACGAGGCGCTGGGTGAGCGCCGCATCTTCCAACGCGCGGTTGCCGTGGTCGATGCGGTCGACATGCAAGATGTCGAGCGCTTCGTGGACGTAGGCGGGCGGGCCTTCCTCGCCGGCGTGGGCGCAGATCTTGAGGCCGCGTTCGCGGGCGGCCTGGAAGACACGGGCGAATTTGGACGGCGGGTGACCTTTCTCGGAGGAGTCGAGGCCGACGCCGGTGATGCGGTCGAGGTACGGTTCGGCGGATTTCAGCGTCCTGAGGCTGGAGCTCTCGTCGAGGTGACGCAGGAAGCACATGATGAGCTTCGAGGTGATGCCGTATGTCTTCTCCGCTTCCTTCATGCCGGCGAGCAGGCCATCGATGGCGACGGAGAAAGGCAGGCCACGGTCGGTGTGGGTTTCGGGATCGAAGAAGATCTCGGCGTGACGTCCGCCATCGGCATTGAGCCGCGCGAAATAGGCGAGCGCCATGTCGCGGAAATCTTCCTCCGTCATCAGGACGTTGGCGCCCTGATAGTAGATGTCGAGAAAATCCTGCAGGTTGGAGAAGGCGTAGGCCGCCCTCACCTCCTCCACCGACCGAAAAGGGATGGCGATCTTATTGCGGCGGCTGAACTCGAACATCTGCTCGGGCTCGAGCGAGCCTTCGATGTGCAGATGGAGTTCGGCCTTGGGCAGGCCGCGGATGAAGGTTGCAAGATCAGCCATGTGCAGCTCCGGGAGGATCGCCCTGTTTGTTGTTCTATCAGATGCGGTGCGGAGACGTTAAGCTGCTCACGGGTCTGGGCAGGAACAAGGCGATGACGGAACGAAAAAACCTCGCGGCGATAGCGACTGCCGCAGCGTTGCTCGGATTGTCGGCATGTGTGAGCGGATCGGAACCGCCAACCGCGCCAAAGCCCGCGATTGTCCAGGACGTGGAGTTCGTGCGCGGATGCTGGGTCAGGAAGGACGCGCCGGGAGGTCCGGCGCTGGGCTTTCTGCGCTTGCTGCCCAAGGGGGCGGACGGTCCGGCCTACGAAGGCCAGTTGCACAATGTGACCGATCCGAGCATGCCCGTGCGGTCAGACTACAGCTTTCGCCGCGACGGATCGTCGATGACGTTCAAGGCCCGGCGCAGCGACGCCCGCACCTATGCCGCGGCCCCGATTCCGGACGCCATCGCGCCGCCTCTTGCGGCGGGCTCGAAGCGCGCGTCCTTCGCCATCGGTCCCGCTGCTGCGGGATGGCTGATTGCCGACGGCGGCGCCGAGACCCTGAGAATCTACACAATGTTCGGCGACGGGCGCGTGCGCCCCGACTGGTTCAACGGCGAGCGAGATGGCTGCGACTGATCGATTTTCATCAATCGGTTTCCCGCTGCCTTAACCCTCGCCTGCTAGCGTTCCGGGGCTAACAACCCGGATTCCGCACCATGGCGAATTCGAACGGATTGATCGCGCTTGTCGGCGATGCGCCGCATGCCTGGACAATGGTCAACGCGCTGAGGAAGCGCTTTGGCGATTTCTGGATCATCGTCGAGAAGGGCGAACCTGCGTCGACGTTCTGGGCGCGGCGCCGGAAGATTCTGGGCGCGGCTGCCGTGGCGAGCATGCAGGCTGCTGCACTCGCGGCGAAGGTCACAAGGCCGCTCTCGGTGGCGCGGCTCGCCGAACTGCACGCAGCGTGCGACGAGACGCCGGTGACCGGCTTCACGCGCATGGATGTCGACAGCCTCAACAGCGATGAAGCGATCAACCGGATCCGCCTGCTGAAGCCGAAGGCCGTGTTTGTGGCTTCCACCGGCATACTGCGCAAGCCGTTGCTGGAAGCGTGCGGATGCCCGGTGGTGAACTATCATTCTGGCGTCAATCCGGCCTATCGCGGCATCAACGGCGGGTATTTCGCGCTGGCCAATGGCGAGCCGGAACACTTTGGCGTCACCCTTCATCTCGTCGACCTCGGCGTCGACACCGGGCCGGTGCTGGCGACCAACCGCATCCAGCCGGCCGCCAACGACAACCTGCAGACATACATGGCGCTGATGGCGGCGAAGTCGCAGGAACTGGTGGTCGAGACGATGGCGAGGGTGCTTGCCGGAGAGGCGAAGCCCCTGCCGAAAAGCACCCTGCCCTCGAACCAGTATTATGCGCCGACGCTGGGCCAGTACCTGTCGAACGGACTCAAGCGCGGCGTCTGGTGAGCCTTAGCTCTGAGGCGGCGTTACCTGCAGCACGTGAATTGCGAGGCGCACCTTGCCGCCGGTGAAGTTCGAGCCGTTGGCGGTGACGACGATCGGCGTATCCGAGTAGAACGCCGTCGGGCCGATGATGCCGAAATTGGTCGAGCCCAGCGACAGGCCGAGCAGGTCGCCAAACTTGTTGAGTTCGCCCGAGACGCCGACCTGGAAGCTGGCGGCGCCGGTGACGGCCTCGGTGACGCGCTCGGACGCGCCAAAGCAGATCGAGCCGTTCGGGATGGCGATGGCGGATGTGCTGCTCGGACCCGAGAGAATCAGTTCTTCCTCGATCACCCTAATCGCCATCGATGCGCCGTAGGCGCTGGCGAAGGTCTGCGTGGCGGTGAAGATGTTGGCGTCGGCAAGGCCTGCCGCGCCCATCGTCGTGCGCATGGCGCTGAACGAGGTATCGTCGCAGAGCTGCTGCGCCTGATCGGTGAAGGCGACTTCCTCGGCGGCGCCGGGGCCGGACGAGACGCGGCCGAGCAGCTTGTCGGTCGCCGAGACGGTGAGGATCTTCGCCGCGGGGAACCGCGACCAGGCCGAGCCGGTGTAAGCGAGGAGCTGGCCGGTATCCTTCGCGAAGGCGAGCCAGCCTTCACGTGGCGCGATCTGCACCCAGGCACCATCGCGATGGTAGCCGAGCGACCAGTCGGCGAATGCCGACCAGTGCGTTCCCGATTTGCCGGCGGGCACGATGTAGACCGCGCCGTCGGTTGGCGAGGAGGGCTCCGCTGTCGTCGTCGCGGAGACGACGGAGAGCTGGACGATCGCATCCAGCTTGCGGAGAGATTCGTTGACGGTGACGTGCTTCTGGGCCTGCCCAACGGCTAGGTACGGAAGCATAAGGTTTGCTGTGTTGCTCATCCCGGAGTGTGAGTCCGGGACGGAGGGGGCGGGGATAAGTTTTCTTTTATCCCCGCCCTCGCCCCCATATTGACGGCTGATTCAGTTGAGGTTTCGCGTGAGACGACGCGTTTTTTCCGCCAGCAGATTCGGCCGAGTCCGGCTCGTTTCGGCTCAGGCTGCGGCGCGATAGAGCGCGAGTTCCTCGGCGACCGCCTTGCCTGCCGCCGGACGCGAGAAGACGCGTTTCTGCAGGGCGGCGACGTTGGGGAAGTCCGCGAGCTTGATCGGCGTCGACTGCAGCCAGTTGCCCACGACCGAGAGATAGACGTCGGCGATGGAGAAGGAATTCGTCAGCCAATCGCGGCCTTCGAGGTGCTTGTCGACGTGGGCGAGCGCTTTCTTGGCGCGTTCGATGGCGTAGGCCTTGGCTTCGGGCGGCGCGGTGGAGGAGAAGATCGCCGAGAAGGCGCCGACATGGACTTCCGAGTTGACGAAGGCGAGCCATTTGCGCATGCGCGTGCGCTCGATGCCTGTGGGCGCGAGGCCCGCCTTGGGGGCGAGATCGGCAAGGTATTCCAGTATAGAGACGTTCTCGGTGAGGATTTCGCCGTCGCTGATCTTGATGGCCGGCACCTGGCCGCGCGGATTGATCTCGAGATAGTTGCGGCCGTCCGATGTGGTCTTGGTCTTGCCGTCGACGCGGGTATAGGCGGCGTCGATACCGGCTTCGTACATGGTGATGCGCGAGGCGAGCGAGCAGGATAGCGGGGAGAAGAAGAGTTCCATGAGGAGGCTTCCTTGTTCTGGCTTTTCTGTAGTTTCTTGGGTGTTTCGGGTTAGGTTCGGCGGGGCTGTATTTTTGTACCGCCTCGCATAGAATAGCCGTGCAAAGCCGCCGTCAAGGATTTTATTCAAAGTGGTACAAAAAGAATCTTCGGCCAGGGTGAAGACTGCTGCCAAGCGCGGGCGTCCGAGGGCGTATGATCCCGAAGCCGCGTTGGGCGCCGCGCGCGACATCTTCTGGGTGAAAGGCTATGCGGCGACGTCGCTGGACGACATCGTCGAGGCGACGGGCATGAACCGGCCGTCGCTCTATGCCGCTTTCGGCGACAAGGAGGCGATCTATCTCGCGGCGCTGAAGATGCAGGGCGAAGCACTGGTGGCGGCGGTGGCGAGCGCCATTGATCTGGACCTGAAACTGAAGACCTTTCTCGACCTGTTCCTGGGGCGGTGCATCGACAGCTATCTGGCGGGGGCAAACGGCCCGCGCGGATGTTTCCTGGTCGGCACGGCGCTGACGGAATCGCTGGTGCGCGAGGATGTGGGCGCGGTGGTGCGCGATTCGTTTGGGCGAGTCGAGGACCTGCTGGAACAGCGCTTCAAGCGTGCGAAGAAGGAAGGCGGTCTTCCAAAGACAGCCGACACACGGGCGCTAGCGATGCTGGTCTCGTCCACCATGCACGAGCTTTCCATGCTGGCGCGATCCGGCGAAACGCGCGCGCGGCTGCAGGAGCGGGTGGGGTTCGCGAGGAAGCTGATCGGGGTGTGACCCAAATCGGGATTCACTGGAGTTTTTTGATTTGACCTTCAGGGGAGCTTAGCCGGTCCCTGTTAGCCATCCCCAATACTGGTTGGGGATTTCGATGTCGAAGCTGACAATTGCCGCCGCCGTGTGCCTCGCAGCGTTCGCCTTCGGCGGCGCAAAGGCCGAAGCGCAGGGCCCTGGAAACACTTTCCCCGATGCGCTGGACGTCCAGCTGGCGCGGCCCAATCCCCTTCCCTTCATGAAGGATCCAAGACCGCAGGATTACGAAATCCGCGACGGGATCGTAAATCGCGTGCATTCGCTCTTCCTCGCCGGACGATTCCAGGAACTCGAAGGCATGGCCGAGGCGTACCGGACAAATGACCGGCGTACGCCAGCTGGTGCATGGAAGATCGACGTCTTCTACCAGACCTTCTTCGGCTGCATGTGCGAAGAGGAGGACCAGGAAGCGAGAGCTAGCGCGCTGAAAGGCAACCTGGAACAGGCGCGCAAGTACAAGAAACAATATCCCGCATCGCCCACACCGCTGCTGATCGAAGCCAACATCCTTTACGCGCAAGCCTGGCACGCGCGCGGGCAAGGCTGGGCCCAGAAAGTGAGCGCGCGCGACTGGCAGGTCTTCTACGACAAGATCGAGGAGGCGCAGAAGCTTCTGGAGGCGAACGCCGACGTCGTGATGCGCGATCCAGCGACCTCGGCGCTCATGGTGGACATGGCCTCGATGACGCCAGTCTCGGATGACGTTTTCATCAGCCTTGTCGACTCGCACATGCGGGTGAACGGTGCATACACGCCGATCTATTTTCCGGCGATGCGGCTCTACTACCCGAACTGGCGCGACAGCCCGCAGGCAATCGAATTCTTCGCGCGCAATGCGGTGAAGGCGAGCGAAGCGCGGGAGGGCAAGTCTCTCTACGCCCGCATCTATCTCCATGCCTATTATGAGTACGGCAAAGACCTCTACACGGCGACGGATGTCGACAAGGAATACCTTCGCAAGGCGGTGTTCAATCTGCTCAACCGCTACCCCGACCGACACAACTTCGAGGTCTTCGGCATCATGGCATGCGACCTTGAGGACTGGGCGATGGCGGCGCCAATCTTCGCCCGCCTGCAGGAGCTTCCTTCGCAGGAATACCTGCACTGGGGTGTCGATGTTCCCTATCAGGCTTGCCGCGGGAAGATGTACAATCTGAAGCGGGCCCTCTAGGATCCCGATTGCGCCTCCGCCGTCCGTCGCGCCAGATGGCGCGGACGATGGAGGCGCGCATGTTCAGCATTTCCGACCGGGTGAAGAGCTTAGGCTTTGCGTTGCGCGGGCTCGGGTTTGTGCTGCGCACCCAGCACAATGCGTGGGTTCATCTGGCGGTGGCCGTTGTTGTCGTGGCAGCGGGAGTGGCGCTGGGGCTTTCAGCGGCGGACTGGCGATGGATCGTGCTGGCGATCGCGCTGGTGTGGATTGCGGAGATCGTCAACACGGCGTTCGAGCACCTGTGCGATGTGGTGCAGCCAGAGTTTCATGTGTCGGTGAAGGCGGCCAAGGATGTCGCGGCGGGCGCGGTGCTGGTCGCGGCGGTGGCCGCCGCCATCCTCGGAGCGATGGTTTTCGCGCCGTATGCCCTTGCGCTGACCTAGCGGGAGCCAGCAAGGCTGTCTGCATAAGGAGATACTCATGGCCGTGAAGACGCGCATTACGGAGATGCTGGGCATCGAGAAGCCGATCATCCAGGCGGCGATGGGCTGGATCGCGCGCTCGCAGCTTTCTTCCGCGGTGTCCAACGCCGGAGGTATGGGCATCATCGAGACATCCTCGGGCGAGCTCGATGCGATCAAGGTCGAGATCGTGAAGATGCGCGAGCTGACGGACAAGCCGTTCGGCGTCAACGTGGCGCAGGCCTTCGTGCGCGATCCGGGGATCGTGCAGTTCGTGATCGACCAGGGGATCAGGTTCGTCACGACGTCGGCGGGCGATCCGATGAAGTTTACTGCCATGCTGAAGGCGGCGGGGCTGACCGTGTTTCACGTCGTGCCGAACCTTGCAGGCGCTCTGCGGGCGGTGGAGGCGGGCGTCGACGGACTGGTCGTCGAGGGCGGCGAAGGTGGCGGGTTCAAGAACCCGAAGGACGTCGCGAGCATGGTTCTGATTCCGCTGGTGTGCGAGCGAGTGAAGGTGCCGGTGGTGGCGGCGGGTGGGATCATGGACGGTCGATCCATGGCGGCGGCGTTCGCGCTCGGCGCGGAGGGCGTGCTGATGGGGACGCGGATTCTTTCCAGCGCCGAGAGCCCGGTGCATGCGAACTGGAAGGACGCGATCCTGAAAGCCGAGGCGACGGACACGGTGTTCCTCAATCGCTCGGGACCGGGCCCTGCCCTGCGTGCGCTGCGCACGGAGCGGACGACGCGGCTGGAGAAGGAAGGCTCGCCCAACATCTTCGGCGAGTTCGCGGGGACGCAGAAGGTCTATTTCGGCGGCGACCTCGAGGCCGGCATCGCGCTGACTGGACAAGTCGCGGGGCGGATCACGGAGGTGAAACCCGTGCGACAGGTCTTCGAGGAGACGATGGCCGAGTTCGAAGAGACGCTGGCGCGGATGAACCGCGTCGTCGTCTGACCCCAGGGCCAGGCCCTACTCCACTTTCAGGGCCGGCGAGCTGCCGACGCGGCCGTCGGGGCGGGCGACCGCGAGCATGCGCTGGAAGGCGGGGCGCGCTTCCATCCTGTCCTGCCAGGCGGCGAGGTTCGGGTACTTCGCAATGTCCGCTACCTTGATGCGGTCAGCGTAGTCGCTCGGGAACCACATCATGATGTCGGCCGCCGAGAATTCGGCGCCGCCGAAATACTGATGCGTTGCGAGGAAGTTGTCGGCGAACTTCATCGCGCGCTGGCCGTCCGTCTCCTCGCCACGAGGGGCGAGGTTGGTGGTCGCCCTTGCGGTGCGGTAGTCGGCGATGACGTCGGCGGCGAGTGAGCCTTCGGAGAAATGCATCCAGAGCAGGTGGCTGGGATAGTCGGGCGATTCCACTTTCGGAATCAGACGGCCGCCGCCTTCGCGGTCGAGGATGAGCTGCATGATCGCGGCGGATTCGGTGAGAACCTGGCCATGGTAGATTACAGTGGGCGCGACCGGCATCAACGGGCTGATCGCGCGGATGGCGTTCATCGAGCCGGTGAGGTCGCCGCGCTTGAATTCCAGCTTGTAGGGCAGCCCCAGTTCCTCGCAGAGCCAGACGATGCGTTCCGACCGCCGGCCTTCGAGGTGGTAGATGGTGAGGTGCGGCGAGGCTGATTTCGCCATGGGAGCGGGAGACTGGACGCAGGACGCCGGCGCAAGACACAGCGCCAGCCCGATGCATAGACCGCCGAGATGTTTCATGTTTCGTCCCCTGGTTGGGAAGACATTCCACTAAGGGCCGGAAGCCGTCCAGAACTCAATCGGGCGCCGTCGGGGCCTGCCTTTAGCGGAAGTCCCTGCAGGCACGACTTGCAGCCTCGCCCTGCCCCGAGCATATAGCCGGGCATGAGTTCTTCGCCGAAACCCGGGCCGCGCACGCTTTACGATAAGATCTGGGACAGCCATGTCGTCAACACCGACAAGGCATCCGGCGAGAGCCTTATCTACATCGACCTGCACCTGATCCACGAGGTGACGACGCCGCAGGCGTTCGCCGGGCTGAAGGCCAATGGGCGAAAAGTACGGCGGCCGGACCTCACGCTGGCGGTGGCCGACCACAATACGCCGACGGAAAATCAGGCGCTGGGCCTGAAAGGCGTCAAGGATGCCGAGGCGCGCGAGCAGCTCGAGACGCTGAGCCGGAACGTCGCCGAGCACGGCATCGAATTCTTTCCGATGGGAGATATCCGGAACGGCATCGTCCACGTGGTGGGCCCCGAACAGGGCCGCACGCAGCCGGGGCTCACCATCGTGTGCGGCGACTCGCATACGTCGACGCATGGCGCATTCGGCGCGCTGGCGCACGGGATCGGTACATCCGAAGTCGAGCACGTGCTGGCGACGCAGACCCTGCGCACGCGAAAAATGAAGAACATGGCGGTGCGTGTCGAAGGCCAGTTCCGGCCCGGCGTCGGCGCCAAGGATCTGGCGCTGCATCTCATCGCCATCATCGGGACGAATGGCGGCGCAGGGCACGTGATCGAATACATGGGCTCGGCCATCCGCTCCATGTCGATGGAAGGCCGGATGACGCTTTGCAATCTCTCGATCGAGGGCGGCGCGCGTGCCGGTCTGGTGGCGCCGGATGAAACGACGTTCGCCTACATGAAGGGACGCCCAGCTACGCCGAAGGGCGGACAGTGGGAAACGGCCATCCAGTTCTGGAAGACGCTGAAGTCGGACGAGGGCGCCAATTTCGACGAGGTGATCGACATCGACGCGGCCGATGTCGCGCCGACCATCACCTGGGGCACGAGCCCCGAGCAAGCCGCGCCCATCACGGCGAAGACGCCCGTGCCGTCGGAGATTCCGGATTCGGTGAAGCGCGACGCAGCAGAGAGAGCGCTTCACTACATGGGCCTCGAGCCGGGGCAGAAGCTGGAAGGGCTGAAGATCGATCGCGTCTTCATCGGCTCCTGCACCAACTCGCGCATAGAGGACCTGCGCGCCGCCGCTGAAATCGCCAAGGGCAAGCATGTGGCGGCAGGCGTGCGCGCCATGGTGGTGCCGGGTTCCGGTCTCATCCGCGCTCAAGCGGAAGAGGAAGGCCTCGACAAGGTGTTCCTCGACGCCGGCTTCGAATGGCGCGAACCGGGCTGCTCCATGTGCCTCGGCATGAACCCGGATATCCTCAAGCCAGGCGAGCGCTGCGCTTCCACCTCCAACCGCAACTTCGAGGGGCGGCAAGGCCGCGGCGGCCGCACGCACCTGATGAGCCCCGTGCTCGCGGCGAAAGCCGCGCTGGCCGGAGTGATCACGCAGTAAGCGCGCAGCTGACACCGGCGGTTCACCCAATGTACGAGCAAATCTGCCACCATTGGCTGGCCTAGTCTTGTGCGAAGCGCCAGCCACGCGCATATTCGACGCATGGCTGATACTTATCGCGCATCAAAAAAGAAGGATGCCTCCCCAAACGCATCAGTTTTGGGTAGAAGTGCAGCGACCGGAAAATTCGTTCAGCGGCCCGCTACGAGCAAAGGTGGGAAAACCACTTACAAAGCAGTTCGAGAAGCAACCACCACGGTGATTGAAAGCCGTAGGAAGTGACTCTGGGGGACTACGTCGCCAGACGACGTTTTCATAAATTGCCCATTCGATGCCGAGTATCAGCCGATTTTTGAAGCGGCGGTCTTCGTAGTATTCGCCTGCGGCTTCAGACCACGATCAGCTCGCGAGCTGGACGATGGCTCCCAAACTCGCATTGATAAGCTGTACGGAATTATCGAAGAATGCAGATATGGCGTCCACGACATTTCGCGCACGGAGCTCGACAAGACTAACAGCTTGCCGCGCTTCAACATGCCGCTTGAACTGGGTATATTCCTTGGAGCTAAACGCTTCGGCGACGAAGACCAGCGCCAAAAGCGCTGCCTAGTCTTGGACGTTGAACGGTTTCGATATCAGAAGTTCATCTCCGACTTGGCAGGCGTTGATATCCATGGACACGCGGCCGACCCACGCCGTGTGATCGAAGTAATTCGAAACTGGTTGACCAATGTTTCCAGGCGCAAGCTGCCTGCGGCTGCACTTCTTTCGAAACTCCACGCGGCCTTTCTCCCTGACAAAGACAAGATCGCCAACGAACTGGGCTTTGCGCCGACGGAGATTCCGTACGTCGATTTTGAGCGCATTGTGACTGAATGGTTGCTTAAAGCCCCTCCAGCTTAGATTTGCCGCACGGAACTTCTTCTGATGACAAATGACTTCGCTAACCTTCCCATCACCGGCGGATGCCTGTGCAAGGCGGTGCGCTACAGCGTGTCGGGTGAGCCGATCGTGACGCGGCAATGCTGGTGCAGGCTGTGCCAGTATGTCGGCGCGGGGTCTTCGACCGTGAACGTGGCGTTCGAAACGAAGCACGTGACGATGACCGGCGAGGTGCGGAAGTTCGAGTCCGTCGCTGATTCGGGGAACACATTGCTGCGTGGATTTTGTCCCGCATGCGGAACGCCCGTGACCAGCGAGGCGGTGATCCGCCCCCACCTGGTGTTTATCCGAGCGGGAACGCTGGACGATCCTTCCATTGTCGCGCCTGTGATGAACATCTGGACGAAACAGGCCCCGCAATGGGTCCTTCTTGATCCGGATTTGCCGATGGTCACGGGACAACCGCCGCCGGCTGCATAAATCCGGCGCGTCAACCTGTCCGCGCAAAAATCGTTAATTCGAGCGCGCATCGCGCGATCCCGGTTGAGGGAACGCCTGCGACGGATTACCCTCCTGTCCGGGCCGCCAAATTTCGGCCCAAGTCTGCAGGCTTTTCCACTGGGGCCAGGGGACGCAGCCGGGATCTTCATGAAACGCGTCCTGCTTGCCCTACTGCTTGTTGTCGCCGCCGGCCTGATGGTGGCAGGCCCCCAGCTCCGCAAAGCGTTCGCCGCCACCCATGTCGAGGTGACAGTCGCCCCCGGCGAGCTGCATCCGTCCGCACAGGCCCTCAACTTCCTGCTCGCCCCGCCGGGCGACACGGACAAGAAGGGCAAGGCGATGAAGCTGTGGGCGACCTACTATCACATGCCCACGCTGCGCCCGTCGCTTTCCAACATCACCGCGAGACCTTTGCTGGGCCGGAACGGCAAGGCGATCTCGCCGCCGCTGTCGGTGCAGGATTGGTGCGATGCGGCGATGCAGGGATCGGTGTGGGTCGACAACGGCGTCGAGGAACCCACGGCCTACATGTATGTCGACAGCCGCGGGCCCGAGCAGAACACTTGCGACAAGTATTTCGGCGAGCTTTCGGTGAGGATCAAATCGGCGACCAGACGCTCGCGCTTCATTGCCTTCCATCATCCGCAGGCGTGCGACGTACGGCCGATTCCGCTGATGGCGTTCCGCACGATCGCGGTCGATCCGGACAAGATCAAGATGGGCACCGTGCTCTATGTCCCCGCCCTGCGCGGCCTCGGCTTCTGGGACAATGGCGAACTCTACGCGCATGACGGCTATGTCGTCGCCAGCGACCGTGGCGGCGCCATCGAGGGCAATCATATCGACATGTTCGTCGACAACGCGGCGGGATCGCCCTTCCCGGACGTGGTGCGTTCGAACCCGCGCCACACGTTCGAAGCGTTCGTGATGGACAAGAATTCACCCGCGGCCAGGGCGCTCAAATCCGCTCACGAAGTGGTCTGCAAGGACGTGAAGCCGGGCGCCAAATACAAGCCGAAGCCCAGCAGCATCTAGGCCAGTATCCGGGCCAGTAAACCTTTCCGTAACCGCTCCGGCCCCTTCGCTGGGGGCGTGAAAACGTTCGACGCCATATTTGGGCCCAGATCGGACGGCCTCTCGGACGACGAGGGGGCCGCAGGCAAAGGCGCACGCCGCTTTGCCTGGAACCTGAAGGACAGGTCAGTGAGACGCTTCGCCTTCGGCCTGATGATCGCCGTCACCGCGTGCGCGACTGCATCGAGCCCTGTCGCGCGTGCGCCGACCGAGTCCGTGTTCACGCCGCCCGTTCGCGCCATGGCGTTCGCGCTCGATGCGCCGCAGCCGCAGGCGCTCGGTCCCGATCTCAAGCTGTGGGCGACGCACTATCACACGCCCATCGTCACGCCCGCGCCCAAGGAAACCTCGGCAGCGTTCTCGCTGATCAACCGCTCGGGCGAATCGATCTCGCCGCCGCTCAGCCACAAGGACTGGTGCGAGGCGGCACTACAGGGATCGGTGTCGGTGAAACAGGGCCGGAAATCGACCGCCTATGTATTCGTCGATGCCGGCGGGCCGGAGCAGGCAAACTGCGACGAGTTTCTCGGCAACCTGTCCGACACCGTGAAGACAGCGACACGGCGCGCGCGGTTCAAGGCGGTGGACCATCCGCTGGGCTGCGGCGTACGCAACATTCCGCTGATGCCGTTCCGCACCGTTGCGGTTGACACCTCGATCATTCCGATCGGCAGCGTGATCTATGTGCCGGAACTCCGCGGCCGCGCCTTCCGCCATGACAGCAAGGACATCGTGCATGACGGCTATCTGTTTGCTGGCGACCGTGGCGGCGCGATCCGCGGCAAGCACATCGACGTCTTCATGATCGACCAGAAGGACATCCCGTTCGAGGACATCTTCGCCTCGACCTCCTCGCGTACTTTCGCGGCGCATATCGTGGCGGACGACGATCCGGTGGCGGTTGCCGTGCGCGAGAGCCAGTCCGGCCAGTGCAATGAGACCTCCGTAACGCCGAATTGAGAGCGGCGAGCTGCGGTGAGCGGGAAGACAGCCCGGCCCGGCCCCGCTAGCATCCACGGCAGTCAAAGGACGAGGATGCCCATGAAGAAGATGTTTGCTTCGGCCCTGGCGGCGCTCGCGCTCGCCGGAATTGCCCAGGCCCAGACGCTGGCTCGGCTCGACGCCAACACGGCAACTGCGGCCGAACTCGGGACCGTAAAGGAACTGACCGCGGCTCAGGTCCAGACGATTACCTCGAAGCGGCCTTTCGCCGGCACAGCGGCGTTCGATGTAGCCCTGGGCGCGGGCCTTTCGGCGGAACAGAAGACGGCGCTCTATTCGAAGGTCTTCGTGCCGATCGATCTCAACAAGGCGACGCGCGAGGAGATCATGCTGATCCCCGGCATGACGCGGCGTATGGCGCACGAGTTCGAGGAATACCGGCCCTACACCTCGCTCGCCCAATTCGACAAGGAGATCGGCAAGTATGTCGATGCCGCGGAAGTTGCCCGCCTCCGGTCTTATGTTGCGTTGAAATAGTCTCTAGGTCTTTTGCCTTGCTGGAACGAAGCGCAGCGCGAGCAGGATCGCGATGATCACGGCGTGGACGATCGCAGCCATTGGATCGAAGGCAGTGAGCAGCCAGTGCGCGGCCGTCAGGATCGCGCCGGCGTAGACAAACCAGTGCAGCCGTTTCCATCCTGATTTGAGCCAGCGCACCGAGATGTTGTTGCTGGTGAGCGCCAGGGCGAGAAAGATGGCCAAAGCTATCCAGCCGGTGAGCAAGCCGGGTTCGACGCCTTCCTTCCAGATCAGCGCGGCGTCTGCCTTGCGCAGTAGATAGGCGCCGAGGTGTCCGGCGGCGTAGCCGAAGACGGCGACGCCGAGATCGCGCCGCCGCTTTCCCAGCCAGGCGCTGAACTCGCCACGGATGACGCGCCGCAGCGGGCTCACCGCCAAAGATACGATCAGGAGCCAGACAGAAATGTCCCCGCTCCAGTGAATGAACTCGCCATAGCTGACGGCGCTGGCGGCGTAGCGCTGCACAAGCAGAGCGCCGGGCGCGGCAAGAATGATCCACAGCACGGGAGCGCCAGCCAGGATTTTCATGGGCCTCTTTTCTACGTCATAGCCTTGGGGCGAACACAGCATCGCGAGGCGCGCCCGGCAACCGACGCAGCCTCTGGGCAGGCTTTCGGCGTTGGACGCGCATGGCGGCGGCGGCATGGAAGAAAGCGCACCCGTAGCAGCGTGATATCTGCTTCATGATGCGGGCGTAATTTACCACCGCGACCGTCGCAAATGCGGGAAAAATCCGGCTCAAACCAAACGGCCCGGACGGCTTCCGTCCGGGCCGCTTTCATTGCGGCGCCGCGAATGGTTACCGGCGCTTCGCGAATTGCGGGGGCGGCCTAAGCCCGCCCTTAGCCGAACGCGGCGGAATGTCACGTGTGGGGTCTCGGATGTTCTCGCTCGAAGGATTCTGACCGTGCGTTCGTCGCAAGCCAAAAAACCTGTCTGGCCATTCGTGGAAGCCGCCGCCGATGCGCCCGCGGACGCGCCGCCGCCGGAGGACGCGTTCGACTCGTTCGGACCGATCAGCGACATCCGCAAGGCGCTGAACCGTCCGGTGAAGCCGCCGGTCAGCCAGGCGCCGCACGACTTTACGCGCATTCTCGTCGCCGAGGATGACGCCTATCACCGCCGCGTGCTCCGCATGCTGCTGAGCAGCCCGCGCGTCTCGATCATCGAGGTGGAGGACGGCCAGGCAGCGGTCGACCTGCTGGCGTTGCGCAGCTTCGACGCCGTGCTGCTGGATCTCACCCTGCCCCTGATGACGGGCGAGGACGTGATCCGCTGGGTGCGCCGCAGCCTGACGCCGTGGGCGGACATTCCGATCCTTGGCCTGGTCGAGGATTCGATGAAGCCAGAGGTCGGCCGCATGATGTCGATGGGCATGACCGACTGGACCGCCAAGCCGCTGGCCCGCCACCACCTGGCGGACAAGATCGTGCACCTGCTGCCGGGCCTCTACGACGCCGCGTTGTGATGATCCAGCGTAGCTCTGGCAACTAGCGTCGCCGGCGACTTAGAAGCTCGAATGACCTCTTCATGCCGGAAGCCGGTCATTGGCCCGTTCTCGTGAAGGGGCGGGAAATCGCCGAAAGGCGTCACTCGCGCTCTCGGCTACACGGCCCAATCTCTAGCCAGTAGTTCATCGCACCGTCTCCTTTTTTTTCGGAGCGGAGACGCGCCGCGTCTTGGCCTCGAACTTGGGCTTGGGCATGAGCCGGAAGCGAGTCTGGCACCAGGCGAAGTCAACACCGACGTCCAGCAAAGCATCGGAACGTCCGCACGGGCACGCAAATTCCATCACCGACACGACACGATAGGTCTCGCCAGCGACAAGGGGTACCGGTTCTCCCGTGACGTGGTTCGGTGCGACGTTGACGCATAGAACCAGATCGCCGGGGCCGACAGCATAGCTCATGGCTTCCATTCCTTACGGCGACGGGAAGGATAGACTCCGAACCGCAAGCGGCAAGCGCCATTTGCCTCTCAAGCGACGCAACGCGTCGATCTTGATCAATGAAACGGCCCACTTATTCAGGACCGGCCATTTCCGCTATCTGTAGATCCCTGACGTGTTCGTGCCGAAGGCAACCGTTCGCCTAGGCTCGCTGTGCGGCTAGAAACTTCACGACGGGCTCATAACTCGCGACTCGGTCGGGCAGCGCGTGGTTGGCGTAGGGGCGCGCTTCATCCGTAATGGCGAGTTCGCGGCGTTCGAAGAGGTCGTTGGCCATCTGCGCGGCGTTGGCGAGCATGGGGTCGCGCCGCGAGCCAAATATGATGGTCGGCACGGTGATGCGGCGCCGGTGAGGGCCAAGATATTCGCGAAGGTGACGCTGCATCATTTCGGAGGTGGGGCCGGCGAAGCTCAGCAGAAAGCGGATCGACTGAAAGTCTTGATGACCTGCTTCGCGCGCGGCGGCGACCAGCAAGGCCGCACCACCACCGTTGGAATAGCCCGCGATGCCTTCGGGGCGTTCGCGGCGGCAGAACTCGGCGAGATACGCCATACTCGCTTCGAGGCCGACGTATCGATCATCGGTATAGCGGAACCAGCAGCGCGGATCCTCGAAGCCGAAGGCTTCGACCTCTTCATCGCTGCAGCCCATCCCGGTCTTGAGCAGATTGGACACGACGTCCGGCTCAAGCAAGTTGGGACCGGCCGGATAGAACCAATCAGCCAGCGCCGCGCACGCCTCTGCGCAATGCTTGAAGTGCCACTTCTGCGTCGCATGCTTGTGGGCGTTGCTGCCGAGGCAGTGCAGCGTCGCGATCTTCAACCTGCTCATCTCAATTGCCTCCCTCCACCCCCGCCCGAGCCATTTAGCCGATGTGCTTCCTCGACGATATGACAGGAAGTCGCCGACAGCGGTCATTCTGCTCGTGCAAGTTATTGCGGTAGGCCGGTCATCAGCTTCTCGAACGAGCCCATCGTCTCCGGGATCCGGTCGATCTTCCGGAAGGGCGCGGTGAGGAAGCGCTCGACCGCCGCGTTGAACGTGGCAGGGTCGTCGTAAGGGATGAGGTGCGTGCTATTCGAGAAGATGGCGAGCTGGGCGTTCGGCAGGCTTTTATAGATTGTAAGCATATGCTCCAGCCGGATCAGGTCGTGGTCGGCCGCCAGCACCAGGGTCGGCGCCGTGACCTTGCCCAGCAGCGCGGGAGCGATGTTGGGCTCCCTCAGCATCATACCCACGACCTTCAACTGCCGTTCGCCCGCCGGCGTGCCCTTAACATCGTCGGGCAGCTCCATCATTGACTTGATCAGCGCGTCGATCTCGGGGTCGAACGCGTCCGGCCCGGGATTGAGGTTGGCCGCCATGGAGACGATCTTTTTAACCTTGTCGGGATGGCGCACGCCCAGCAGCAGGGCTTCGATGCCGCCGTCGCTCCAGCCGACCACGTCGACCGGGCCGGTCTTGAGATGATCGATCAACGCCGCCAAGTCGTCGGTCATCTTCTCGTAAGTGATCGGCTCGGCGCTGTCGCTGGACTTTCCCTGGTCGCGGCTGTCCATCGCGATCACCTTGTACTTCGCCTTGAAGTGATCGATTTGCGCCGCAAGAGTGCCGAGGCTGCCGCCATTGCCATGCACGAGCAGCAGCGGTTCGCCCTGACCATAGATCTCGTAATACAGCGTCACTCCCTCGTGGACGAAGGTTCCGCTGGCGTCTTTGTTGGCGCCGTAGGGGATCGCCGCTGCAGGTGTTGCCGCGGCCGGCGCCGGCTCCGGCGCCTTGGTGGCCGGTGCGCACGCACAGGCGAGCATAATCGCAACGGATACGGCAGGTATGAGACGCTTCATGGAAGACCCCGAGGCAGCGATCCGATTGCAGGAGCAACGGAGCAAGCAACCATCGGAAGGCTGCGGCGTCGGGTCAAGCGTTTGCAGATGTGAATGTCGCAAATGGGCTGCGGGTTCAATTGATCGCCGCAACAAAGGCGGTCGGGCGGGATCAGATCGCCTCTCGTCCGGAGTTGGACAGATTCCGCCGTTCGACCTGAACCTCGGACCGACCGAGACCCGCGGCTATTTCCAGCGGCATAGTCATACCGCCCGCATAGCGGAAATGATGATCAGAACTCGATATCGAGCTCTTCGATCTCGATCGGTTCGGCTTTCGATTCCTCGAACCATTGCTGCATGGGCGGCCAATCCATGATGCGGTCGCGGTATTCGGCGGCCTTGCCTTCCAGCGCGACATCGTAGGTGACGAAGCGGGTGCAGACGGGCGCGTACATCGCGTCAGCGAGCGTCGGCCGGTCGCCGAACAGGAAGCGGCCGCGATAGGCCTCGAAGCATTCGTTCCAGATGGTCAGCACCCGGCGGATGTCCGACCGGGCGCCGGTGAAGACGCGATAGCCCGGGTAGCGGGCGCGCAGGTTCATCGGCAGGGCGGAGCGCAGGTTGTAGAAGCCGGCGTGCATCTCCCCCACCACCGACCGGCAATGGGCGCGCTTGATCCGCTCGGCGGGCAGGAGTTCGGCCTTGGGGAAGTTTTCCTCGAGGTATTCGGCTATCGCCATGGTGTCCCAGACGCTGGCCCCGTCATGGTCGAGCCGGGGGGTCAGCACGGTCGGGGACAGCAAAAGCAGCTCCGCCCGGTTGTTGGGATCGTCGATCGAGACGCTCTCGACCTCCACGTCCAAGCCGGCCATCTGGCAGAAAAGCCATGCCCGCAAGGACCAGGACGAGTAGTTCCTGCTCGAAATAGTCAGCGTCGCGCCTGCCATCACGGCACTTTCCTTGCCCTTAATCCATATATGCAATCGTATGTCGCAGTGCAGTACGCTGGGAACTAGGCTTCCTTATGGAAGCCGTCGGGGCCACGCATCTGCCTAGAATTAGAGCGCGCCGGGACATGTGGTACCACATCTACGAGGCCCAGATGCAGGCTTCGGCGCCGTTTCGCGCCGCCGCGCTCGCAGCCCTGCAGATGCGGGGGAGCCTGAACGGGGCGGCAAATTCGCCTGGGGCGCGCCGCGTGCTCGCCGCCCTGGAGATGGCAAGCCGCGCCACGCTGACACACGTCTCCCAGCCTTTCGGTATCACTTCGGTCAAAGTCGAGAACCGTGAAGCGAAGGTTACCGAGGAGGTCGCCCTCGACCTGCCCTTCGGCAACATGCTGCATTTCAAGAAGGACATCGACGCCCCCCAGCCGCGCGTACTTATTGTCGCTCCCCTCTCAGGGCACTTCGCCACGCTGCTGCGCGGCACCGTTCGCACCATGCTGCAGGACCATGACGTCTACATCACCGACTGGAAGAACGCCCGCAGCATACCCGTCACCGCCGGGCGGTTCGGGTTCGAGGAGTATGTCGACTACCTGATCAAGATGCTGGAGCACCTCGGCCCCGGCGCCCACATCGTCGCCGTGTGCCAGCCCTGCGTGCAGGCCATAGTCGCTACCGCCGTCATGGCGGCGCAGAAACATCCGTGCGAACCGCGCAGCCTGACCCTGATGGCTGGCCCCATCGACTGCCGGATCAACCCGACCACGGTCAACGACCTTGCGACCGAACATCCGATCGAGTGGTTCAGGAACAACCTGATCTCGAGCGTGCCCTTCCCGCTACCGGGCTGGGGCCGCCGGGTCTATCCGGGTTTCATGCAGCTTACCGCCTTCATGGCGATGAACCCCGAGCGCCACATGGATGCGCACAAGACACTCTACAGACATCTCGTCGAAGGCGACGAGGAGCAGGCGGAGGTCATCAAGACCTTCTACGACGAGTATTTCGCCGTGCTGGACCTGACCGAGGAGTTCTACCTCGAGACCGTGCAGTGGGTGTTCCAGGAGATGCGCCTGCCGCTGGGCCGCCTGAAGCATCACGGCGAGCCGGTCGATTGCTCGGCGATCAGGCGCACGGCGCTGCTGACGGTCGAGGGCGAGCGGGACGATATCTGCTCGGTCGGCCAGACGGCGGCGGCGCACGAACTGGTCACCAAGCTCCGCCCCCACCTGCGCAGCCACCACCTGCAGCCGGGCGTCGGCCACTATGGCGTGTTCAATGGCCGGCGCTGGGACAACCAGATCTACCCGACCGTGCGCAGCGTGATCCTGTCAGTCGAATAGGCCTGTCGCCTACTCGTCCGCCTCAAGGCCAGCGAAGATCGACTTCTCGGGCGGATGCTCGCGGCCGTCGGCTTCGAGCTGGCGGGCGCCGGCGAGGATGCCGAACATGCCGTAATTGCCTTCGTGGCAGGCGTATTCATAGACCGGCTCGGGGGAAGCCCGCAGGACCTGCTCGCCGCTCCAGGCCTGCGTGTAGAGCAAGGGATCCTCGATGCGGAACTGGTAGAGGATCTCGTTATCCTTCCAGCGCGTGAAACGCTCGGTCGCTTTGCCTGTCGCGGTGATGTGCGGGCGCTGGTCCTGGCGCACGTTGACGGTTTCGACCACCAGCGTGTCGCCTTCGTACCAGGCGACCGAGTCGCCGCCGAAGTTCGCGATGGCGGTGGGCCCGTGGCGGGCCTCGCTGGCGGATTTGACGATCGGGATGACGCGGACTTCGTGGATCATCTCCGCGTCGATCATCAGATGGTCCGGCGTCTGAACGAGCTGGAAGTTGTTGTTGTACATCCCGTTGCCGAAGACCGGGCCGAGACGGGCGTAGGAGACGCAGCGCTCCTGCACCGGGCGGCCCTCGGGGCCGTCATAGGTCGGCTTCATCTGCGGTCGCTTGCCCGGCCTGTAAGGGATCATGCCGTCGGCGGGACTGGTGATCCAGGCGGTGCGGACGTCGTTTCCGATGCGGGCATAGTCCGAGCCCGGCTCGAGCCAGAAGCGGTTGTAGCCGCGGCTGGCGTTGCCGTCAGCCAGCAGTTGATCCGACGCCTTCTTGTCGATCTGGGAGCGGCCGGCCTCCTGCTTCGTCATCAGGGTGTAGACGTTCTTCCGGAGCAGCGCGGAGGCTTCGGCTTCGTTGACGGTGACCGCAGAAGCGCCGACGGGCCGCTGCAGCGTCGTGAGAGACGCATTGGTCCAGAAGCCCGAGAGTTCGGGGGCGCCCCAGCTGGTCCGGGGCGGGGCGTAGTTGCTGGCGACCTGGGCGAACGCCGCGCCCGAGCCGGCCATGATTACGGTTACTGCCGCAAAGGTGAGTAGATTGGTCCTCATTGCGCTTCCCCTGTGTCAGGCCTTTTTGCCTGATCGTCTGGTTCGAGGATCATGAGCCCGCCAGCGATGATTTACCATCGCCTCAGCGAGTTGTGTGGAGCGCTGCGGCCGTCCGCGAGCCTGAAAATGGAAAGGCCCGGCGGATAAGCCACCGGGCCCTTCTACCTGTGTGGCCGGTATGCCGGCCTACCCACCAAACTCAGATCACGCTCGTAGCGGCGATGTCGAAGTAGATCGCCAGGAAGTGGCACGAGGCGGCCGCGACAACGAAGCCGTGCCAGATCGCCGAATTGAACGGCAGCTTCTTGTTGACGTGGAAGACCACGCCGACCGTGTAGAGGATGCCGCCGGCGGCCAGCAGGCCGAGGCCGAGGGGCGAAAGCTTGTGAATCAGCTGGTCGGCGATCGCCAGCGCGGCCCAGCCGAGCACCAGGTACATCGCGATGTAGACCCTGGGGGCGTTCCAGCGGGCGAGCAGGTTGAGCGCCACGCCGGCCAGGGCGACCGTCCAGACGACGGCGAGAACCGTCCAGGCCATCGGCCCGTCGAGCTTGGCCAACATGAACGGCGTGTAAGACGCCGCGATCATGATGAAGATGCCCGATAGGTCGAAACGCTCGAACAGGCGGGAGAGTTTCTCGTTGGTGTTCGAATTGTAGAGGGCGGAGCAGCCCAGCATCGCCAGCAGGCCGAGGGAATAGACCAGCAAGGCGGCCGTGAGCTTCACGCTGCCGGAGGTGGCGGCCGTAGTGACAAGAAGGATACAGCCGCCGATGGCGAGCGCGATGCCGACCACGTGAACGATCACATCAGCCAGCCACTCGGCGCGGCGCGCCTGCGGATACCAGTAGGCGTCCACGGCTTCGGCGTTCGAAAGTGCGATGTGCGTCTTCATGGTCTGCGCCCTCCTTTCGACGGGGGCTCGTTCTGAATGTTCGGACCAATGGTTGGTTCCGATGCGAGCATCAGGCCACTGGACGCAGGCGGCAGTACGACGCGATTGAGTCAAATCATGTCGAACTGCGGACATGTGGGAATGCACTTCGCCACGAGAATGAACTCGCATTCAGTTGCGCTGCGGATGTGACTTTTCCGCCGCTGTTCCTGAACTTGCGTTCACAGATGTGGAAGGCCGGGCGCATTCTCGCCAATGCCGGTTCGACCTTGAGTTGATGATGCCAGAACATGGTTGAAGTCGGCTTTGTACGATCGATGCAATTTGTCGGATCGGCACATCCTCGCCGGAGACGCGATGCTGCATTTGCTTCGGCTGAAGCGGGCGCGAATTCTGTCTACTTTCGGGCAAAGCCTCTTCGCGAAAAATTCGGCGCCAATTGCGCAGCGCCTGCCCTTGCAGATCGGCAAGCGCCGCCCTACTCCGCCGAGATGACCGACCTGTCGACATGGACAAAGCGGCCGGCGCCCGGGCTGACGGCGCTCGACGGGCGGCTCGTCCGGCTCGAACCGCTCGACTGGGACAGGCATGGCGAAGGCGTCTTCTCGGCGGTCGGCGGCGAGGCCAATGCGGGGATCTGGACGTGGATGCCGGTCGGCCCCTTTCACGACATCGGCTCGCTCAAGGTCTTCCTGCGCGGCCAGCACGAGCGCGAGCAGTGGAACACCATGGTGATCCGCGACCGGGCGTCGTCGGAAGTCCTCGGCATGGCGACCTACATGCGCATCCGCGAGGCGCACGGCAGCGCCGAAATCGGCTGCGTCGCCTTCGGGCCGAAGCTGACCCGTACCCCACACGCGACCGAAGCCTTCGCCCTGATGGCCGGCCACATCTTCGACCTCGGCTATCGGCGCTATGAGTGGAAGTGCAATTTCGACAACCTGGCCTCCAAACGGGCGGCGGAGCGATTCGGCTTCGTTTTCGAGGGCGTCTTCCGGAACGACATGGTCACCAAGGGGAAGTCGCGCGATACGGCCTGGTATTCGATTACCGGCGCGGAATGGCCGACTCTCCGGCTTGCCCTGGAGCAGTGGCTTGCGCCTGACAACTTTGGGCCTGATGGTGGGCAGGCAAGGACGCTTGAGTCCTTCCGATAGAAATTGGCCGTCGACCAAAATGATTACCGGCCTGGACCACGCCCTGATCGTCTGCCCATCGATCGATGATGGCGAGGCGGTCTATTCCGCCCTGCTCGGCCGCGAACCGGACTGGCGCTCGAACGATCCGGGCGGTTCGGCCACCATCATCTTCCAGCTCGAGAACACCGCGCTCGAGATCATGTCGCCGACGGGCGGCGGGCCGCTTGCCCGGCGCCTTCACTCGATGATCGACCAGGACGGACCCGGCCTGAAATCCCTGATCTTCGCGACCAACGACATCAATGAGGCGCGCGCCATGATGGACCGCCGCGCGCTCAAGCCGGAGGAGATCGTCGCAGGCGAAAGCGTCAACCAGCTCGGCGGCAAGGCGCGCTACTGGTCGCGTGTGCGGCTGGACGATGCGGCGACGCACGGCGTGCGCATTTTCGTCCTGCAGCGTCGCCAGCCGGACCCACTGATCGTGAAGCCGGGCAAGCCGGACGCCGTCGTCAGCCTCGACCACGTCGTGATCAACACGGCCAACCCGGAACGCGCCGTCGCCTTCTATGGCGGGCGGCTTGGCCTGCGGTTGGCGCTCGACCGCGCCAATCCCGACTGGGACATGCGCCTCATGTTCTTCCGCACCGGCGCGCTGACCATCGAGCTGGCTCACAAGATCTCGGGCGGCGTCGGCAACCAGCCCGACAAGCTGTGGGGCCTGAGCTGGCGTGTCCCGGATGTCGACGCCGCCCACGCCCGGCTGGAGAAGGCCAACATCGCGGTCACTTCGGTGAGGGCCGGACGCAGGCCAGGCACGCGCGTATTTTCGGTAAGGGACGGCACGCTCAACACGCCGACGCTGATTCTGTCGGCGGAGCCTGCGGCCGCGTAGGCGCCCGGCAGCCAGCAATGGGCAGTGGTTTGGCTATTCGCCTACGAGCGGTCCTGTGCGATACCCCACGCCATGAAGCCGTTCACGCAACTCACCGGAACCGCCGCGCCGCTGCCGATCGCCAACATCGACACGGACCAGATCATTCCGAAGCAGTTCCTCAAGACCGTCTCGCGCGAGGGACTGGCCAAAGGGCTGTTCTTCGATCTCAAAACCAAGAGCGACGGCTCTCCCGATCCGGACTTCGTGCTGAACAAGCCGGCCTACGCCAAAGCGTCGATCCTCATCGCCAAGGAGAATTTCGGCTGCGGCTCTTCCCGCGAACATGCGCCGTGGGCGCTGCTGGACCAGGGCCTGTCCTGCGTGATCGCACCGAGCTTCGCGGACATCTTCTACAACAACTGTTTCAAGAACGGCCTGCTGCCGGTCGTGTTGCCGCGTGAGGTAGTCGACCAGCTGCTCGAGCGGGCGGGCGGCCCCAACCACATCTTCACCATCGACCTTGCTAGCCAGACCGTGACGGCGCCCGACGGCAAGGTGCACAAGTTCGATATCGACCAGGGCCGCAAGGCCAGTCTGCTGGCGGGCCTCGACGACATTGGCGAGTCGCTGCGGCATGCCGGAGACATCCAGGCCTTCGAAGAGAAACGGAAGCTGGCGCAGCCCTGGCTGGCGTGAGGCAGACGATGCGGTCCCTTCTGGTTCTGATGCTTGCTGGTCTAGTCACCGCCGCCTGCGGCCCAGCGAAGCCGTCGGCGAACGAGGCGTCGACAGCAACCGAGGCGGCCAAGCTCGATCCTTCAATCGAGCTCAAGCAGAAACAGGCGGAACAGAAAGCGGCCTTCGAAGCCGCCGGAGGCGATGAAGCGAAAATCGACGCGCTTGCCGACGCGGGCAACGGCTTTGCGCTTTTCCACCGCGGCAAGGCGCGCACGGAGTCGGCCGAATACTATGTGCAGCGGGGCGGCTTCGAGGACCTGGAAGCCGCGGCGGACGCCGGCAACGCCGAGGCGCAACTATGGGTCGGCCAGCACATGGCCTATGGACTGCAAGGTTATGAGCTGAAGCCCAACTCCGGCCTGATGATGATGACCAAGGCGGCTGAGCAGGACAATATCGACGCCATCCTCGCCGTCGGCCTGATGTACGAGCAGGACACGTTCATGCGCGACATGGACAAGGCGAAGACCTGGTACCAGCGCGGCGCCGATCTGGGCTCGGACAAGGCGAAGGAGGCGCTCGCCAAGCTGGGCACACAGCAGGATTTTTAGCTACTTGTCATCGTCATCCACGTGCAGGGCGTGCAGCACACGATGCAGCACTGGCGCTAGAACAACACCCGCCAGCACGACGAACAGCAGGCCGGCGAACAGGGCATAGGCGCCAGCGAAGATCTTGCCCGCGTCGTTCGTCACCGGATCGACCGGCCCCATGCCGCCCAGGATCATCGCGGCGTTGAGGAAGGCATCGATCCAAGTCATGCCGCCGACCAAGTAGTAGTAACCCGCCATTCCGCCACCCAGCGCGATGGCGATGACGATCAGCGCAAACAGCAGGTTGCCCAGGAGCCTGCCGGCGAACTGCATCGGCGAGGCAAGCGGGGCTTCCTTGTAGTCGAAATTGAACAGCGCCATTTGATCCCTCCCGGACGATTGCCCGCTGCGACTATCCGCCCTGTGCATTGAGCCCGCAATGGACCACTGCTAAGACCCCCGCGTTCTCATCAAATCGGGGTCGCTGCCCATGCCTGCCAACACCCAGACGCTTCTTCTCCTGCCTGGCGACGGCATCGGGCCGGAAGTAACGGCTGAAGCTCGCCGGGTGGCCGAGATGGTGGCGCCCGACCTCCAGCTCGAGGAAGCCCTGTTCGGCGGCGTCAGCTATGACGCGCATGGCGAGCCGCTGACAAAAGAAGTCATGGCGCGCGCCCACGAAGTCGACGCGATCCTCATGGGCGCGGTCGGCGGGCCGAAATGGGATGGCGTACCGCGCTCCAAGCGGCCGGAGGCGGCGCTGCTGGCGATGCGCAAGGCTCTCGATGTCTACGCCAACCTGCGCCCGGCCTTCTGTTTCCCCGCCCTCGCCTCGTCCTCGGCGCTGAAACAGCACCTGGTCGAAGGCCTCGATATCCTGATCGTGCGCGAGCTGACCTCAGGCGTTTATTTCGGCGAACCGAAAGAGATCACCCAGCTTGCTAACGGCGAGCGCCGGGGCGTCGATACGCAAAGCTATACGTCGGGTGAGATCCGCCGCGTCGCCGCACGAGCGTTCGAACTGGCGCGCGGACGCAAGGGCAAAGGCCAGCGCTTCGGTGGCGTGCTCTCGTGCGAGAAATCCAATGTGATGGAATCCGGAGTGCTGTGGCGCGAGGAAGTGACCAAGCTTCACAAGGAGCAATATTCCGACGTGCAGCTCGACCATATGCTGGCCGACGCCGCCGCGATGCACCTGGTGAAAGCGCCGAAAGACATCAACGTGCTGCTCGCTGACAACCTGTTTGGCGACATTCTCTCGGACGAAGCCGCGATGCTGACCGGCTCGATCGGCATGCTGCCGTCGGCGGCGCTGGGCGATCCAGGCGTGCCGGGTCTCTACGAACCGGTGCACGGCTCGGCCCCCGACATCGCCGGCAAAGGCCTCGCCAACCCGTGCGCTGCAATCCTGTCGCTGGAAATGGTGATGCGCTGGAGCCTTGGTCGTCCCGACGCCGCCGATCGCATCTTCAAGGCGGTCAACGCCGCTCTCGACGCCGGCGCCCGCACCGCCGACATCGGCGGCAAGCTCTCCACGCGCCAGATGGGCGATGCGATCCTGAAGCAGCTCTAGCCTTACTTGGAGCGCTGCCGCAGGTCGGAGAGCCACGGCTTGTCCGTGGCGGCCAGGGTTCCGTCGGCGGCCATCTTTTCCACGATCCCGAGCGCCTTGCGCCACCAGGCCTTGTCGTCCGTTGCTTGCGCCATCTGGGCGTAGTTCACGACCAGATCGCGTTGATAGAGGACTATAGACGGATCGCGCTGGGCGACCGCCTCGGTAAGCTTGAGTCCCTTCTCGTAGTAGCCGAGAGCGCCAGCCTTGTCGTTCTGGGTAAGCGCCAGGTTGCCGAGCGTGCCATAGCTTACCGACAGGTTGCGCTGGAACGGAACGCTCTCGGGGTCTATCGCCACCAGAGCTTCGAAAATCTTGAGTCCGCTCTCGTAGCTCTTCTTTGCCTCAGCAGGATTGCTCTCCTGCATCGCCAGTGCGGCAGCAAGATCGAAGCTGTGCGCGAACTGGAGCTGCGCTTCGGCATTTGCCGGATCGAGCATGGCCAGCTTCAGCCGAGCCAGACGAACAGCATCGGCGTGCGCCCTGGCGCCGGCGAGGTCGTTGCCATCTAGGAGGAGGTCGGCGAGCCTGGCGTGGCTGACCGCGAGATCGTTCCGGAACTCGATGTTGACCGGGTCGAGCTTCACGAGCTGCTGAGCGATCTCGAGCCCCTTCTGGTAGTGCTCCCTCGCCTCTCCGCTGTCGCCGACCTCCTTCGCCAGATCGCCCAGGAATTGGCGACTCATGACGAGGGCGTGCTGGGCGCTGGTGTGCATGGCGTCGATCTTCGCGGCCTGCTCCGATGCCCTGAAGGCCGCCTCGTAGTGCTCCTTCGCCTCCTTGTAGCTGCCAAGGGCCTGCGCGATCTGGCCAAGACGGGTGTGGCTGAGGGACAGGTCATTCTGGAAGACGACGCTCCCCGGATCCGCCGCCACCAGCCGCTCGGCTTCACCGAGCGCAGCGCGCGAACGCAGGTTGGCGCCGCGCATGTCGCCGGCGGCGAAAGCCAGATCGCCTAGCTTGCTGTTGCTGACAACGAGGTCGCGGGACAGGCGTGACGCTTTCGGATCGAGGTCCGTCAGTTCCATCCGAAGCTTCAGGCTCTCTTCGTAGCGGAGCGCCGCCTCATCCGGATCGCCGCGCAACTGCGCCACGTCGCCGACCCAGTCGAGACTGCTTGCCATGTCACGCAGCACGTTGGGGTTCTTGGGCGCGATCTTGACGAACTGCTCGGAGACATCGAGCGCCGACCTGAACCAAACGTCCGCCGCCGAAACGTCGCCCTGCCGGAGCGCGACCGCACCCAACCGGTCGTAGCTGATGGCGAGGTCCTCGTAGGGAATCGTGTTGGCGATCTCGTAGCGGTTCCGCAGGCGCCTCGCTTCCGACAGGCCGACTTCGAAATGTGTCTTCGCCCCGGCGAGATCCCCCATGGAGACCAGGACGTCGCCGACCAGGTTGTTGGTGATCATCCGCAGACGCTCGCGGGTCGGACTCTCGCCATACTTGTCCTGTAGGAGGTCGGCTGTATCGACAGCTCTCTTTGCCGTCTTGAGAGCCTCAACGCTTCGCCCGACCTCGAGGTAGTGGCTGGCGTAAAGCATCGAAAGCTCAGCCTGCTTCGCCAGAAGCATCGGGCTGTCGGGCGCCAACGCAAACGCCGCATCGGTCAGGGTCTTGGCGAATCCGAGGTCGCCCTCCACCTCGGCGGTGGTCATGCTTCCACGTTCCTCGAAGACGGTGTCGACCTTGCCCACCAGCTGGTCGAGCAACTGGATCAGTGCGCCCTGCAGCTTTTCACTCCGATCGAGTGCGACCCACCCTGCGGCGCAGGCGCCGAGAAAGAGAAAGGCGAACCCGCCCACTATGCCGGCGGCTAGCCGCCTGCTTGCCCTTGCTCGCCCGGCCTCGCGGTCTTTCAGCTCACCAAACCCCAGCCCAAGCAGACCAGCGATCAGCTTGAGAGTTCCGTCGTTCCAACCATCAGCCTCGCGGCGAATGTCCGCAGCGAGCGGCACGTCGCCGTCTTCGGTTTGCAGCGCCTTGGGGAAGACGTGTTCGGGATTGCCGTCGACGACGACGGCGTGGATACGGTCGCCGCGGCCAAGGCGCTGGAAGGTCTCGATCTCCCAGGCGACCCACTCGCTCTTGGCCGAATTCGGGCTGCACAGGACGACCAGGTGGTCGGACGCTTCAAGGACGCGGGCGATTTCGGATCTGATGTGGGCGGCGGTCGCCTCCTCGTCCCGGTCGCGGAAACAAGGGTAGAGCTTTTCGGGCACAGGCCCGACGAGTGTCGGCTTGCCGTGCAGCGCCTTTGGCGGCCGATAGCCGTCGACCCTGTTGAACAGGCGTTTTCCGATGGCGCGGTCGGCGTGATTGTAGCTGAAAAACGCCTTGTAGCGGCGCACCGGCGCTGCGCCATCCTTAGCAATGCCGCCTGGGGCCTCACCGACCACCATGTCCCCTCACACAGACCGCCCAACTTCTCATGGCGGGTCTAGGCGGTCCAGCGGAGCTAGCTGTAATCGCAGATCCGGGCGAGGCGGCTGTCGCGGAACTCGAATATGGTCGCGCCGCGGATCGAGACGTGCTCGCCGGGGCGGACGTTCTGGCCGAGTTCGGCGGCGGCGACGCCGGAAAACACGGTTTCGGCGGCGACGCGCTGGCCGTCCACGATCAGGGCGACAACCTCGTGCCGGCGCTCGCGGAAGGCCCGCGTCGTCGCCTCGAGGATTTCGCGCATTTCTTCCTTGCCCTTGAGCTTTATCGAGCCGCTCGGGTTGGTGATGGTCTCGAACTCCACATCCTCGGCGCAGCAGTCGAGCATGCCGTCGATATCGTTGTCGTTGTAGAAACCGACGTAACGCCTCACCACATTGGCAACGTCAGACATGGCTGCTCCGGCCTCACGCCAGGACTAGGCCCGGCGGCAAATAGTGGATACTCCGGCGCTTCATACGCGAGCAGTGTGGGCCGCGCGAGCCGCCGGTCGTAACTGCGGCGAAGTATCCGCAGGAATGTGACGACAAGACGACCGGCAGGGCCCAGGCCCGGCCTTAGAAGGAGGCAGGGATGACGCTTAAAGTCGCAGTGCTGGGAGCGACCGGAACGGTCGGCAAAGAGATCCTGAGCGTGATGGCGGAGCGCGGCTTTCCGGCTGACGAGGTCTATGCGCTATCCTCCCGCAAGGTGATGGGGAGCGAGGTCACCTTCGGCGAAAAGACTCTGAAATCAAAGGATGTCGAAGAATTCGACTTTGCCTCTGTGCAACTCTGCATCATGGCGACGGGCGACCCCGCGGCGCGCAAATGGGGCAACAAGGCAGCCCAGGCCGGCTGCATCGTGATCGACACGTCGCGGGCCTTCCGGATGGACCCGCAGGTGCCGCTTGTGGCGCCCTCGGTGAACCCGGCGGCCGTCGAAGGATGGTCCAAGCGCCGGATTGTCTCCTGCCCGGATGGAGTGACCGCACAGCTGGCGACGGTGCTGAAACCCCTGCACGAGGCGGCCGGCGTCGAACGTGTCGTAGTCGCAACGTATCAGTCGGTGTCCGGCGAGGGCCAGCGGGCCATCGACGAGCTGTGGGTCCAGACCAAGGGCCTTTATGTGAACCAGGCCCCGGATCCCAAGGAGTTCCCACGCCAGATCGCCTTCAATGTCATCCCACAGATCGACGATTTCATGGATGATGGCTTCACCGAGGAGGAATGGCGCATCTCGGCCGAGGTCAGGAAAATCATCGACAACGACATCCAGGTGGTCGCGACCTGCGTGCGGGTGCCGACCTTCGTGGGCATTGGCGAGGCGGTGCATATCGAGCTGGCCGAGCCGCTGTCGGCTTCCGATGCGCGCGCCATTCTCCGGGAAGCGCCGGGCGTGATGGTGGTCGACAAGCGCGAGGAAGAGGACGGCTACATGACGCCGGTGCAATCTGTTGGGGAATGGGCGACGTTCGTCTCCCGGGTGCGCGACGACCCGACGGTCGAGAACGGCCTTGCGATGTGGATCGTCTCCGACGACCTGCACAACGGATCGGCCCTTCTGGCGGTGCAGACGGCTGAATTGCTGTTGAACCGGGGCGCCTTCAACCCCGGCGCGGCATGAAACTGTCGACGGGCGGCTAGGAGTTTTTCTCCAGCCCCAGTCTAGAAGTAATGTCGTTTTGCCGGTTACGCCGCCCGGTGAAGTCCCCTATCTAGCCGCAATGCCGACCAACGCCGAAACACGCACCGGCCTGCTTGCCGCCATAGGCGCCTACGGGCTGTGGGGCTTCCTGCCGCTTTACTTCAAGCTGCTCGGAGAGACCTCGCCGACGGTGATCCTGGCGCACAGGATCGTGTGGTCGGTGCCGACCGCGCTGATCCTGATCATCGCGGCGGGCAAGTGGAGTGAGTTCGTCGCCCTCCGCAAGCAGCGCAACGTGCTGTTCGCCCTGCTCGCCTCCAGCCTCGCCATCGCCGCCAACTGGACGATCTATATCTGGGCCGTGACGCACAGCCGCGTGCTGGAAGGCAGCCTAGGCTATTTCATCAACCCACTGATCACGTTCGTCTTCGCCGCTATGCTGTTCGGCGAGAAGTTCAGGCCGCTGCAGATCGCAGCCGTCGGCATTGCCGCGGCGGGCGTGCTCAACCAGACGCTGGTGGTCGGCGAGTTCCCCTGGATCTCTCTGTCGCTTGCCTTCTCGTTTGCGATCTATGGCGCGCTACGCAAGCAGATCCCGGTCGACAGCCGCGTCGGCTTCGGGATGGAAGCACTCTGGCTCGCGCCGGCCGCAGCACTCTACCTCCTGTTCTTCCTGCCTGCCGGCACGCACGCGTTCGGCAGCGGCGATATCGGCTATGTCATGCTGCTGTTGCTGGCGGGGCCGTTCACTGCTGCGCCGTTGATTCTGTTCGGTATGGGGGCGCGCCGGCTGAAGCTGTCGACCATCGGCGTGCTGCAGTATATCGGCCCCAGCCTGCAGTTCGTGATCGCGCTAGCGTTGGGCGAGCCGTTCACGCCAGGCCATGCCGTGACCTTCGGCCTGATCTGGCTGGGTGTGATCCTGTTCACCTTTTCAGCTCTTCGCGCCGACCGCCGCGCGGCCGCTGCCGCCATTACCCCTGCCACTCCAGCTGTCTCCCCGACAGCCGATTAAGGTAACCGGTGTCCCTGCTGCAACCGCAAACAAAAACCCCGCGGCGCCTAGCGCTGCGGGGTGAGAAGGCTTGCCATGCGAAGTCGCGGAGAGCGATTTCGAGATCTATCTCGCAAGTCCGGCGCCAACGCTGCTGGGCGAGTTTTAACTGAATAAATCGCGGCAATCCGGTTAACGCCGATGTCCCGGGAAGGGTTGTTTTAAGATTTTCCGACGATGATCCGTCACAGGCGAAGGCTCGCTGTCTTTTTTTTGTACGCGAAAAAAACGGCGGCCGCGCTTCACGCACAGGAAACCATGCGTGTGATCTACAGCGGCGCAACGGGGCGCCGGTGGGCATAGTAGATTTAAAGGGTTCCGAGGCAGCAATGAGCGCATCAGCCGATCTGACCGAATCTCCCGAATGGGAATCCGCTCGCGCGGAGTGGTGGCAGACCACACAGGGTGAGCTCGCGCGCCTGCAGAAGACGGTGAACGAAGCTGCTCCCGGCACGCTGAAGCTCGAGACCATCTATGCGCCGATGCACGACATGGCGGGCCTCGCCGGCGTGCTGGGCTATCCCCTGCTCGGCAAGATCGCACGCGGGCTGATCGAAACGCTGCGCAAGGGCGCTGATCCGCTCGACGAGAGGATGCTGACGGTTGCCCGCGCCCACCTTGCGGCGCTGGTCGCGCTGCATGCCAAGGATGTGCGCGGCGAAGGCGGACAGGCGGGCGTCGCCGTGCTCGCCAAGCTGGCAAGCATCCACGCCTAACACTTCGGCTCTTGCCGCTTTCCTGAATTCAGCTGCTGTGAACTAGAGGCAGGTGTAGAGCGCGTCGATGATGCGGCTGCGGCGCGCGTCTTCGAGCAGGTGCGTGCCTTGGCGGTTCATGACGTACGCGCCGGCAAGCCGGGCGTCGGGATCGCCAAAACCGCCCGAACCGCCCCAACCGGAATGCCAAAGCGTGCGGGGATTGGGCCCATAGATCAGCTCGATGTTGCGCATGACGCCGGCGGCCAACGACACGCGGCCGGGCAGGATGCGATCCTCGCCGCTGACGCGCTCGCGCGTAAGCTTGTCCCACGTTTCAGCTGACATGGTCCGTGTCTCGCCGATGCGGCCTTTCTGGGCATAAGCGGTGAACAGGCGCGCGACGGCCTGCGCCGTGCCATGGCCGTTGGCTGAGGGGATTTCCGCCTTGCGCCAGTCTGCGCCGCCCCGCTGGGGCGCGGCCCAGGGCGTGAGGAAGGCCGCTTTCAACGCGTCGTTCATCGGGCCGAATTTGGTCGATTCCTTCGGCCTCAGCATCCAGGCGCAGCGGGAGTGCTCGCTCTCGGGGGTGCCGATGAAGACGTCGATGCCCAGCGGTTCGCAGACATCCTCACGCAGCATCGTTCCGAGCGTGCGGCCATCAACCCGACGCACGAGCTCACCGGCGATATAGCCCCAGGTGAGCGGGTGGTAGCCCGAACCCTCGCCCCTGCCCCACATCGGCTTGAGTTTCGCCAGCGCCTCTGACAGCGCGGGCGGATCGAGCCAGAGTTCGGGATCGATCGGTTCGATAAAGCCCGGCACGCCGGCTTGGTGCGACAGCGCTTCGGCGACGGTGTAGGCGCCTTTGCCCTCGGCGGCGAATTCCGGCCAGTAGCCGGCGAGAGGCTTGTCATAGTCGACGAGCCCACGGTCGACCAGCATGGCGACGATCAGCGCAGCGAGCGGCTTGGTGGTAGAATAGAGCGGGCACAGCGTGCGCTCATCCCACAGGATTTCACCTTTCCGGTCGGCGGACCCTGCGTGAAGGTCGACGACCAGCTCATCGCCGACATAGGCCGCAAAGCCCGCGCCCAGTTCGAGGCCATCCTCGAAATTGGCCTCGAAGGCGTCGCGTACGGGGCCGAAACCAGCGGCGACAAATCCGGTAGAAATGCTCATGGGCAAAGAGATCGGCGCAGAGGCGTTGCAGGTCAACCGTCATTCAGGTGAAGTCGGGGAGGTGAAGTCGGGCGGCGGAGGACGGTCCAATGGAAATAAACGGCATTGCCCACATCCAGATCACGGCTGGACGCTACGACGTGGCCCGGGAATTCTACCGGCAGCTCCTACCGTTCCTTGGGCTGAAACAGGTGCTCGACAACGAGTACGGATATTACTGCGTCGGCGGCCGAACCGGCGTGCTGATCTCGAAGCCCGCGCCGGAGCATGAGGGCGAGCGGTTCGTGCAGCAGCGGGTGGGGCTGCACCATGTGTGCTTCCGGGCGCGCTCGCGCGAGGACATCGACGAGGCGCATGCGTTCGTGGAGGCGCTGGGTGCGACGATCATCCGCGCGCCGCAGGAGGATGGCTGGGCGCCGGGCTATTACTCGATCCTGTTCGAGGATCCCGATGGCGTGCGGCTGGAGCTCAACTTCGTGCCGGGCAAGGGCGTGTTCGACACGGAAGAGAAAACCGTGAACCCGGTCTATCCGCGATCGCCGGCTTAGCCGCGATCCCAGAACACGGCTTCGAGTGTGTGGCCATCGGGATCAGTCAGCACCGTGCCGAAATATTCGGGTCCGATGTCGGGACGCGGGCCGACGGGACGGACTTGCCTGGCGCCATGAGCGATGGCGATGCGGTTGAACTCCGCGACCTGATCCTTGCCGCCCGCTTTGAAAGCGACGTGGTTCTTTTCGCCGACAATGCTTTTGTCGGCCGCGACCGGATAAAGGAAGAAGCCCCAGCTTTCGGGCGTGCCGAATGCGGCCTCGTCCGGCTTGATGCGCTGTGGTGCATAGCCCAGCGGGGCAAGGCAGGCGGTATAGAACGCGACCGCGCGGTCATAGTTCTTCACGCCGAGGGAGGTGTGATCGATCATGAAGTCCCCTTCGCTGAGTCTTCGATGTAGGGGCCGAACACCTCCAACGGGAGGGTTCTAGGAAATTTTGCGGGTTGGAACGCTGTGCCGGTTCGCCAGCAGGTCGCTGCAGGCGGCGATCGACAGCTCCGGGCCCTGCCACTCCATCGTCTTCGAAATGACTGTGTGCGTTGCGCCTACGGCGTCGGCCAGCGCGCCCACGGCGCCGAAGCCTGAAACCAGCCCACCCGCAAAGCGCAGGGTCAGCATGTCGCCAGTTCCGTTGGGGATCTTGCCTTCCACACGCGGGGTCTCCGCGACCAAGGCGCCATCTCCATCGACATGGAGGACGCCAATTCCCTTTGGCGACGGCACGGACGAGATTAGCCAGCGGCCGCCCGCTGCCTTGGCCCTTGCGGCGACGTCCTCCGCTGTCCGCAGCGAAGAGATATCCAGGCCCATCAGCCGTGCGAACTCCCACAGGTTGGGAGCGACGATATCAGCCTGCGGAACAAGGTCGCGCATCAGCGCCTCTGCCACCGGCTCACTGATATAGAGGCCGGGCGCTTCGTCGCCCATGACCGGGTCGACGATGATGATCGGCTGGGGTGGCGCGTGGCCATGCGCTTTGCCGCGCGGAGCGGCGCGGACCTTTGCGATAAGATCGCTGGCGACTGCCACCTGCTCTGGCTTCGAGAAGTGTCCGGTGACCACGGCGTCGATCAGCGAATAGAGGCCGTTCGCCTCTATGCCCTCCAGCATCTTCGCCATCACGTCGGCTTCGACCGCAGCCCCGCCCGGCGGTCCCCAACCGGGATGGCGGCCGAACAGGCAGGTCGGCACGTGCACGGGATCGACCTTCATCGGCCCGAGCACATAGGGCGCGATCCCTCCCCCGACGCGGGAGGCGGCGACATAGGAGGAAATGACCAGCACAAGCGGCATGAGACCACTTTAACCAAGACCGGCGTTCGCTCCACCTTGATCTTGCGGCGGCGCTCCGTCATCACGTCCTCTGTCCTACCGCAAGGGGCCTTTCATGTCCGCCATCCGTCCGCGCCGCTCCGTGCTTTACATGCCCGGCGCAAACGAACGTGCGCTGGAGAAAGCCAAGACCCTGCCCGCCGATTCGCTGATCCTCGATCTCGAGGATGCGGTGGCGCCCGAGGCCAAAGTGGAGGCGCGCGACCGGGTGTGCAGCGTCGTGAAGGCGGGCGGCTATGGCCCGCGTGAACTGATCGTCCGCATCAACGGGCAAGACACGGAATGGGGCAAGGCAGACCTGAAAGCGGCCGCCCACGCGAAGCCGGACGCCATCCTCGCGCCGAAAGTGACCTCGGGCGACGACATCGCCTGGCTGGACGAGGCGCTTTCCGAAGCCGGCGCGAGCGGACAATTGGCGCTGTGGGTGATGATCGAGACGCCGCTCGCCATCCTCAACCTCAAGGAGATCGCGGCGAAGGGCCAGACGACGCGGCTTGCAGGGTTCGTCATGGGCTCGAACGACCTGCTCAAGGATTTCCGCGCCGATCCGATGCCGGGCCGCGAGAACCTGATGACGACCTACACGCTGGCCATTGCGGCCGCGCGGGCGTTCGACCTGATGATCTTCGATGGCGTCCACAACGACATAGCCAATGCCGAGGGCTTCGCCGCCGAAGCCCGCCAAGCCAAAGCGTTCGGCTTCGATGGCAAGACGCTGATCCACCCGACGCAGGTCGAGCCCTGCAACACGATTTTCGCCCCGCCCACCGATGCGGTGAAGCAATCGCGCGATGTGATCGCTGCCTTCGCCGACCCGGCCAACGCCGGCAAGGGCGTCCTCAAAGTGAACGGCAAGATGACTGAGCTGCTCCACCTTGCGCAAGCGAAGCGCATGGTTGCGGTGGCGGAGGCGATCGCAGCGCGCGAGGCGCAGGGCTGAGGCTAGAGCGGCGGTGTCACGAAGTCGATCTTCGTCAGCACCAGCCCCTGCAGGGTCACCGTCTCGTTGTTGACGAGGAGCTGCACGTCGCGCACCTCAGCCACCGTGCCGGACAGCTTTACCGAGCTGAAGCTCGACTCAGCCCAGCAGGGCTGGAGCTTGTCGACGATCACAGGCTCGAGCGGCAGCACTGGCGTCTTGTCGTCGTTGATGACCACGAAAATGCAGGTTGGCCCAATGGCGAAGCCAGGCGGCGGAGCAATCGACTGTTCCTTGCCGGAAGGATCGGTCCATGACTGGCCCGTTGGCGTCACGACCTCGCCGCTGACCAGGTGCAGGTCGCCGGCGACCAGGCCGACCAGCAGCGCAACCTCCTGGCCGACCGTTGGACCCGCGGCTGCCGGTGCGGATGCGGCAGGCGCCGCGGGCGCATTGGCGGCCTCGCCACAGGCGGCGAGCGCCAGCATGGAAGCAGCGAGGCAAAGATGGAGCCTGCTCATCGAAATCTCCGTTTGAGAAAACGCCCGAACACGAACAGACAGGGATGTGGCGTACCACCCGCTGGGCTGTCAGGCAATTTCGGCCTTCGCCGTTGGCGCCCGGCAGCGAGACCGCTAAGGGAGAAGCGGTCTTCCACCCAGCCCTCATTCGCATTGGCGGCCGCTCATGACCCTCAAATCCGATCCCGGGAATTTCTTCGAGGATTTCGTCGTCGGCGACGAGCTGGTGCACGCCACGCCGCGTACGGTGACCGAGGCTGACGCGGCGCTCTATATCGGGCTCACGGGATCGCGTTATGCGCTCTATTCGGCAGATACGTTCGCTCAAGATTGCGGGCTCGAGGGCGCACCAATCGATCCCCTGCTCGCCTTCCATGTCGTGTTCGGCAAGACGGTGCCGGACATCTCGCTCAATGCGGTCGCCAACCTCGGCTATGCCGATGGACGCTTTCTCACGGCGGTCTATCCCGGCGACACGCTGCGTGCGGTTTCGGAAGTGATCGGCGTCAAGGAGAACTCCAACGGCAAGACCGGTGTCGTGTGGGTGCGGACGACGGGCTACAACCAGGAGAACGAGGAAGTCCTCACCTATGTTCGCTGGGTGATGGTCAACAAGAAGGATACGTCGAAGCCGGCGCCGACCGTTGTCGTGCCCGAGCTGCCGTCCGTGGTGAAACCTACCGACCTGCCGCGCCCGGCCTTCATGGCGCCGGATTATGATTTCGTGGCGGCGGGCTCGCCATTTGGATTCGAGGACTACGAGATCGGCGAGAAGGTCGACCACGTCGACGCCTTCACGGTCGAAGAAGCCGAACACCAGATCGCAACGCGACTCTACCAGAACACCGCCAAGGTCCACTTCAACCAGTTCGAGCAGGCGCAAAGCCGTTTCGGCCGCAGGCTGATCTATGGCGGTGTCGCGATTTCTCTCGCCCGCTCGCTGGCCTTCAACGGACTCGGCAATGCCGCGGAGATCATCGCCATCAATGCCGGCAGCCATGTGAACCCGCTGTTCGCGGACGACACGGTTTTTGCGTGGTCTGAAGTGCTGGACAAGGCGGATCTGGGCGATGGCCTGGGGGCGCTGCGGCTGCGGCTGGTCGCCACCAAGAACCGGCCGTGCGCGGATTTCCCCTACAAGGACAGCGAGGGAAAGCATGTCTCCGACGTGATTCTCGATTTCGACTACTGGGCGGCCATCCCCAGCAGAAGCTGACATCCCTATATAGACGCGATGTCCACGCCCGCTTTCACTCAGGCCGCAGCCGCCATCGCCATCCTGCTCTCAGTGATCGTGCGGTGGATCCGCTCGGGCGCGTCGTGGCAGGCGATCGACGAGGGACGCGCGACGGCGGATGTGCTGCGCGACGTCACGGGCATCACAAATTACGAGAAGCTGCAGGATGTGTTCGGGCCGCCGCGTCTGGAAGACGGCGTCTTCCCGGTGTCGCGCCGCGATGTGGAAAAGCAGAAGAGCGGTATTGGATATCTGATGGGCGACAAGTGGCTGGATGGCGCGAGCGCGATCATCGCTCTGTTCTCGCTGCTGCCGATCTGGCCGATGTGGGGAACGCGCGCGTGGCTCGACACGCTGCTGATCTTTGCGAGCATCTATCAGGTCTGCGGCTGGCTTGCCGCCTCGCGTCTTATTGGCCGGAACTAGGCACGGGGCTAGGCGCGCCGAGTTTCGCGCGCAGCTCGTCGACATAGACGCCGATCCGCCTGCGCAGCCCCTCCGTGGTGATCCGCGAATAGAGCCTGACGCTGTAGTAGATCGGTATGCCGATCAGCAGGAAGCACAGCGGCACTGAGATCACGAGCAGGAAGGCGGCGATGCCTTCGAGCCGGTCGCCGATCATCGATTGGCGCCCCGTACGAAGGTTGACGTCGCAGATCTGGCTGGTTCCGCGATAGATCACCGCGACACGGTCGTTGACTTGATAGTCTTCCGACAGGTCGATCGGCATGATCTCATTGTTCTCGTCCCACTTCACCCGGCAACGCGTGAAGCGCCAGACGCGGCCCTGCGGGCTCGTCTTCTCGTTCGTCGAAACGATCTCGAGGACGGTTCCGAGCCGGTGATAAAGCGCCTGCGCGCTCATCCGCTTCTCCCTCCCCGCCCGGGCACCCTTGAACAGGGCTGGGCGGCCGGAATCAAGCCAGTGCGGGGCTTGCCGCTCTCTGAGTTGTGGAGAGATGTCAGCTGGCGCTCCTCAGGAAGCGCACCATCCATTCGCCGACCAGGGCATTGTCTTCCGGCTGAGCCAGCGATTCGATCGCAGCGTCGACCTGTTCATCGGTCAGCGACCTGCCGCGCCTTGCGCCATAGAGCGCCAAGACGAAAGCGTCGCCGAATTCAGGATGGCCCTGCAGGCTCATCACGGGCGCACCATCATAGACCAGCATCGCATGCTCGGTGTGGGCCGACCGGGCGAGCGTTACGGCGCCCTTTGGCGGGGTTATCACCTGATCCTGGTGGCTGACCGACAGGGAGACGCTTGAACCGGCGCCATTCATCCACGGGCGCTTGCCGATGATCTCGTAGCTGTGGCGGCCGACACCCCAGCCTTTCTCGGACTTGCGGACGTCGCCGCCCATGGCGTCGGCGATGATCTGGTGGCCAAAGCAGATGCCGACCATGGGCGTCCTGGCTTCGAACGCCTGGCGCACGAAATCGCGCAGCGGATCCATCCAGGGCGTCGAATCATAGACCCCGACGGGCGACCCGGTGATGACCACGGCTTCGCGGCGTGACGGGTCCGGAAGGGCCGCGCCATCGAGCAGCGCCACGGTCTCGAAGGAGAGGTTTTCATCCGCATTCGACAGTAGCGACACGAACATGTCGGCATAGCGCGGAAAGTCTTCCGAAAGCCGCCCCGGCGCACGCCCTGTCTCGAGAATCGTAACCCTCATGCGACCTGTTTACGCTGTTCGTCTATCGGGCCAAGAGGCTGCGTTGACACGCCCGTTTCGGGGTCTAATACCGTCACAACCCATTGCCAGGGGCTGGGCTGAACGCCGGGGCCAGAGGGACTGAGCGGATGTCTGAATGGACTGACAAGCGGCCGATGTCGCCGCACATCTGGCAGTGGCGCTGGCACATCACTATGTTTGGGTCGATCCTTCACCGGATGACCGGCGTTGCGAATTATGTCGGCGCGTTTGTGATCGTTGCCTGGCTGTTTGCCGCCGCCGCTGGGCGGGACAGCTATGACCAGTTCGCCACCATCGTCGCCTCGATCCCGGCGCAGGTGATCCTGTTCGGCTTCACGCTTGCAATGGTCTACCACACCATCAACGGCGTCCGGCACTTCGTGTGGGACGCGGGTCATGGCTTCACGCCGAAACTCGCGAGCCTCACCGGCGCGCTGGTGATCGTTGTCTCGATCATCGGCGCCGTTGCGATCTGGATCCTGGGGGGCCTGATCCCGGGGATCGATCCGCTTGGAGTGGCCGGCCAATGAAAGAGTCGATCCGCACGCCGCTCGGCAAGGTTCGTGGGCTCGGCGCCGCCAAGGAAGGCGCGCACCATTTCATCGGCCAGCGCGTCTCCGCACTTGCGCTGTTGTTCCTCGTTCCGTGGTTCCTGATTTCGCTGCTCCTGGCCGTGCGTGGCGGATATGACAGCGCCACCGACTTCATCGCCAACCCGGTCAATGCCGTGCTGATCCTCATCACCGTGGGCGGCGCGATCTATCACATGCGCATCGGCATGCAGGTCGTGATCGAGGACTACATCGCCAGGACCAGCACGAAATTCATCCTGCTCATCCTCAACACGTTCGTCTGTGTCGCCCTGTTCGCCGCCGCGGGTTTCGCGGTGCTTTCGGTCGCGACCTGATCTCCTAGCTCCAGGAATACCGACATGACCGCCTATGCCTGGAACGATCACACCTACGATGTCGTGGTGGTCGGCGCTGGCGGCTCCGGCCTCCGCGCCGCGCTCGGATGCGCGCAGGCGGGCCTCAAGACAGCGTGCATCACGAAAGTCTTCCCTACCCGCTCGCACACGGTCGCGGCGCAGGGCGGCATCTCCGCCTCGCTCGGCAATATGGGCCAGGACGACTGGCGCTGGCACATGTACGACACGGTGAAGGGCGCCGACTGGCTCGGCGACCAGGATGCGATCGAATACATGGTCCGTGCGGCGCCCGCGGCGGTCTATGAGCTCGAGCACTGGGGCGTGCCGTTCTCGCGGACGGAAGAGGGCAAGATCTACCAGCGCGCCTTCGGAGGCATGACCAAGAACTACGGCGAGGCGCCGATCCAGCGCACGTGCGCGGCGGCGGACCGGACCGGCCACGCCATGCTGCACACTCTGTACGGCCAGTCGCTGAAATATGCGGTCGACTTCTTCATCGAGTATTTCGCGCTCGACCTCATCATGCAGGACGGCGCCGTTCGCGGCGTGACGGCGTGGAAGCTGGACGATGGCACGCTGCACCGCTATCGCGCCCAGCGTGTGATCCTGGCGACGGGCGGCTATGGCCGCGCCTACTTCTCCGCAACATCGGCGCATACCTGCACGGGCGACGGCGGCGGCATGGCGCTCCGCGCGGGTCTGCCGCTGCAGGACATGGAGTTCGTGCAGTTCCACCCGACGGGCATCTACGGAGCGGGCTGCCTGATCACCGAGGGCGCGCGCGGCGAAGGCGGATATCTGACCAACTCCAAGGGCGAGCGGTTCATGGAGCGCTATGCCCCGACCGTGAAGGATCTTGCTTCGCGCGATGTGGTCTCGCGCTCCATGACGATCGAGATCCGGGAAGGACGCGGCGTCGGTCCCAACAAGGACCACATCCACCTTCACCTCGATCACCTCGATCCGAAGATCCTGCACCAGCGCCTGCCCGGCATTTCCGAGAGCGCCAAGATCTTCGCAGGCGTCGACCTGACGAAAGAACCAATCCCGGTGCTGCCGACTGTGCACTACAATATGGGCGGCGTGCCGACGAACTATCACGGTGAGGCGCTGACCAAGACCGGCGGCGATCCCGACACCGTCATTCCGGGCCTGATGGCCGTGGGCGAAGCGGCGTGTGTCTCGGTCCATGGAGCAAACCGGCTCGGCTCCAACTCGCTGATCGATCTTGTTGTGTTCGGCCGCGCCGCCGGGCTTCGCTGCGGCGAAGCGCTGGAAGTGGAAGCCAGCCAGCCCGACCTGCCGAAGGATGCGGGCGAGAGCCACCTCGCCCGGCTCGACCGGTTCCGCAACGCCAATGGCGGATCGCCGACGTCGAAGCTGCGCCGCGAAATGCAGAATGCGATGCAGGAAGACTGCGCCGTGTTCCGAACCGGCGAGACGTTGGCGCAGGGCGTCAAGCGCGTCTCGGCCGTCCATGCGGCCGTGCCGGATATTTCCACCAAGGATCGCGGCATGATCTGGAACACGGACCTGGTCGAGACGCTGGAGTTCGACAACCTGATCGTCCAGGCGCTGGCGACCACCAACTCCGCCGTCAACCGCGAGGAAAGCCGCGGCGCCCATGCACGCGAGGATTTCCCGAACCGCGATGACGCCGAGTGGATGAAGCACACGCTGGCATGGGTCGACGACAAGGGCGCGGTGAAGATCGACTACCGCCCGGTGCACGCGTTCACGATGTCGAACGACGTCGAATACATCAAGCCGAAGCCGCGGGTGTATTAGGCGTAGGGCCGCGATCTCGCAGCGTGGGCTGCGGGTTGTTTTCTGGAAATTTGGGCCGGGCTCAGCCTAGGCGAGCACCGGCGTTTTCCTCGCCCAAATGGGGGAGGCGCAGCGAGTCCTGGCCCATCTCCGAGCAAGCTCAGGTGGGGGACCGCTATTGGGGTCGAGTCGATGGGGCAGTCCCCCACCTGATCCGGACCGACGTTCCACCAGCGCACTTTGCGCCTCCCCCGCTCGGGGGAGGAAAGCGTTTGCGCTGTGGCGCGAGGCCTTGCTGGCGGTGATGAACCCGGCCCCTGCCGGGGCGTTCGTGGATTGGCTGTTCGGATCAGCCGGTTCTGTTTCCTTGATTGGGTCGAGCGTCTTTCCGGGCAGGGCCTGAGGCGTCTGCATCGTGTGGCATTCACGAGCGGGACGGCTGGGGATCATCCGGAAAGTTGCAGCGACGTTTGACCAGAACATCGCGATCATGCGCAGCAGCGCCTCGAGCCAAAGCCCG
>JAUYPV010000075.1 GCA_030697555.1 Hyphomonadaceae bacterium
TCCATGTTGCGGACATGCTCCTTCGCGCGGCGGCACGCGCCGAGGAGAAGTAGCATGGTGGTGTCGGCGGTGGCGTCGGTGAGGACGTCGGGCGTGTTGGTGACGACGATGCCGCGAGCGTTGGCGGCTCGCACATCGATATGTTCGAAGCCGACGCTAGCGGTGGCGATGACCTTGATGCTAGCGGGCAGTCTCGCAATGTGCTCGGCCCGGATCGGTGGCTTCGTGAAGCCCATGAGCGCGTCGGCGCGATAGGCTATGGCGTTCTCGACCACCTCATCCGCGGGGATCACCCGTTCCGGGGTCAGGCAGTCGAACAGCTCGGCCAGGCGTACGCTAACCTGTTCGGTGAACGGCACCGAAAGGACGACCCGGCCGAGCCTGGTCATGTGTGATGGATTTCGCGCTTGTACGTCTCCGGCAGGAAGAAGACCGCAACCACGAAGGTGAAGCCCGCGACGATCACTGGATACCAGATGCCGGCGTAGATGTTACCGGTGGCGGCGACAGTCGCAAACGCGATCGTGGGCAGCATGCCGCCGAACCATCCGTTGCCGATGTGGTAGGGCAGCGACATCGACGTGTAGCGAATCCGGGCCGGGAAGAGCTCCACCAAGGTCGCCGCCATCGGGCCATAGATCATGGCTGTGAACAGCTGCGTCAGCACGATGATGCCAATGATCGTCCACCGGTCGACCTGCGCCGTGTCAGCTTTCGGCGGATACCCGGCGGTCGCAAGCGCGGCCCCGGCCTCGGCCTGGTAGGCGGCGATCGCGGTCGCGCGCTCCGGCCCGGTCACCACGCGGGGATCGGGCGCGGTGAAAGTCTGCCCGCCCACGGTGACCTGGGCTACGGAACCCGCAGGCAGGCGTTCTGTCGTGTAGCTGACACCGGCGCGAGCAAGGTGCGCCTTGACGATATCGCAGGACAGCGTGTCGAACTTGTTCTTGCCGACCGGGTCGAACTGGAGCGAGCAGGCGGACGTGTCCGCCATCACGACGACAGGCGCGGTCGCCTGCGCTTTTGCCAGAGCGGGGTTGGCGGCCTCGGTCATCATGTGGAAGAGCGAGAAGTAAGTCAGCGCCCCGAGCGCCAGTCCGCCTAGCGCGAGGTAGCGTCGTCCGATCTTGTCCGACAGCCAGCCGATGATGCTGTAGATCGGCGTTCCGAGAACAAGAGCGATGGCGACGATGATGTTCACCTCCTCGCCATCGACCTTCAGGATGTTCTGGAGAAAGAACAGGCTGTAGAACGTGCCCGTGTACCAAATCACGCCCTGACCGGCGACGAGGCCGAAGAGGGCGATGATTACGTATTTCGCGTTGCTCCATTTGCCGAAGGCTTCGGCCCAAGGCGCCTTCGAGGTCTTCTGCTCGTCCTTCATCTTCTGGAAAACGGGGCTTTCCTGAAGCTGGAGACGAATCCAGACCGAGATGCCGAGCAAGAAGATCGAGAGGAGGAAGGGAATGCGCCAGCCCCACTCGTTGAAGGCTTCCGGAGACGTGGTCTTCCGCACGGTGAGGATCAGCACCAGCGACAGCAGGAGGCCGATGGTGGCGGTGATCTGGATCCAGCTGGTGTAGAAGCCGCGCCGGTTCTTCGGCGCGTGCTCGGCCACATAGATTGCCGCGCCGCCATACTCCCCGCCGATGGCCAGGCCCTGCAGAACGCGCAGCGACACAAGCAGGATCGGCGCAAGGATGCCGATCTGCGCCGAACCGGGCAGCAGGCCCACCGCGAAGGTCGACGCGCCCATGATGATCATTGTGACCAGGAAGGTGTTCTTCCGGCCGACAATATCGCCGATCCGCCCGAACACCAGCGCCCCGAAAGGCCGCACGAGAAAGCCTGCCGCGAACGTGGCCAACGCCAGGATGTAGCCGGTCACCTCGTTCACGCCGGTGAAGAAGTGCTGGTTGATGTTGGTGATCAGCGAGCCGTAGAGGAAGAAATCGTACCATTCGAACATGGTGCCAACGCTGGAGGCGCCGATCACCAGCGCCTCGTGCTGCTTTTTGACAGGCTTCGCCGGCGCCGCCGTGGCTGCGGTTTCCATTAGGCTTCTCCCCGCGACCGGCATGTTCCGCCGGCTCTCGCTAGTTCTGAAGCTGCAACGGGCTGACGCGAAGGGCAAGGCGAAACGGGGTCGCGGACCTCGCTTGTGACGGCCATTCATGAGACGGTCACGGGCGTGTGAGGGATGATCGCCAGCCTTGCAGTGCTCGATTCGCCCGGATCACGAACAGCAGTCTGGGAGGGACGGATGCTGAGGATTGCCGCAAGTGCGATGGTAGCGCTGCTCGTTGGAGGGGCAGCGGTGGCGCAGACGCCTTCCGCGGTTTGCCCCGTCAAATCGGCCGCTCAAAAGGCAACAAGGGAATTTATCGAGAATTATCAGTCAGCAACCGCCGCGCTCCAGTCGCAGGCATATGACGTCGCGCTGTCGAAGGCCGCGTCTGCGATGCGGCATGCTTGGAACGCCCAACAGATGCAGGCCGCGCTCGCCGTTCAAACCGCGGCCTACTCAGCGCAGCATGACGACGCGAACCTGGCGAACGTGATCGAAACCCGGCTTGCACTTGGCTGCATGTCCGAGGCCGAAGAGGAAAAGCTGAAAGCGATGCAGCCGGGGTTGCAGTAGCAGCAGGGAATGTTGCGGGGTGGCGCGGGCGGGCGCAATATCCGGCTCGCCTGGTCAAGGGGAGGACGACATGAACCGCGCATCGAAATGGATCCTGACTTCGGCCGCACTAGTTCTGGCCGCGTGTGGCGGCAAGAAGGAAGAAGCTTCGGCGCCGATGACGGACGAGCAGAAAGCGGCGGCCGCTGCCAGTTCGATTCTGGGTGCGTTGACAGGCAATGGCGGCGAAGCGTCGCCAGAGATGAAGGGCTACGTCGCTAACTTGACGAAGGTGGCGGATGCACTGGGGACTGTGAAGGACGAGGCTTCGGCGCGCGCGATAGGGCAACAGCTTCGGCCGGTGTTCGAGGACATGCAGAAGCAGGCCGACGCGCTAAACGCGATGACTGAGGAGCAGAAGGGTGTGGCGGCCATGTCGATGGCGCCGGAGCTGATCAGCGTGCAGCAGAAGATCGCGGTAGCGATGAGCAACTGGGCGATGACCAAACCTGAGCTGATGGAAATCGTCGGCGAGGAACTGGAGAAGATGCCGGAGATCGAATAGGTCGCGCGCCCACCTGCTTTCGGAACGCCCTCGCCCCGATACCGGCTGACGCCGTCGGGTTCTACCCGAAAACAACCGGCTCGCCTGGTGCGGCGCCCTAAAAATGGCCGCCAGGCCGCCGCGGCTGAGCTCTCCAGCCCTGTTGAGGATTTGTTCGCATTACCGTGCGCATCTGAGAGTCTGCCCCAATCGGGACGCTGAAATCGCCGACTCAAAGGGACGTTCTGCATGAAGATCGCCCTTGCCGCGCTGGTATTGTGCCCCGCCCTGCTTGCGGCGGGCTGCAAGAAGAAGCCGCTTCCTCCGCCTCCGCCGAACCCCGTCATCGGCGAATGGGCGTGCACGATCAGGAGCGACAAGGCCAAGGCCAAGTTCGACGCGGCGTTCGCAGAGAATGGAGCGCTGACGGTGAAGATGTCGATCAGCGCCACATCCGAGGGCAAGGAGCTGGCGGCCAGACTCGATGCGACGGGGTCTTGGGCAGGCAACAGCCAAGCATTCACGCAGAGGCTGGACAACTTCACGGTCCACTCTTCCACGAGCAATGGCGATGGCGCATCCGACAGCGCCGCGAAATCGCTTGCCAACAGGCTTCAGATCGAAGGCCAGGACCTCGCGATCGAAAAGCTTGACGACACCGACTTCGTCTATGTGACGAAGGGCGGGACCGTGAGCTGCAAGCGCTGACGCCCCCCTACAGCGGAATATTGTCGTGCTTCTTCGGCGGGTTTGAGAGCTGCTTGGTCTTCAGCGTGCGCAGCGCCCGCACCACGCGCTTGCGGGTGTTGTGGGGCATGATCACATCGTCAATGTAGCCGCGGGAGGCGGCGACGTACGGGTTGGCGAAGCGGTCCTGGTATTCCTTGGTGCGGGCGGCGATCTTGTCGGCGTCGCCGATATCGGCGCGGAAGATGATCTCGACGGCGCCCTTGGCGCCCATCACGGCGATCTCGGCAGTCGGCCAGGCAAAGTTGACGTCGCCGCGCAGGTGTTTGGAGCTCATGACGTCATAGGCGCCGCCATAGGCCTTGCGGGTGATGACGGTGACTTTGGGGACGGTGGCTTCGGCGTAGGCGAACAGCAACTTGGCGCCGTGTTTGATAAGGCCGCCGTATTCCTGCTTCGTGCCCGGCATGAAGCCCGGCACATCCACGAACGTAATGATCGGAATGTTGAAGCAGTCGCAGAAGCGCACGAAGCGCGCGGCCTTGCGGGACGCATCGATGTCGAGCACGCCGGCGAGCGACATCGGCTGGTTGGCGACGAAGCCGACGGTGGTTCCTTCCATGCGGCCGAAGCCGGTGAGGACGTTCTTTCCGAAGTCCTTGCCGATCTCGAAAAAGTCGCCTTCGTCGGCGACCTTCTGGATCAGCTCCTTCATGTCGTAAGGCGTGTTGGGATTCTGCGGGACCAGCGTATCGAGACTGGGATCGGCGCGCTCGGGATCGTCAAACGTTGGAATGACCGGCGGCTTCTCGCGGTTCGACGTAGGCAGGAAGGAAACGAGCCGGCGCATTTGCGTCAGCGCCTCGATGTCGTTCTCGTAGGCGCCGTCGGCGACGCCGGATTTGGCGGCGTGAACGCGCGCGCCGCCGAGATCCTCGTGCGTCACGATCTCGTTGGTGACGGTCTTCACCACATCGGGACCCGTCACGTACATGTAGGACGTGTCCTTCACCATGAAGATGAAGTCGGTCATTGCGGGCGAATAGACGTCGCCGCCGGCGCAGGGGCCCATGATGACGCTGATCTGCGGAATGACGCCGGAGGACAGGACGTTCTCGAGGAAGATATCGGCATAGCCGCCGAGAGCCTCGACGCCTTCCTGGATACGCGCGCCGCCTGCATCGAACAGACCGATGATGGGGGAGCCGTTGCGCGCGGCGGCTTTCTGGACCTTGACGATCTTTTCGGCGTGGGCGCGCGAGAGCGAACCGCCGAACACGGTGAAGTCCTTCGAGAAGACATAGACGACCCGGCCGTTGATCGTGCCCCAGCCGGTGACGACGCCGTCGCCCGGAATGCGGTTCTCCTCCATGCCGAAGTCGCTCGAGCGATGCTCGACGAACATGTCCCATTCCTCGAACGAGCCCTCGTCGAGCAGCAGGCTGACACGCTCGCGGGCCGTGAGCTTGCCCTTGGCATGCTGGGCATCGATGCGCTTCTGGCCGCCGCCGATGCGGGCCTCCTCGCGCTTTTTCTCCAGCGCCGCGACGATGTCTTTCATGGGGTCCGTCCTCGACCGTGTTGCGGCTGCGAGATAAGCGGTGGAGGCGGGATTCCGCAAGCATGACTTGGGGAATAGCGAGTTGGGAATGGGGAGTAGTGTGTCGGCGCGGCTCTCGCAGCGCGAATTAACTACTCCCTACTCCCTATCCTTCACTCCCGGCCATCAGTTCCGGACGCGAATCCCGAATGTCGCGTTTAGAGGCTCGCCTGGGAAGTAGCGGTCGGCGCCCTGGGCGAAGTCGGCGCGGTCGGCGTAGCGCTCGTCGGTGAGGTTGCGGACGATCACGAAGGTCTCGAACGTGTCGTTGAAGCGCCAGGCGCCGCGCAGGTGGGCGATCATATGGCCATCGTAGGTGGCAGTGTTGGCGGCGTTGGTGAAGTATTCTCCGACATACTCGGCGGTAGCGAAGATCGAGAAGGTCTGGTTTTCCCAGCCAAAGCCGGCGTCAGCCAGCCAGTCGGGTGCGGTGTCGATCTTCGCGCCTTTTACGATGTCCTCGGCAGCGGCGGCGACGTTGCGGTTGAAGTTGTAGATCTGGTCGCCGAACGACGCGTTGGCGTTCCACTTGAACGCGCCGCCCGCGAAAGCGCCGAATTCTCCATCCAGGGCTGCTTCGATGCCGATGTGATTGGTGGCGCCGTCCGGAACGTTCTGACCGTCGCTGTCGCGGAAGAAGAAGTGTTCCTTGTTCATGCGGTAGATCGCGACGTCGTAGCGGACGCCATTGGCTTCGCCGCGCGTGCCGACTTCGTAGCTGTCGAGGGTTTCGACCTCGAGACGCTGGATCGTCTGCAGGTTCTGGAGGCGATACTGGTCAGACGTCTGCGGTGCACGTTCGCCGCGGGCGTAGTTGGCGTAGACGACCATATCTTCGACGCCGGAATAGACCACGCCGAGCTTGGGCGTCAGCAGTTCGTAGTCGTCGCTGCGGCTCGGGGCGACACGGAAGCGGCCTGTCGTACCCGGCGCCTTGTGCGTGACGTAGTCATAGCCGTGTGACTCGGCGCGGATGCCGGCTAGCATGCTCCAGTCCTTCGCGAAGTCCCAGTCGAGCTCGGCATAGCCGCCGATCATCAGCGTCTCGACGTCGTAGTCGTAGTGCGTGCCTTGCGGGAAGGTCGGGTTGTTGACGGGACCGCCGAAGCTCGGCCGTGTCTGGACCTCTTTCAGATAACCATCGGCGTACTGGATGTCGGCGCCGATCGACCAGCGGAAATTGTCCGGGCCGAAGTCGTAGCGGGTCATCAGGCCGAGACTGTCGTGGCCGTTCTTCTCGGTCGACTGGTCGGGCAGGAAGTGCTGGATGAAGATCATCCGCTGAGTGATGGCGAAGGGCGTGATGGTCAGAAGATTGCCGCCGATGTTCTGCTCGAAACGGACATTGGCGCGCGCCGCCCAGGCGTCGCGATAGGCTTCCGGATTTGGGTTGGTGGTCGCGATATCCTCGTCCTTGTAGACTTCGGAGCCCTGGATGAAGCCGGCGGTTTCCTGGTTGAGGTTGATCGCCGAAAGGCTTGCGACGGCGTTCCATGTCTCGCCGCCCCATTTGGAGCGCAGTGTGAGCTTCTGCTGGTCGACGCTTGAGGAATCGCGCCAGCCGCCGTCGTCCATCACCGACAGGCCTGCCCAGTTCTGGACGCCGTTGGTGGTGAAGTTCGCTGTGGCGTCGGCGCGGTAGCGCTGGAGGCTGTTGGCGCTGAGCATCAGCGTCTGACCGGTCTGGGCGCCGGGTTCGGGGTCAATGAAGTTTATCAGGCCATGGACGGCGTTGGAGCCATAGCGCACCGAACCGGGGCCGCGGACGACTTCAATCGCCTCGGCGGTTTCGTGATGGACCTCAAAGAGCGCGTTGACGTTGCCGAAGGCAGGCGCGCGGGTCGGGATGCCGTTCTCGAGGATAAGGAAGGAGCCCTGCCCTGCGCCCGCCGGCAGAACGGGCGAGCGGATGGCGACGAGAAGCTCCTGGCCGGAGTTCATCTGGACGTTGACGCCCGGAACAGTGTTGAGAATTTCAGCCGGGTGATTGGCCTCGACGGCCTGGATATCTGCCGTGCCAATGACCGAGTATGCGCCGGGGTCTTCGACGACACGGTCGCCGTAGATGACGATGACGTCGTTGGCGGGCGCGGGCGTTGCTGCCGGCGCCTGCTGGGCGAAGGCCGGTCCCGCCGATGCCGCCATGGCAAGCGCAATCCAGCTCGCAGCTGTGTAGAATCCCCGCACGCTAACCTCCCATATCGATTGGCTGCCGGCGCTTCCCCGCCAGCATGCAATGAGCCGCAGGGTTACCCCGTGCGACTCATCAGGGCCGTTTGATACGCCTTCTATTGCTGCGGGCTAGTGGGCTCAACCGGCGGGGTCTGCGGCGTTGCGGGGTCTGTGGGCGCAGGCGCCGGAGAGTTGATCGGGTTTGAAGCCGCGGGTGGCGGCGGGGTCACAGTCGTGGCGTCCGGAGCGGGCGCGACGACCGCGGGCTGGCTGATGCGCGCCTCGTTCTCCACCGAGGTGAACAGCGAGTATGGCAGCGAACCGATGACGGCTGCGGACATGATCGTCGCAAGCGTGCCGGCAAACAGCGTCTTCCAGGCGAGCGACAGGAAGTCAGGTCGCCTTTCGGGACACATGATCGACAGGCCGCCGATCAGGATGCCCATCGAGCCGAAGTTGGCGAAGCCGCAGATGGCGTAGGTGACGATCGTGCGCGTGCGCTCGGTCATTGCGTCGACAGGCACTTTGCCGAGTTCGATGAACGCGTAGAACTCGGTGAACACCGTCTTCATGCCAACAAAGCTGCCGGCCTTGATCGATTCTTCCACCGGCACGCCGGCCATGTACATGAACGGCATGAACAGCCAGCCGAGAATGCGGTCGAGGCTGAGCGGAGCGCCGCCGACCCAGTCGGCCGGGATCACTCCCAGGATGGAGTTGGAGATGTAGACCAGGGCCAGCGCCGCAATCAGCATCGTGGCGATGTTCCAGATGATGGCGATGCCGTCGGTCGCGCCCGTGGCGAAAGCGTCCATCGTGGAGTGGTATTTGAAGTCGGTGTCGGCGTGGGCTTTCGATGTCTCTTCCGTTTCCGGCACGATGATGAGCGACAGGGCAACGGCGGCGGGTGATGCGATGATCGAAACGGTGATCAGGTGAGCCGCGATGGCGGGCAGTGAATCCCGCAGAAGCGACACATAGACCACAAGGACCGAACCCGCGATCGTGGCGAAGCCGGTCGCCATGACGATCAGCAGCTCCGAGCGCGTCATGATCTTGAGGTAAGGCTTGATCAGCAGCGGGGCTTCGGTCTGGCCCATGAAGATGTTGGCGGCAACGGAGAGGCTGGTTGGTCCGCCCATGCCCATGGTGCGCTGGAAGATGAAGGCGAAGCCTCGCGTGATGACCTTGAGGATGCCCCAGTGCCAGAGGATGGCGGAGAGCGAACCGATGACGATGATCAGCGGCAGAAGCTGGAAGATGAAGATCGGACCTGGCGTGCCGACCAGTTTTTCCCAGGCTTCCTGATCGCCGATGAAGGGGCCGAAGACGAATTTGGTGCCTTCGCGCGTCGCGCGGATCAGCACGTCGATGCCGTCGTTGACCGAGCTGAGACCCGCGCGGATGACTGGTACGCCGAACAGCAGAAGCGTGAACACGTATTGCATGACGATCGCGCCGAGCACGATCTTCCACGGGAATTTGCGCTTGTTCTCGGAGAGCAGCCACGCGATGCCGGCGATCGCGAAGACGCCGAACACCGCGCGGGCGTTATCCCAGCCCCATGCCGTATTTCCCATGCCCCGACCTGCCCCTTTTTTACGCTACGATTTGCGTTCGAGTTCTTCAGCCAGCGCGTTCGCGCCGTAGATCCTGCGTAGCGCTTCCACGATCAACTGGCTCGAGACCGCAACCGTACGGTTGAGCGCCGGATCGAAGCCATAGGCGCCGCCGGTGGAGTGGATGTTGCCGTCGAAGACCAGGCCGACGATGCGCGCGTCCTTGTTGATCAAGGGGGAACCGGAATTGCCGCCGACGATATCGTTGGTGGAAACGAGGTTCATCTGCGTGCCGCCGGGAATCTTCGACTGGCCGCCGACCCACTTCTTGCCGAGGTTGAACGGAAAGGCGCCGGTGGCGCGCTCCCACAGTCCGGAGACGTAGGTGAACGGCTTCACATCGCCGTAGAGCGGATCGTTCCAGCCCTTCACGACGCCATAGGACAGGCGCAGCGTGAAGTTGGCGTCGGGATAGATGTTCTGACCGAGCACGTCGAAGCGCAGGTTGGCGATCTTCTCGGCAGCGACCGAGCTGGGGCCGGTGACCGAGGTTTCGTACTTCATGCGCGCGGCCCGGGCGGCAGCATCAATGCGCTTCACCAGAGCGATGGCGGGATCGCTGGTGGTGGCGATGAGGCCGGGATTGTCCCAGAGCTTCTTGCGGAAGGCCGCGTCCTCGACCTCGGTGTCCGTGATGATTTCGTTAGCGATCTGGGTCGAGGTCTTCGAGCCGAACAGCGCTTTCACAGCCGGGTGATCGGCGCCGAGATACTCGCGCGTCTTGTCGAGCCAGAACACGATCTCGAGCTTTTCGAGCACGGGATGGACGGGGGCTTCGGCGAGGACGGCGCCCTGCGTCGACTTGAGGCGTGCCGGGGCGAACTCCGGCAGGCGCTGGGCGTCCGGCTTGCCTCGCTCGACCGCGGCGCGCACGAGCGCTCGGGCGTCGGTGAGCAGGACGGAGCCAGCGCCGAAACGGACTTCGAGCATCTGGTACGGCAGGTAGGCTTGTTTCTGCGTCGGGATCAGCGCCTGGATGTCGGCGAAAGGATCGCCGTATTTGGCCTTGAGGGCCGGGTCAGAGGCGAGCGCTTCCTTCAGCTTCTTCTCTTCGGCGACCTTCACTGCAAAGAACGAAGGCTCGACGAGCGCACCGCGCTGGCCGCGGAAGACCTTCAGCGAGTTCTCGACGCTGAGCAGCGAGTCGTTGACCTGGCGCGCCTCCTCTTCGCCCTTCGTGCCTTCGGCGAGGAGCGAGCCGCGGATCTGGGCGAGATACTCGATGCGCCAGGGCAGGAACTGGTCGCGCTGGAATTCGAGCTGCGAGACGGTGAGCAGGCGTTCGGTGGAACCGGGATTGCCGGGAACGAAGACGAGCTCGCCTTCTTTCGCGCCGGCCGTGTCAATCTTCAGCGGATCGGCAAACGCGGCCGGTTGGCCGCTCCGGTAGAGACGGACCAACGCCATGTCGAGCGCGTAGCGGGGGAAGTTGAAATTGTCCGGATCGCTGCCGAAGAACGCGGCCTGGATTTCCGGCGCGAAGACGAGGCGAAGGTCGTCGAAACGATCATAGACGTAGAGCTTGTACTGGCCGCCGCGATAGAGCGAGACGACTTCGCAGCGCTTGGTTGTGATCTCGCCGCAGGATTCCTTTTCGATCGCGGCGACTTCGGCGGCGCGGGCGGCGGAGACCTGGGCGGCCGGCAGGTTGGCGGTGGCTTTCTTCACCCGCTGGGTGACGTCCGTCACCGACTGGAGGATCGAGGCCTCGGCGCCGGGGCAGATCTTCTCGTCCTTGCGTGCGGGCGCGAGGAAGCCGTCCTCGACATAGTCGTTGCCGGCGCTAGAGAGGTCGCTCTCGCAATCGGAGACGCAGTGGTGGTTGGTGAGGACGAGGCCGTCCTTGGAAACCACCGATCCAGAGCAGCCGCCGTCGAGGCGGACGGAGGCCTTGCGCACGCGATCCAGCCATTTCTGGTCGGGCGCAAAACCGTAGAGCTGCTTCACTTTGGCGGATGGGAAGTTGTCGAAGGTCCACATCCCCTCGTCGGCCGTAGCCGCCGAGAGGACGAAGGGAAACACAGCAAGCGCAAAAGCGGCCAGCGCGAGCGGAATTCGCATCAGCAGAACCTCTTAGACGTGCGACCCCCGATGCCTCCGACCCTAGCAGCGCAGGGAAAGGCCACAAGCGCCAAGCATAAGGCGGGGCGCCGCCGGGGACCTCGACTACCCTGCAATTGCACAGGAAAGGGGAAAACACCTCGCAGGCGAAGCCGATCCGGTCCGATGCGGGCTGCCCAGTTTTGCGCCGGTCGCCAGCCAAAAGGAGAGCGCGGTGCGCTGCGCTGCGCCTACCAGGGCGTGTCGCCGTTGGGCTTCAGGTAGATCGAGTTCTTTGGCGCCGCCATCACGCGGCGGAGCATCGGCTCGAAGGCGGCGAGCGGCATCGACTCGTAGGCAGGGTCGAAGGCTGGCTGGTCGTAGAGGTGGCAGAACTGGGCGCAATACTCGAAGTGCGGATGGCCGCGAAACTGGTCGCGCATATTCCGGTCGAGGCCGAGGAGGTGGAAGAAATAGTAGCCCTGGAAGATGCCGTGGTTCTGCACCATCCAGAGGTTCGCTTCCGACACGAAGGGCTTGAGGACGGCGGCGGCGATGTCCGGATGGTTGTAGACCCCGAGCGTGTCGCCGATGTCGTGGATCAGGGCGCTGACCACATACTCTTCATCCATGCCGGCCTTGTGGGCGCGCGTCGCGGTCTGCAGCGAATGCTCCAGCCGGTCGATCGGGAAGCCGCCGCAGTCGCCTTTCAGCAGATTGAGATGCGCCAGGATGCGATCGACATGGCCACGGGTGAACACCTCATTGGCCGAGACGATCTTCATCCAGTCGTCGGGCGTGGCGTTGGTGAAGGCCGTGAAAGTGGCGCGGCCCATCGGCTCTTCGTGGGAGGCGTCCGGCTTCGGGGCGTTCTTGAGATCGTCGGCCATCTTATTTCGCCTTTGCTGTCTCAGCCTTTGGCTTCGGCGTTTTCATCGTCGTGAGCTTATAGACCTTCCCGTTCCGGTCATAGGTCGTCCACTCGCCGGTCTGCCTGCCCTTGTCGAAATTGCCGGAGCGCATCTTTACGCCGTCCTTGCGATAGAACTCCCAATAGCCATGCATCTCGCCGGCGAGCGTTTGGCCCTTGGCCCAGAGGGAGCCGTCCTTGTGAAGCTTGGTGTGGGATTTCGTCCTTCCAGGCACGTCAGGCTGCCAGGATCATCTGCGCCATGATGTTCCGCTGGATCTCGTTGGATCCGGCGTAGATCGAGGTCTTGCGGTTGTTGAAATAGACACCGGCCGACGTGATCAGGTGTTCCGGCGCGGGAAGCGGCTCGTTCGAGCGGCCTTCGAGATGGGCATAGGTGTCCTGCACGAAGGGGTTGGCGTAGACGCCAGCCGCCTCAAGCACGACTTCGGTGACCTTCTGGCCGATCTCGGAGCCGCGGGTCTTCATCAGTGAGGACATGGCGCCGACGGACTGGCCTGAGGAAAGCTTATCGAAGATGCGGCGCTCGGTTGCGTCGAGCACTTCGATCTGGATTTCGAGATCGGCGAGCTTGCGGGCGAAATCCGGATCCTCGGCCAGGGGGCGGCCGCCGGCGGTTTCCATCTTTGCGAGCTCGCGGGCCTTGCGCAGGGCATTGCGGCACGAGGGCGCGTAAGCCGAGCCGCGCTCGAAGGTGAGAAGGTATTTGGCGCAGGTCCAGCCTTCGCCCTCCTTGCCGACGAGATTTTCGACGGGGACTTTTACATTGTCGAAGAATACCTGGTTGATCTCCTGCTCGCCAACCGGCGTGTCGTCGAGCGTGTTGATCGCCTGGATGGTGATGCCGGGAGATTTCATGTCGACGAGGATGAAGGAGATGCCCTGCTGGCGCTTTTCCTCCTTAGAGGTGCGGACGAGGCAGAAGATCCAGTCGGCCCATTGAGCGTAGGTGGTCCAGGTCTTGGAGCCGTTGAGGATGTAGTGGTCGCCTTCGCGCTTCGCGGTCATCGCGAGGCTGGCAAGGTCGGAGCCGGAACCCGGCTCGGAATAGCCCTGGCACCACCAGACTTCGGAGTTGCGGATCGGCGGCAGGAATTTCTTCTTCTGCGCGTCGGTGCCGAACTTCATAACGACGGGGGCGCACATGCGCACGCCCATCGAGCTCATGCGCGGAGCGCCGGCGAGCGCCATCTCCATCTCGTAGATGTATTTCTGCGTCTGGTTCCAGCCGGGGCCGCCGTGCTCCACGGGCCAGTTGGTGACCAGCCAGCCCTTGTCGGCGAGCATCTTCTGCCAGGCCTTCTGGTGCTCTTCGTCGAGTGAGCCGTTCTTGGAGAGCGACATGCGCTTCTTGAGATCGTCAGTGTAGACCGAGGCGATCCAAGCGCGGACTTCGTCGCGGAACTTTAGTTCCTCGGTGGTGAATTCGAGATCCATCTCAGGAAACCTTGTCCATGCGCGTGATCGTGGGCGGGCCGTCCATGTGGGGCCCCATCAGCTTGCCGATACGCCGGAAGTGTTCGGCGGCGCGGTGAGCTTCGACAGCGGAGGCGTCCTTGTATTGCTCCATGAAGATGTACTTGTTGGACGCGTCCTTCACCTTGAACAGCTTGTAGAGGATGATGCCCGGCTCGTTGGCGTTGACCGCCGCCTCCATCTCCAGGGCGAGTTTCTCGAACTCTGCCTGCGAGCCTTCCTTGATGGTGAGTTCCGCGACTGCGCCGATCATATGAGTCCTCCGTCCTGACCCTCAGAATAGGCGTTACGCCTCAGGTGGCAATCCAACCGGGAGGCGAATTCGTGTGCATTGGGCCCACGTCAGCCGCATGATTTAATGGGGCGGCACAGTCGGAGACGATCATGGACAGCCTGAGCGGGCGCCGCATCGAGACCGTGAAGCGGCACATGGCGCTGGAGATCACCCACGACTGGGACGCTGTGATCGCGACGTTCGAGCACCCGCGGTATGAGATGTATGGCAGCGGACAGGTTTTCGATGGCGAGGCGGCGGTGCGCGGGTATTTCGCTGCTTCGCGGACGCCGTTTCCGGATCAGGGGAACGAGATCATCTCGATCGCGGCTGGCGGCGACACTGTGCTGGTCGAGTTCTGGCTGACGGGGACGCATTCGGGGCCGCTGCGGCTGGGAGAGAAAACCATTGCGCCAACTGGCCGCGCGTTTCGCGTGCGCATGGCGGCGACGTTCGAGTTTGCGCCGGGGTCGGACAAGATCATCTGCGAGCGACCGTATTTCGACCAGTCGGCGGTGCTGAAGGCGATCGGGCTAGGCGCATGATAGCCAGAAGATCTAGTTCGGCTTCTTCCGTCGGCGGACAACGACGATCAGTGCGACGGAAAGAACCAGCAGGACGAAAATCGTAATCAGCTTCAAATTCAGATTGAGGCCGTTGGCGTAGATGTGGCGATCAAGCGCGACGTATCCAAGGGCGCCGAGCACAGCGACGACCGCCAGAGTGGCGAGGGGCACCCAGCGTTTCATCGACATCTACTCGCCTTCCTCAGCGTAGTTCTTGAGGCCGCGGCTTTCGTTCTTGCGGGCCCCGGCGAGGATGCCGGGGAGCGCGTAGTTGCCCTCGTGGCAGGCGTATTCGTAGAGCGCGCCCTTGGAGGCGTTGAAGGCCATCTCCGCCTTCCAGGGCTGCGAGAACAGCTTCGGATCGTTGACCGTGAACTCGTAGAGGATCTGGTCGTTGGCGACACGAGTGAAGCGTTCGGTGACTTTGGCGTCGGGTGAAAGCAGATAGGATTGCGCGAAGAAGGTGCGGAGGCTTTCGCCGGGATTGAAGTTGGTCGTTTCGACGACGAGTGTGTCACCGTCGTAGCGGCCCTTCGAATTGCCGAGCCATTGCGGGATCTTGTCGTCGACCTTGTCGGTGAGCGGAATGATTCGTGCGTCGTGGTTCATCTCGACGAGGATCATGACGTAATCCTTCGACTGCACGAACTGGTAGGTGTTGTTGTACATCACGTTGATCATCGGCGGGCCGCCTGTGGAGCCGAAGCCGACGAGGCAGCGTTCGGCCATCGGACGCGTTTCAGGGCCGTCGAACGTGTTCCGGACGAAGGCGAGCCTGTCGTCGAATTCCTTCTTGCCTGCGGCTGTATAGGGGATGCGGCCCGAGGGCGGATCGACGATCCAGGACGAGCGATACTCGCCATTTATCTTGGCGTAGCTGCTGCCGGCGTCGACGTAGAAGCTGTTGTAACCGCCGACATCCTGCCCGGCGCGCGGCGCGCCGGAGTTGGGGTCGGTGCGCTGGTTGCCGCGCGCATCCGCCGCCGCGCGCTGGGCCTCGAGGCGCTTGGCGTCGGCTTCCGGGATGGCGAGCGACTTGAACTGGCCGGAGCGCTCGAGGCTGGTGAGCGAGACGTTGGACCAGAAGCCCTGGAGATCAGGCTTGCCGTCAGCCAAGCGCGGGGGCTGGTAGGTTTCCTGCGCGAACACGGGCGCCGCGAATACAAGGGCAATCAGACAGGCCAGGTGAAGTTTCATATCTCGCCTCCTCCCAGAGACTCTAGTCCACAAGGTAGACGTCCCGCGCCGCAACGCCAAGCACATGCCGATCACTCCACCTTGATCGGCGGTTTTAGTCGCCGCTTGTGGATTTCGACCACCACGTCCTTCGTCCTGATGGTCTTCGTTGCCTCGCGCTTCGCGGCGGCCTTGGTGCGGGGCGAGGTGCGGCGCATCTGGAATCCGCCACGCCAAGTTCCGTGGTCGCGAAAGACCCACCCTCCGTCGATTACGGCAAGATCTGAGTTGACCGTTCCGGAGTAGAGGATGGGGTTCTGGTGAACGCCCGGCACGGGATCGTAGATCTTCGTGAAGTCGACGCTTGCGCCATCGCGTGCGCCGGTGATGTTGGCAGAGAGATCGCCGAGGCCAGCGCCGAATGTTGCAGGCTCCAGCGTCGTGCCCGAGAGGCTGCCGCCAGTGTCAGTAACATGAGCGGCGAACGACGTGCGGTCACCTCCGAACTGATACCAGTATTCACCGGTCCAGACGCCGGTCAGATCAGTCTCGCGCGAGAATGCACCTGAACCGCTCAACGTTGCCTCCCCAACGGTGCAGAGCATGATGCGCTCTACTCCCCCTTGAACACCGGTTCGCGCTTTTCGAGGATCGCTGCGACGCCTTCTTCGTGGTCCTTGGTGTGGTGCATCAGGCCCTGGGCGGCGGCGGACATTTCCATGATCGTGTCGTAGCTTGCCTGCGTGCCGTGGCGGAGCAGCTGCTTTGCCACGCGCAGGGAGTGCGGTGGCTGTTTCGCGATCTGGGTCGCGAGCGCCATGGCTTCGGCGATCAGCTGGTCGCCGGGGACGACTTTCGAGACGAGGCCCCAGTCCTTCGCCGTATTCGCATCGATGAGGTTGCCCGTGAACAGGAGTTCGCAGGCGCGGCTCATGCCGATCACGCGCGGCAGCAGCCAGGCGCCGCCATCGCCAGGGATGAGGCCGAGCTTGAGGAAGGTGACGCCGTATTTTGCGTTGTCCGAAGAAATGCGAATGTCGGCCATGCAGGCGACGTCGCAGCCGAGGCCGATGGCGGCGCCGTTGACGGCGGCGATCAGCGGGATTTCGAGATTGTAGAGCGCGCGCACGATCATGTGGACGCCGTTCTTGTAGGCGTCGCGGACTTCCGCCGGGTTGCCGGCGAAGGAACCGACACGGTCGCGCATCGCCTTGACATTGCCGCCGGCGGAGAAGCCTTTGCCCGCGCCGGTGAGGATGGCACAGCGGAGCGACTTGTCGGAGTTGATCTTCTGGCAGGCGTCGCGCACCGCCTCGCCATCGCCCGGCTCGCCGAGGGCGTTCATGGCGTCCGGACGGTTGAGCGTCAGGATCGCTATGGGGCCTTTTTTCTCGAGGGTGATCATGGGTAAGTTCCTGCGCTGAATCGGGGTTTGGCCAGCGAATAGCGGCCAAAGCCGCCGCTGTCACCCATCCGGCTGGTCGCTATTTCGTGCGCTCTTTCAACGGATAGGCGATGATGATCGTCAGTGGCTTCGCGCCGAGCTGTTTGATGCCGACGTTTGCGCCGCTGTAGAGATAGGCGGCGACGCCGGGGCCGATCTTCTGGGCCTTGCCGTCGGACGTGACGGCGCCCTCGCCTTCCAGCACGTAGTAGACCTCGTCGTGGTCGATGACGTGCAGGCCGATCTCGGCGCCGACGTGGAGCGTGCGCTTGCGGAATTCCATCGCCCTGCCCGGCGCGGCATCCGAGATCCGGTAGGCCGTGCTCATGCCGATGGCGCCGTGTGGCGGTGGTTCATCGCGCGTCACGGTCTTCTCGTCGACGATGACCATGGGTGGGGCCTTTGCGGCGGGCGTTTGGGCCGCTGCGGAGAGCATGGTTGCGGCGACAAGAGCGGCGATGGGGGCGACGGGGGCGACGGCGGGGAGGATGCGCATGTCTGGCTCCAGTTCTGAGGCGTGGGACGCTAGCGAGTCTGTCCACCGGTGTCATGGTGTTGAGGCAGTCGAACGGGCACGGGGTCGCGCTCTCGCAGGTGCGGGCTGCAGGTTGGGATGGGCTTGAGTTTCGGGATTTGAGGCGAGCAAGGGCGGCGCGCGGATGCGCGGGCCCGCGGTTGGAGCGACGATACGCCTGAGCGTGTGGAAAATCAGGGCGGCAGCGGCGGCAGCAGCAGCAGCAGCGGCAGCAGGGGCAGCAGGGGCAGCAGGGGCAGCAGGGGCAGCAGGGGCAGCAGGGGCAGCGTGGGCCGGCCGGTGATCGGCGGCAAGCAGGACCGGCGCGGCGGCCCGCTCGCGGCGGAGACGCGCGGCGCGGTGCAGGGCGAGGTGTTCCGCATCCTGCGAGCGGGCGATGAGGCGCGCCATGCGCAGGAGGAGCCGGTCAAGGCTGGGGGCGGTGTGGATGCGGGCGTGGCCGCGAAGGCCGGGCCGCTCGATGGGCATCGCCATGCCGAGAAGCTCGCGCGTCTTGAGGCCGATGATGATGTCGAGGACATGCTCGGCGTCGGCGATCATGGCTTCCGTTTTGGCGCGGGCGTCTGGGTTGTCCGCCAGCCATTGAAGGCTTGCCTCGTCGTCGATCACGCGCACGGCCACCCGCAGGAAGTAGCCGAGGCGGTGGGCGTACCAGAGCATTGGCGCAAGCCGGCCAAGGAGCCAAAAGATGATTTCGGTCATGGTCACGGGGCGATTATCCGCCAGCGCGGGACCCAGCAGGATAAGTTGCACGATTTTTTCGGGCGGGTTTTGGCGGAAAGCGGTGCAAGCGGTTGTGGGGCTTGAGAATCTTTTTTCCGGAAAACTTTCGGCGCTCGTCCTTAACCTGCGGATTTCATCGTTCGACCCCGCAGGTTAAGGGCGTCTCTGACGCCGGTGAGCCCGCCCGCGTGGCTTGCAGATCTATCAGCAGGCTAGTTCTTCGCCTGCGCGTCTTTCTCCGGCGCCGCTTCGGCCACCGGCGGGGGCTCGGCGGGGTTCTCGAAGATGCGGCGGAGGACGCCGGGGGTGATGGCGGAGACGGGGTTCAGCGACACGCGCGCTTTCGAGAATGTGCCGCGCACCGAGTAGGTCGGCGCGAACATGCCCTCGCCCTGCCGCGAGACGAAGAGGTCGCCGATGATCGGCAGGCCGCCGAGGAAAGAGTTTACGCCGAAGGACGGCACCAGCACGCCATCGAGGCTGAGTTCCTTTTCGCCAGGAGCGATCCAGCCTCGCGCCGTGATGCCCATGGCTGGGCCGGAAGCGCGCAAGCCCGGCAGGTCGATGCGGCCATTCTGCAACTTGATCGGCGCATCCACCTGCGTGAACAGCACGCCGTCGCCGTTGAGCACGTCGGCAAGGCCGCGCAGCGAAGCGAGCGAGAATATCTGCGCCACCAGCGGGGCTTCCGTGAGACGCACGTCGGTCATGTGGACCATCGCGTCACCGCTGGCGCCGGTGAAGGTTCCGTCCATCCTCAGCTTGCCGCCGATCAGGTAGTCGAGCTTCAGCAGCACGCGCGCGCCGAAGCCGGCGTCGTCGGAATTGATGACGATCCTGCGCGCATCGCCCTGGCTGGTGATCGCGACGTCCAGCTTCTTGTCCTTGTCGATCTGGCCGGTGATCGTGCCGTTGCGCGGACCGTTGGCGTCGATCGACATGTTGACTTTAGCTGCGGTGAGGTCGGCGTTCTCGCGCAGGCGCAGCTTGTCGGCCGCTAGCTGGATATCGATCGCGGGGCCGGGATCGCTGGGGCCGCCGGTCGGCTCGCCATGCATGTCCGTCTTCGCGCTCTCCGACATTGACAGCAAGCTGTCCATGAACGGGCTGGCGTCGAAGAAGGGACCGGCGATGTTGATCCTGTATCCGCCATCGGGCTTGCGGCTGACATTGCCGCGCAGGTCGACGCTGTCGCGGGAGAAAATGCGCTCGATGTTGGCGCTCTCGAACGCGCCGGCCGCATCCATGCGCGCTTCGCCGGTCAGTTCGAGGCCATCGGCGCGAATATCGCCCGTGATCAAGGCGCCCTTGCTGTCCTTGCCATAGCGGAACGAACCCTGCGCCGGGGCGTCGTACTTCTTGCGCCAGCCGAGTTCGGAAAGTTCCAGCTGCGACCGGGTGAGGTCGACGCTCGCGGTCATGGACGTGAAGTCGCGGCCGCCCGTGCCGGAGGCCTCCAGCTCCACCGCCGCTTCGCCCTGCATGATGTTGCGCGCTGCAAACCCGAAGGCGTTGAGCAGGTCCGGCGTCACGCGCGCGGACGCTTTCAGCTCAGAACCGGTCGAACCACTCAGCGCGAACCGCTCCTTCCAGTCGAACACGACCGGGGCTGGACCGAACTGGCCGGCGCCGGCAATCGACATGCCGTTCTGCGTGATCTCGAACGTCACGTCGGAGCTGGTAAGGCCGAAGCCGGCGGCGATGTTGGGCGCCGCCGCTTCGCGGAAGCCGCCCTTGATCTCGTAGAGTATCTCGTTGTCCGGCACGTGATCGAGCATCGGCCGCTGCATGTGGATGTCGATGCCGCCGCTGCCGGTCATCTGGTCGACCTGCAGACCGTACTTCGATCCGACCTTGAGATTGGAGGCGTCGAGCACGCGCATGAGCTGGCCGAGATCGCCGCGGCCCATAACACGGACGTCCATCGTGCCGCCTTTGGGGGCAAAACGCGGCATGTCGATCTTCGCTTCGTCGACCAGCCAGGAGTTCATCGCGCCGCCGGTGACATTGACGGTCAAGCTGTTGCCTTCGAGGTGGCCCGTGCCGGTGACGTTGGTGACGGCCGGGAAGTCGTCGAGGAACTTGATGGCGGCGCCCTGTACGGTGAAGTCGAGCGTGAGGACTTCGTTGTCGAGATAGCCTCGGGAGTTGGCGCCCGGCGGCCAGTCCATGCGGTAGACGGCCTTGGTCGCCGTGCCAGACGGAATGCGGTTCTTCACCCAGATGCGGGCGCCGGCGCCGAGATTGACGGGCCAGAAGGCCGTCACCTGCTGCGGCGTGATCGCGCCTTCGGCAACGGCGGTTACCTTCGCGCCGAGCTGGCGCGCCTCGGGAGGACCTTCGAGCCAGAATTCGCCTGCGCCGTTGACGGTCGCCTGCCCGGTCACGGCGTGGAGTTTGGTGACGTTGAGATGCTGCATGTCCGAGGCGAAATTGCCCTCGATGTCAGCGGAAGCGAACGGCCACGCCTCCTCGAACATGGGTGTGAGAGCCAGCGAGAAATCGTTGCCCGAGATCTTGAACGGCGTTGGCCTGGCCGTGTCGCCCGCGACCAGAGAGGTCGCGTCCAGCGTGCCTGTGAACTCACCCGTCAGCACGTCGGACGAAATCTTCAGCGACTCCAGCTTCACCTGTTTCGTCGAGGGATCGTAGACCGCGTCGAAGCCCAGCCCACCGATCGAGATGTCCCGATCGCCTAGCCGCCCGCGGCCCGTAATGTTCTTGAGGCTGATGCGCGTGCTCCGCAGCCCGCCCGCCTCCGTCGCTTCGACGGTGAAAACGGCGTTGGCCGGCATGCCCGACGAGAAGTCATCGCCCGTGTATCCGAAGACCTCGGCGATCGAGATCGGGTCGACGCCTTCGAGCGTCAGCGCGCCGGTCGCCTTCGTCACCGCGCCGTCGGAGGCGAGCGAAATCCTGATGCGGTTGGGCTCGGCCGCTCCGGCGAGCTTCACGTCGAGGTCGAGCGCCACGCCATCGGGTCCCGCACTCCACTCGCCGCCGACCGGATTGGCGCTCCACACCGATCCCGCCTTCTGATCGTTCACCGTGAAATTGAAATTGACCAGTTCGACACGCTCGAACGAGCCGGCGGAAATCAGCGCGCGGATCGGCGTCGCCAGAGTCGCCCAGTTGAGATCCTTGAATGGGTCGAATGGCTTGTTGGTCGCCGGCTCGCGCGCGAACACGATATCGGCCAGCGACCACACGCCGTCCTTCGAGCGCACGACGTTCGCCGTGCCGTTCTCGAGGCGAAGCTGCCGCGTCTTGAACTTGCCCGACATCAACGCGCCGGCGTCCAGCGCGATCGCGGCGCGGTCAGCGCGGAAGATCACCTGATTCTTGTCGTCGAGCGCGGTCAGTCCGCGCGCCACGGCCTCGACGCGGTTGCGGTTGCGCTCCCACTCGAGCACCACGTTCTCGATCTTCACGGGCTGGCCGCCGCGAGCTTCGCTCAACGAGCGTTCGACCTGCGGCCGCACCAGTTCCAGGTCGATCGGACCCTGCGAGAGACGCCACGCCAGGAAGCCTGCGCCCGCCAGCACGGCAAACACGAGGAAGGCGAGAATCTCGAATGCGAGGAGCTTGGGCGAAACCCTCAAGGCGCGGCTCCATGTCCCCAGCTTCGCTGCGGGCCAGACACCGGAGGATTGGGCACCCCAGGATTGGCCTTCGCCAGCTCAGCTGAAAGACGGTACACTTCGGATACTCTTTCCGAACACAACATTGCGGGCCGATTGTGACACACCCACTCGAAGCGGGCGATGCGGCCCCTGATTTCACTCTTCCGGCCGCCTGCGGAAAGCCCGCCAGCCTCGACGAGTATGCCGGAAAAGTCCTGATATTGTTCTTCTACCCCAAGGACGACACCGAGGTCTGTACCCGCGAAGCAGTGGCCTTCAGTGACATGCAGTCGCGATTCACCCGCAAAGGGGCCGCCCTGCTGGGCGTCTCGCGGGACAGCCTCGCGGATCACAAGGCGTTCATCACCAAATACAAGCTCAAGGTCCGGCTCGGCTCGGACGAGGACGGCAAGGTCTGCAACGCCTTCGGGGTCTGGCAACAGAAGCAGCTGTATGGACGCAAGTTCATGGGCATCGTCCGGTCGACCTTCGTCATCGGTCCGGACGGTTTGATTCGTCGGGTGTGGCGAAACGTCCGTGTACCTGGTCATGTGGAAGCAATTTACGAGTCCTTGGCAGGCGTCCGTTAACCAAAAGCGGCGTTTGGGACCAGAATTCACGGGCGCTTAAGCCCACTGTGTCATGATGGTTCTGGTAGGCGAAAAACCTGACTCGAGGGGTTCGCTTGCGCGACGTTCTGAGTTATCCATGTGGCTGCCAGGCAACAAGATTTGGCGGGGCGGCGGCGGGCTTGGCGCGTAAAGCAATTGATCGGGCAGTGTAAATGGCGGTCAAGCACCTGAAGTCGAAGACGAAAGCGTTTTTCGAAAAAGCCTTCCCTGAAAGACAGATCTACCACCGCTCTGGTGGTTCGGTTCGCTACGTCTCGATCTCCCCCTGGCGCCAGGCGATGATGGCCGGCGCCGCGACCTTGATTGTCGGCTGGTGCCTGTTCGCCACCGTTGCGGTGCTGCTGCGCGGTCCTGCCGTCGATTTCCAGACCTCTTCCGGCCCTGATCGCCGTTCCGCCCGCCTCGAGCGCGACCTGCGCTCGGCCAAGGCTGGCGAGCAGACCGCGCTCGCCCTGCTCGAGAAGCGCACCGAAGACTTCAACCGCGCCATCTCCGAGGCCGAGGGCCGCCACAAGACCCTCAAGCGCGTTCTGGCCAATCTCCAGGGCCAGGACACCGCCTCCGCCGTCGCGCTCAATGGCGAGAACGCCAGCCTCCTGATCGATTCGACCATCGAAGAGGGCGACGCCCGCAAGAGCCGCCCCGACGGTGGCAATGCCGCGACCAACGACAGCGCCGGCTTCCGCGCCCGCACCGACAAGCTGATCCTGGAACAGGCCGCCTTTCTGAACGAAGCCGAAGACGAAGCCGTCGGGCGCGCCGAACGCGCCCGTGGCGTGATCCGTCTGACCGGCGTCTCGGCTGCCCGCGTTCTGGAGCAGCCCGGCATGGGCGGCCCGCTGGTCGAAGTCGACGGCCTCAGCACCGCGGCCCTGCCCGGCGCCGCCACCAGCGACCCGTTCGGCCGCCGCGTCTACGAACTCGAGGCCCGCCTCCAGGAAGCGCAGCAGTATGAGCGCGCCATCCACTCCCTGCCGCTCGGCGCTCCCGTCGACGTCGGCTACCGCGAAACCTCTGGTTTTGGCTACCGGTCCGACCCGTTCAGCCGCCGCACCGCCTTCCATGAGGGCGCCGATCTTGCAGCCTATTATGGCGCTCCGATCCTCTCGACCGCACCGGGCACGGTGACGTTCGCCGGGGTGAAGGGGGGCTATGGCCGTGTGGTCGAGATTGACCATGGCGGGGGTTTCAAGACCCGCTACGGCCACCTGAATTCCATCACCGTGAAGGCTGGAACCAAGGTGGCGATCGGACAGAAAATAGGCACGATGGGGTCCACTGGTAGAAGTACGGGACCTCACCTGCATTACGAGGTATACTACCGTGGCAAATCATACGATCCGATCAAGTTCCTGAGGGCCGGCAAGCATGTTTACGAAGGGTAAGACTCCAGAGGCTCCGCCGCCATTGGCGCCGAAGCCGCTCCTGCAGGAGCCTGCGCCAAAGCGCACGGCCGCGGGAACCCGCGCCGGTCCGTCGATCATTTCGGCTGACGTGAAGATCGTCGGCTCCGTCTCCTCGCAGGGCGAACTCGACATCAACGGCCAGATCGAAGGCGACGTTCGCGCCACCGCCCTCACCATTGGTGAAACCGGCGCCGTGCGCGGCGAAGTCATCGCCGAGCAGGTCGTCGTTCGCGGCACGGTCGAAGGCCGCATCCGTGGCCGCAAGGTGCAGCTCTGCACCGGCGCGAAAGTCCGCGGCGACATCTTCCACGCCTCGCTGGCGATCGAGCCGAACGCCATCTTCGAAGGCGCGGTGAAGCACGCCCAGGACCCGATGGCAGAACAGCCGCCGCACCAGCCCAACGGCAGCCAGTACTGAGTCTGGCCAGACAAGTTTCCGGAAAGGCCGCTCGCGAGGGCGGCCTTTTTGTTTGGGCCGCTCCACTGCCCTGCGAAGAACCGCCGGTTTGCAAGGTTGTTGCGGCGAACTTTGCTCTGTGCTGGTCCTTTTGGGCATTTCATGCGTTATGTGTTTATCGGCTGCTCCTGTATGGCGTGCGGCCGGCTGAGAGATGCGCGAGCTCCCGTCCCAGACGATGGAGTTTGTTTGCCTCACTCGCACCAGAGCAACGTCAAAAACCGGATCCTCGCCGCGCTTCCCGCGTCCGAGTACGCCATGGTCGCGAAGGGACTCACACACGTCGAACTGCATCTGGGCGAAACCCTCCACCGCGCAGGCGACCGGATCGACCAGATCTATTTCCCCGATACCGGCTTCATTTCGGTGCTGACCGTCCTGTCGGACGGCTCGCCGCTGGAGATCGGTCTGATCGGCGCCGAGGGCGTGGCCGGTGTTTCGGTCATCCTTGGCGCCACTGCTTCCTACAGCGAGACGATGTGCCAGACCGGCGGCGGGGCGTTCCGAATGCCGGTGGCCGCGTTCAAGGATGCGGTCGCGCAAGCGCCGCATATGCGCGATCTCCTGCTCCGCTATGTGCACGTCTTCGGCGTGCAGGTGGCGCAGACCGCCGCCTGCAACGCCCACCACGAACTCGGCCAGCGCCTCGCACGCTGGCTGCTCGCCGCGCACGACCGCAGCGGCAGGGCCGAACTATCGCTTACCCAGGATCTGATCGCCGTCATGCTCGGCGTGCGCCGCTCGACGGTGAGTATCGCCGCCTCCACGCTGCAGAAGGCCGGCGTCATCCGGTACCAGCACGGGCGCATCACCGTCGTTGACCGAGTCGGCCTCGAGAATGCCGCCTGCGAATGCTACGAAGCTGTCGCAAGCGAATACCGCCGCCTGTTTGGCGAGCACCCCGAGGACGAAGTCGAGGCTGTTCAGGCGGCAGACTAAACTATCCTGTCGGGGGAATTCCCAATCAAATCTGACGTCGCGGCCTTGTCGCAGGCTTGGTCCGTACGAAACGGCCAGGATGAGTCTGTTGCCGTACCGACCCCCCCCCCGTTCGGTGTAAATGTCTCCCCCAGGGTGTGGATTTTTACTGCGACGGCAAAAAGCAGGGTGGCGGCGATGTCATTGGAAATAGGGAGCCATTGTACAGAGTCCGAGTTGCCTGCGCACGATTTGCGCGCCGAAAATGCGTATCTTCGCCAGATGCTGAAGTCCGCTGACGAGATCGCGGCGCGCACATCCACGATGCTGCGCGAGGGCAATCACCGCATCAAGAACAGCCTGCAGATCGTCGCCAGCCTGATGACCATGCAGGCTAGCCGCGAAGCCACGCTCTCCGCCAGCCAGGCGCTGCGCACCGCCGCCGCGCGCATCCTGTCGGTGGCGCGGATGCACGACGCGCTGCAGGAAAGCGAGGGAGAAGACTCGGTCAACCTCGCCGTCATCCTCGAGACAATGTGCGCGTCCCTGCACGACATGGGCGGCGACGCGCTCGGCGTGGACGTTCGCGTCGAGGCCGAAGCGGTGCGCGCGCCGGTTGTGGTGGCCCAGCCCCTCGTGCTCGCGGTCAACGAACTCGTCGTCAACGCGCTGCGCCATGCCTTTCCCGATGGCCGGACCGGCTCGGTCGTCGTCAGCCTGCGCTGCATCGGCGGCCAGCTCCACGTGCTTGTCGCGGACGACGGCGTCGGCCTGCCCGCAGGTCATGCCGACGGCCAAGGCTATGGCATGAAGCTCGTCCGCATGATGACCACCCAGGTCAATGGCGTGCTCCAGGTGGACAGCGGCGCCGGAACCCGGATCAACATCGTATTGCCCGAACCTCAGCTCGCCGCAGCAACGCAGCCCAGTCTCGAACTGGTGACACCGCCGAACCGGGCCGCGAAATCCGCTCGGGTTCGCGAACTGCTCACACCGTTGCTGCGCAAACCCTGGAAAGCCGACGGCAGGGGCTGAGCGCCCTACTCCAGATCTTCGACCTCGGTCTCTGGCCCGAGCTTGTGAGACAGCGAGGCCGAGAGGAACTCGTCGATCTTGCCATCCAGGACGCCGCTGGTGTCCGATGTTTCGACGCCGGTGCGAAGGTCCTTCACCATCTGGTAGGGCTGCAGTACGTAGGAGCGGATCTGGCGGCCCCAGCCGATTTCGGTCTTGGAGTCCGCTTCGGCCTGCGCCACCGCCTCGCGCTTCTTCAGCTCCATCTCGTAGATCCGGGCGCGCAGCATGTCCCACGCCTGCGCGCGGTTCTTGTGCTGCGAGCGTTCGGCCTGCACCGCCACGACGATGCCGGTCGGCATGTGCGTGAGGCGCACGGCGCTGTCGGTCTTGTTGATGTGCTGGCCGCCGGCGCCGGACGCCCGGTAGGTGTCGGTGCGGACGTCCTTGTCCTGGATATCCACCTCGATCGTGTCGTCGATCACCGGATAGACCCAGACCGAAGCAAAGCTGGTATGGCGGCGCGCGTTTGAATCGTAGGGCGAGATGCGCACCAGCCGGTGCACGCCGCTTTCGCTCTTCAGCCAGCCATAGGCGTTCTCGCCCTTGATCAGCATGGTGGCCGACTTGATGCCCGCGGTCTCGCCCGGGTGTTCGTCGATCTCTTCGACCTTGTAGCCGCGGGCGTTGGCGAAACGCAGATACATGCGCCGCAGCATCGAGGCCCAGTCCTGGCTTTCCGTGCCGCCCGCGCCTGCGTTGATCTCGATATAGCAGTCGTTGGCGTCGACCTCGCCGGAGAGCAGCGCCTTCAGTTCTGCCGCCTGCGCCTTCTTGACCGACGCACGGATCGATTTCTCGACCTCGGCGAACATCGACTTGTCGCCTTCGGACTCGGCCATCTCCCACAGGTCGACGGCGTCCTGCGCTTCCGTCTCCAGCGCGCGGATGTCGTCCATGGCCGCCACGATGCGGTTGCGTTCGCGCATCATAGTCTGCGCTTTGGCGGGGTCATTCCAGAAACTGGCGCTCTCGGAGAGCGCGTTCAGTTCAGCCAGGCGCTTTTCGGCGACGCCCCAGTCAAAGACGCCTCCGCAGCAGGCTGACGGACTGCTTGATGCTCTCGACCATGCTTTCGAGTTCGGGCGTCATTGGCTGCTCTTGGAGATGCTCGTCTGAAGTGTGGGCTCCACCTACCCGGCATGAGGCGCCGCCGCAAGCGGCGCCTGCCAGGTCAGAAAATGCCGTTGAGGTCCTGTTGTGGCTGCTGCGGCTGGGGCTGCTGCGGCGGCAGGTTGGGATCGACCGGCAGCGTTGGATCGACCGGCTGGGTCGAAGCCACATCCGACCCCGGCGGCGTTGCCGGCGCCGAGGATTCATCGCCCGCCACGACTGCGGAGCGATCGACGCGGTAGCCTTCATTGCCACCGCCCGCCTCGCAGCGCTCGGTCGGACCTGTCCCCGGCTTGAACGCTTCGAGGATCACGCGCGTCGTCTCCGGCGCCGGCAGGCAGCCCGAGTCGTAGTCGACCTCGACCTGCTGCACGCCTTCGGGAATGCGGAAGTTCAGAGGC
>JAUYPV010000083.1 GCA_030697555.1 Hyphomonadaceae bacterium
CGCCCTCGTGGCGACTGTGTTGTTGGTCAAGAGCGTTGGGCGGGTTTCCAGGGCTCGTCGTGCTTGAGGATGGCGTTTGCGGCGACGATGAGTTTGCGTGCGATGGCGATGAGGGCGACCTTGGCGGGTTTTCCGGCGGCGCGCATGGCTTTGTAGTCGGCCTTGAAGCCGGCGTCGTGGCGGACGGCGGAGAGGGCGGCCATGTAGAGGGCTGCGCGCACGCAGGGACGCCCGCCCTGGATGTGAGCGCGTCCTGCCTGCGCCCCGCTCTGCTGGATGTGGGGGGCGACCCCGGCGAGGCTGGCGATGGCCTTGTTGTCCAGGGCGCCGAGTTCTGGGAGATCGGCCATGAGGGTCGCCGAGATGGTGGGTCCGATGCCGGGTATGGAGCGCAGGAGTTCGCCCTTGCGCCGGTCTTCGGGGGTGGCGCTGGTGCGCGCCTCGATCATGGCTTCGATGCGCGCGCGCTCCTCGCTGAGGAGACTGATGGTCAGGCGGAACGAGGCCATGAGGACCGGCTCGAAGGCCTGCTTCAGGCGCGTCTTCTCGGCGGCGATCATCTCTACTAGCTGGCGCCGGCGTGTCGACAGGGCGCGCAGTTCGAGTGCGGCGGGGCTGGGAGCGGGCCGGACGGCGTCGGTCATGAGGAGAGCGAAGCGCGCGATGAGGCCGGCGTCCAGCTTGTCGGTCTTGGCCTTGCGGCCTTCGGCCAGGCGCAGAGCCTTGATGCGCCGGGGATCGACCACGCCCAGGGGCATGGCGGCCTCGGCGAGGGTGCGGACCAGGCGGGCCGCGGGCGCGCCGGTGGCCTCGATGACGACACGCGTAACGCCGGCGCGGCGCAGGCGGTTAGGGATGCCGGCGATGGCGGCCGGGGTATTGGGAAGGCGGAAGTGCCGGCCCGCCACTCCTGCCTCTGAAGACCGGGCGATGGCCACGTCGAGCCAGTCGCGGCCGACATCGACGCCGGCAGCAGATGAGATGGTCATGTTACCGCTCCTGTATTCGGGCTGGCGGCAGGCGCGCCGTCGCCCATGCGACTGTTCGGAAGAACGACCGGCCGGCGCGCCCATGCCACGAGACGGCATGAACCAGGTTCGCAACGGGCTACGCCGGCCGCAGGATCATCCACGATCCTCGCCACAACATACCAGGTTCGACGGACGCGCACTTCGTGCGCTGCTCACCATGAGGGCTACTTTGCATTGCCGATGATGAGAGGCCTCATGGTGAGCAGCGATCCCTGACGTAGTCTGGGATCGCGCCCGTCGAACCACGAGGGCTCGGGGCTCACCGCCCCGTCGTCATCCACGTCGAATAGACCGCATAGCAGGCCGACAGCGCCATCGTCAGCGCAGCGATGCGGAAGAACCATGTCGCGAACGTCTTGGAATGGAAGCGCCGCGCCAGCGCATCCGCCCCGATCGCATAGACGACCAGCCCGAACATCTCGCACACCGTCACCGTGATCATGATGACGATGATCTGTGAAACCAGGTCGCCGTCCGCGTCGATATAAGCCGGCATCAGCCCGCCGAAATAGACCAGCGCATTTGGATTCGCGAGCTGCAGCCCAATGCCATGCGCAAGCAGCTTCCGCTTCGGCGGCGGATCGCGTCGCAACAGGTCCACCGGCTCGCCGAACGCCGTCCGCCACGCGAGATAGAGAATGAAGGCGATGCCCACAACCTTCAGCGCGAGAAACCCCGCCGGAAACGCATGCGCCAGCGCCGATGCGCCCGACGCCGCCAGCGTCACCCAGATGATGTTGGCGACACAGATCCCGACAGCAGGCGCCATCGCCGCCCAGAACCCGTATCGGATCGACGATGTCGTCACGAGCATCACCGCCGGCCCGGGCGTCAGCCCGCCCGCCAGGAACATCGTGAAGAATGCAAACCAAACCCCGAACTCCATGCGCCGGGATGTACCAGCAGAGGGGAGCAGGAGTCATCCGCATCTGCGGCTGCCCCCACCGGTCTTCGCGTCCGCGTCCGCCCCCTCGTGCCCGCACCGAACTCACCCTCCGCGCGCACGCATTTGCCGCCTCGCCCCGGCGCGGTTAACCTCGCCATGCATTCGCCCGTTGCACGGCATGGCGGCTGCAGGAGACGCCCATCATGACCACTGCCCGCCGCATCCTCGTCGCCGTAGCCGTAGCTCTCGCTGCGGCTTCACCCGCTTTTGCGGACGGGAAAAAAGGCCGGCAATCCTTTGTGGCGCCGCCGGTTCCGCCGCTGCGCGTGCCGGTCCAGGCGCCGCCGGCCCTGCCCCCGCCGGTCGAGATTCAAGTGACGCCCGTGGGCTTAACCCTTCCGGCCGATTTCGGCACAGGCGGCGTCGGCCTCGACGTGGGCGGCGGCTTTGGCGGCGGCGGCCGTGTCATCGTCATCGCCAATTCAAGCGCCAGCGCGCAGGCCAGCGCCTCCGCTTTTGCCTTCGCCAGCGCGACCGCCATCTCCTTCGGCGGCGGCCGTGGCCACGGCGGCGGCAAGGGCCATGGTGGCGGCGGCTGCGGCTGCAAATAGCCTCAGAGCCAGCCGCGCTCCTGCTCATCCAGCCAGAGTTTCGCCGAGCCGATCAGCGGCGCACTTTCGCTTGTGATCAGCCGGATCGGGATCGGCGCCATCAGGCCCGTCCGCAGCCCGCGCTCGCGGAACCGCGCAACCGCCGGCTCTTCCTTCAGCCACGGCTCCAGCCGCTGCGAGACCCCGCCCGCAATGAAGACACCGCCCGTCGCATTGCAGACCAGCGCCAGATTGCCCATCGCTGCCATGACCGCCGCCGCCCTGATCCGGCAGAATTCGGAAGCAAGTGGATCGCCTGCCTTCGCCGCCTCGATCACCTCGGCCTGCGAAAGTTTTCTGGGGGGCATGCCCATCACATGAAACAGCGCCTCGAGCGTATCCTCGAACCCGACCCCGGCAGCCACGATCTCGTTGGACACGTAGCCGAGCTTGGCTCGCAGCGCTTCGGCCAGCGCCCACTCGATCTTCGTTTGCGGCGCATAGCCCTGGTGGCCGCCCTCGCCGCCGATGACGACCCACCCCTTCGCCCTGTTCCCGGAATACCGCCGCATCACGGCAACGCCAAACCCGGTTCCGGGCCCGCCGATCGCAAGCGACCCTTCAGGATCGCTCTCGCCTTCAGAGATCAGGTGAAGGTCGTCGCCCGAGAGTTCCGGCGCCGCTCGCGCCATCGCCCAGAAATCATTAGTGACAAGCACACTCTCAAGCCCAAGCAGCGACGTGACGCTTGCGATGTCGACTGTCCATCCCCGGTTGAGCAGCTCGACACGCCCATCCTCGTTCTGCCCCGCTAGCCCAAACGAAGCGCCCGCCAGCTTTGGCTTCACCTCTGCGAGATAAGCCCGTAACGCATCGTTGAATGTCGGATAGTCAGCCCCCGCCCGCTTCCACACATCCGACAGCTCAACCGAATGACGCCCGACATGCGCCAGCGCAAAGCGGACATTCGTTCCGCCCGCATCGCCTGAAAGGATCACCGCCTCGCCCATCGTTGGACCATAAGCGTGCGGCAAGATCACCCGCAACACTGGAACAGCCGTTATATCATACGATTGTATTCATTTGCGTTTCACGCTGCTCCGACATAGTCAGCGCCAATGGCCCACGATCACAGCCATACCGCCGACGCACATGCGCACCACGCGCATGACCACGGCCACGCGCACGATCACCATCGTGGCGGCGACGACCGGAACGAGAACCGCATCGCCATCGCCGCACTGCTGACCGGCAGCTTCATGGGCGTCGAGCTTGTCGGCGGGATTCTCGCCGGCTCGCTCGCCCTGATTGCCGATGCCGGCCACATGCTTTCGGATTTCGGCAGCCTCGCCCTCGCCTGGATCGGCTTCCGCATGGCGCGGCGGCCGGCGGACTCCAAACGCACCTTCGGCTTCCGCCGCTTCCCGGTGCTCGCCGCGTTCGTCAACGGCCTCACCCTGTTCCTGATCGTGATCTGGATCGCGTGGGAAGCCTCCCAGCGCCTGATGACGCCGCATGCCATCCAACCGGAGACCATGCTATGGGTCGCCGCTGCAGGGCTTGCCGTCAACATCGCCTCGTTCGCCGTCCTTCACGGCGCCGACCGCGACAACCTCAATGTCAGAGGCGCGCTACTGCATGTGGCGGGCGACCTGTTCGGCTCGATCGCCGCCATCGCCGCAGCCCTGATCATCATGGCGACAGGCTGGGTGCAGGCCGATCCGATCCTGTCGATCCTGGTCGCCCTGATCATCCTGCGCTCGGCCTGGTCGGTTACCAGCGAGAGCGCACACATCCTGCTCGAAGGCGCGCCGACCCATGTCGATCTCGATGCGGTGACGCACGACCTCGAGGATCACGTCGAAGGCGTCGTTGACATCCACCACGCCCATCTATGGTCGCTCGATGGCCGCCGCTCGATGATGACGCTGCACGCAAAGATCGCCGAAGACATCTCAGGTCCCAACGTCGTCGCACGCATCAAGCAGCGCCTCAGCGAGAAGCACGGCATCAATCACGCGACGATCGAGATCGAGGAAAAGGATTGCGCTGGCGGCGCCGACTGCGGCTAGGCCGCCGCGACCGCTTTAGCCTTGCGTTCCGACTTCGGAAGACTCGCCACGCCATAAAAGCGCGGCTTGATGAAGGGGAACCAGAGCAGCTTGCCCAGGCCCTCGACAAACCGCCGATAGGCAAACGCCCGGCGCTCGGTCTTGCCGAGGAAGGAGCCAAGAGCCGCGGCGCCGTAGACAATGGCCTGCGCCAGCCCTACGGCCATCCAGAACGGAATCGCCGGCAGGTCCTTTGGCGACTTGTACCAGGCCTGCGTGGCCGGTCCCTGCCCGTAAGCAAATGCGCGCCTCAAGGTATAGGCCAGCGTGACCCGCGACGGCTCGGGCGTCTCGAGAACGACAGCCAGCGGCGCCCAGGCAAACCGGCAGCCATCCGCCTGCATGCGCTGAAACAGCAGATCGTCCTCGCCGCCGATCTCGTTGCGCTCAGGCGAGAACGGTTCAGCCGAGGGCAGCGCCGTCCTGAGGATCAGGCTGCAGCCGCAGCCATAGAAGTCACGTATCTCGCCCTCCTCGCGATGAGGATCGCGCGAAAAGAACTCCTCGAAATACTCGCGATGATCACGCGGCGGCGCAGCGAGTTGCGTAAGCACAGGACCGAACACGACCTCTGCGCCTGTTTCCCGCTGCACGCGCAGAAGTTCCAACAACCAATTGTGCGGCGCAATCTCGTCATCGTCGAGAAACGCAATCGCTCCGCCCCTCGCAGCGCGCAGCCCGGCATTGCGCGCGTTGGCCACGCCCGCGCGCGGCTCATGGACTAGCGTCACCGGATGGGCCGCCGACGTCGCAAGCGCGCGCAGGACATCGAGCGCCGAACCGGCGGGATCATTGTCGACCAGGACGATCTCGATCGCGCTATCGCATTGCTGCGCCAGCGCCGAACGCGCCGCCTGGACAGCCCTTTGGGGGCGGCGGAAGGTCGGTATAATGATGGACACCAACGGGTTCATGACCGGCCCTAACTACAGGGTCGAGGTTGCGGTCACGTTTACATGCGGTAATCCACCGAAAATGCCGCAGAACCGCACCAAATAACCGGGAAGACGCGGCGTACCGGTTGAAAGCCCGGTCAGGCGGCCCTGCTTCTGGCGTGCGCCCGGCGCGCTATTGCGGCGGGCGGGTGATCAGGCCGGCAAGATTCTGCGAGACCTGACGCGCATCGAAGGTGTTAGGATCAGAGCCCTTGGCGCCGCGGCCCATCAGGATCTCGGCATAGGCCTCATAGCGCGTGACCTGCTCATAGCGCGACGGCGTCCAGTAGGAGTCATAGGCGCCGACCCAGCCATAGTTCGGCACGAAGTAGACGTACGACAGACGCGTGCCCATGTAGCCGCCGTATTGACGCGTAGAGCTGTTCTTGTCGGTGTCGCGGTCGGCGATGGTGAAGGTGTCGAAGCCGTTCTGCAGCGTCAGCTCGGCCGCGCGATAGAGCATATAGGTCTCGACGGTTTCCCGATTCGTGAGCGAGTTGCCTTTGAACGAAATGCGATAGCGGTCGGACTCGATCTTGGTTTCCGAATAGCCGCGCTCAGACCCGCCGCCGGGCTGGTAGGGCGTCGGACCGCTTTCGCATGCGGCCATGGCGAGCGTCGCCACAAGGACCGCCGCAGCCAGCACTTTGCGCAACATGAAAGCCTCCTTGGGCGAGCTATCTCTCCTTGAGAGATAGGGGCGGATAAATGAACGCCAATGGAACAGGCTGCCGATAACCCTTACAGGTCAAGCGGATATCTCCCCGATAAAGCCGCGGATCAGCGCAAGAAGAAGATCGGGCCGCTGGACGTTCGAGCCGTGGCCCGTCATCGGCATGGCCTCGAACCGAGCGTTGGCAATTTCACGCGCCAGCCTGCGGCCGCCTTCGAGATTGGGATCCTGCTCGCCGACCGCGATCAGCGTCGGCATGCGGAGTTGCGAAAGCCCCTCGATCCATGCCGGCTGGCCCTGCAGCGCGCGACCGTTGAGCGCCGGACCGTTCGGCGTCTTCGTTGCAGTCCAGGCCGGATCGCGCTCGGGCGTTGGAATGCCCGCCGCCGTCCTCAGTCGTGCGGCCTCTTCCGCGCCAGCCCGTCGCTCCGCCTCGGGCGCCGCTGGACCGCCGGTTGCATCGAACAGGATCAGACCGGTCAATCGTTCGGGAACGTCGAGGGCCATACGCAGTGCGACGCGCGATCCGAAAGCAAGACCACACACGACCGCCGTCCGGACGCCGGCCGCATCCATCACGCCCACTGCGTCATTCCTGAAAGTCGTGAAGCTGTGCGTCTCCGGCGCGCCTGGATCGCTCTCGCCTGTGCCGCGGCGATCATGGAGGATCACACGATAGCTGGCCGCAAGCGGGTCGGCGATGGATGACCACACCGCCATCGCCTGGCCGCCGCCATTGCAGAACAGGAACGCCGGAACACCGGCCTGCCCCGAGTCCCGGAAAGGGATGCGTACGCCATCGGGCGCGGTGAAATACCGGACGGTCTTGAACGCCTCAGCAGAACGCGGCGCGCCCGGCGAAGGCGGCATGGCGCACCCCGCCGCCGCCAGCGCCGCGCCTGTCAGGAAGCGTCTCCTTTGCATCGCACTGTCTCCCCGGCGTGGATCGGCCAGGCCCAGTAGCGGTCAGGCCGTCGCGAAGCCAAAGACCGACTTGGTCTCGAGGAATTCGTGGATGCCTTCCACGCCCCACTCGCGGCCATTGCCCGACTGCTTGAAGCCGCCGAAGGGCATGGTCTGATCCGAACCAGCGCCATTAATATGCACCATGCCGGTGCGGAGCTGCTTGGCGACTTTCTGCGCGTGTTCCTGGTCGCCCTGCACATAGCCGGAGAGGCCATAGACGGTGTCGTTGGCCATGGCGATCGCCTGCTCTTCCGTGTCGTACGGCAGGATGCAGAGCACGGGTCCGAAGATCTCTTCCACGGCGATGGTCATGTCGTTGCGCACGTCGGCGAAGACGGTCGGGCGGACATAATAGCCGCGGTTCAAACCTTCCGGACGGCCGAGGCCGCCGACGACCAGCGTCGCACCTTCGTCGATGCCCTTCTTGATGAGGCCCTGGATCTTGTTGAACTGAGCTTCGGAAACGACCGGACCGATCGCGCCTTTCTCGGCGGTCTTCGGGTCCTGCACCTTCACCGCTTCGGCCGTCGCCTTCGCGATCACCTTGGCTTCTTCCTGCTTGCCGCGCGGCACGAACATGCGCGAGGGCGCGTTGCAGCTCTGGCCCGTGTTGGTCATCATCTGCATGACGCCCGACTTCACCGCCTTCGGCAGATCCGCGTCATCGAGCACGATGTTGGCCGACTTGCCGCCAAGCTCCTGCGCGACGCGTTTCACCGTCGGCGCAGCCGCCTGGGCGACTAGCACGCCCGCGCGCGTCGAGCCGGTGAACGACATCATGTCGACGTCCGGGTGCGCCGATAGCGCGGCGCCCACGCCCGGGCCATCGCCGTTGACGAGATTGAACACGCCTTTCGGCACGCCAGCTTCGTGCAGCACTTCAGCGAAGATGATCGCATCGATCGGCGCGATCTCGCTGGGCTTCAGCACCATGGTGCAGCCGGCGGCGAGCGCGGGCGCGACCTTGCAGGCGATCTGGTTCTGCGGCCAGTTCCAGGGCGTGATGAAGCCGCAGACGCCAACCGGTTCTTTCCGGATCAGGTGCTTGCCGCGGCGCTCCTCGAATTCGAACGTGCGGAGATAGCTGGCGGCCTGCATCAGGTGGCCGAGGCCCGACGGGGCTTGTGCTGCCGCGGCGAGCCACATCGGCGCGCCCATTTCCTCGGAGACGGCGCCGGCGATGTCGCCAAGGCGCTTGGTGTAGACCGCAACGATCTTGTCGAGCAGGTCGGCGCGATATTCTTTGGTGGTGGCGGCGAAGGCCGGAAACGCCGCCTTGGCGGCGGCGACGGCCTTGTCCACATCGGCCTTCGAACCGATGGAGATGCGGGCATAAGCCTCTTCGTTGGCCGGATTGATCACGTCCAGCGTGCGGGGTGTAACCGGATCGACCCAGGCGCCGTTGATGTAGAATTTCAGGTAGTCGCGCATGGATGTCTCCTGGGGCCGGATCGTGGGTGGCCTCTAGATAAGCCATGTTTCAGCCGATGGGGAGGGCCTGAAAGGCCCTTCCCTCACGCCATCTCGCGAGCGGCTAAGGCCGGCGGCCTACTGCTTGAGCAGCAGCTCGACCTGGTTGCCATCCGGGTCCGTGAGGAAGGCGTAGGAGAGGCCTTCGCCCGACTTGGCGACGGGGCGCATCAGCTTGGCGCCGGCCTTGGTCGCGCGCTCGATCGCCTTGTCCATGTCGGGCACTTCGAGGATCAGCGCGGCCATGCCGCCAGCCTTCGGCTCATTGGCGCGGCGCGTCGCGATCACGATCGGCGTCGACTTTGCCGCCTTCGCCAGCTCTGCCGTCGAGCCGGAGTTCAGAACGATTTCCGTGAAGGCTGGCGATTGGACGGGGCGGCGCGTCTCGGACATGCCGAAGGCTGTGGCGTAGAACTTCGCCAGCGCTTCGGGATCGGTCGCCAGCACGCGGATCGAGCGCACCGTGACGTCAGTCTCCTGCGCGAAAGCAGGCGCCGCGACGGCGACGCCCGAGATGCCGAGAACAAGCGCGGCCAGTCCGGTCCTGATCGGTTTCATCAAAATTCTCCCCGCTGCGGCGCGCTTCATGGCGCGCCTGCTGGCCAGCATCTGGGCATATTTCGGGGGAAGGCAAAAGTCAGAAAAGCGGTGCGTCGTCCTGCTGGACCCGCTTGAAGGTGATGCGGCCCACCTCGTTCATCATGGTGTTCCGGTCGACGAATGTGCGGACGGTAGCCGACAGGGGGGCGCCGTTCTCGTCGATCGTGAACAGCTTGAAGCGGCTCTTGTCGACCGCTTCGATCCGGTAGCGGCCGGTATGCGTCACCGGGTCGGCCGGCACGCCGCGGATTTCCATCTTGTTGCGCGTAAAGAAGGTTCCGTCCGTGTTGAATACGGCGGTGATCTCGCCCTTCACGTCGCCACTCAGCGTGTCAGCTTTCCATTCGCCCACCAGTGTCTTGGTGAACCCGGAAGCCTTGGGTTTGCCGAACATAGTCTAGTCCCTTCGGCCGATATGCCAGCACAAGCCATGCCGCACGCCAACCGCCTGAGTCAGTCCGGGAGGGCTGCTTTTCGACCCGCCCATGAGAAATCCGCCCTACACGGGCAGGACCACCCATGGCAACGTTTCTAGCCCCCAATTCTTAAGGAGTGTCCATGAATCCGGGTCCGATAACCGGCGGATGCCAGTGCGGTGCAGTGCGCTACGCCCTGCACGTTGACGCAGTGGAAAAGCCCCACGTCTGCCATTGCCGCATGTGCCAGCGGGCGACAGGCGGCGTGTTCGCGGCGCTCGCCGGGTGCGCGAAGAAGAACCTCGAATGGACGAAGGGGGCGCCTGCCTTGTTCCAGTCCTCCAGCCTCGCCAAGCGCGGCTATTGCCGGGACTGCGGCACACCGCTCAGCTTCGCCTACGACCTGCCCGAGGCGCGGGTCTATGTGACGATCGGCTCGCTGGATGACCCCGAGCTGGCGGCGATCGAAATCCAGTACGGCGTCGAATCCAAACTATCCTGGGTCGAGTTCTGCGAGGATGTCGAACAGAAACGCACAGGCGGCACGCCTGAAGAAGCGCAATTCTTTGCCGACATGAAGAGCAACCAGGGCTAGCTGGATATCCCGACGATCTCTGCCTCGCCTGCCCCCGCCACGACCGTGTCTCCGACTTCAAGGCCCATCAGCGCACGCGCAAGCGGAGAAGCGTGCGAGAGCGTTCCCTTTGCCGGGTTGGCCTCGTCCTCGCCAACGATACGCCATGTGGCCTTGCGTCCATCCTCGCGCGCGATGGTCACGGTCGACCCGAAGCGCACCTCGCCCCTATCCGCCGGAGCAGGCTGGATCAGCGCCGAATTGCGCCGGGCGGTCCAGTAGCGCAGCTCGCGTCCCGCCTTCGCGAGGCCTTCCTTGTCGCCGGCGGCAAGCGCCCGAGCATTCTCGCCGCTATATCGCTCGATCTCGGCATCGATGGCCGCGAGACCTTCGGCGGTGACCAGATTGGGAAAAGCCGAGACTTCCCGCTCCGGCAGCTCGGCTGCGCCGTCCTCGTCGCTCTCGCGGGTGAAAGCCTTGCTCATGGCTGGAATCTAGGCCTGGCCGCCAAACCCGCAACAACCCCTTTATCTCCCGTGGGGCGAGCCCCACATCTTTCCAACTTGCTTACGGAATAGCTGCGATCCGACGGTCTGGGTTCGTGCAATCCTGACCAGAATTTCGTATGTCTTTCCGGGTATCCCACCGGCCAGAAGTCTACCGGTCATGTTCCTGCAAGAGTGGCGCGCTTGGACGGCAAACGTATCCTTCTGATCATCGGCGGCGGCATCGCCGCCTACAAGTCGCTGGAGCTGATCCGGCTGCTTGCCAAGGATGGTATCGGCGCGCGCGTGATCCTCACGAAGGCAGGCGCCGAGTTCGTGACGCCGCTGTCCGTGTCTGCACTGTCCGGCGACAAGGTCTTCCAGGACCTCTTCAATCTCACCGATGAAGCCGAGATGGGCCATATCGAGCTGTCGCGCTCGGCCGATCTCATCGTTGTCGCACCTGCAACCGCCGATCTTCTCGCCAAGGCCGCCAACGGCCTCGCCAACGATCTTGCCTCCACCACCCTGCTCGCCACCGACAAGCCGGTGCTGATGGTCCCCGCCATGAACGTGCGCATGTGGGAACATGCGGCCGTGAAGCGCAACGTCGCCCAGCTCGTCGCCGATGGCGTGCACGTGATGCAGCCCGACGTCGGCCCGATGGCGTGCGGCGAGTTCGGCCCCGGCCGCCTGCCCGAACCCGAGCGTATCGCTGCGCAGATTCGAAAACTTCTTGCCGGCCCCGTCGGCGCAGGCCCGCTCGCAGGCTTCCGCGCCATCGTCACAGCAGGCCCCACGCGCGAACCGCTCGACCCGGTGCGCTTCATCTCCAACCATTCGTCCGGCAAGCAGGGCTATGCAATCGCCGAAGCGCTGTCGCGCCTTGGCGCCGACGTACGTCTCGTCACCGGACCGACCAGCCTTGCGATTCCCGATGGCGTCACTCCGGTGAAAGTCGAGACCGCGGTCGAGATGCATGACGCCGTGAAGGCGCAGCTTCCCGCCGACATCTTCGTCGCCGTCGCCGCCGTCGCCGACTGGCGCCCCGCCACGCGGGCGCAGACCAAGCTGAAGCTGAAAGGCGCGCAGGAGGCCGGCGTCGCGCTGCAACTCGTCGAGAACCCGGACATCCTCAAACGCATCGCCTCCAAGAAGAAGGACCGCCCGCGCCTGGTGATCGGCTTTGCCGCCGAGACCGACAATGTCGAGGCGCATGCCAAGGCCAAGCTGCTACGCAAGGGCTGCGACTGGATCCTCGCCAACGACGTTTCTGGCGATGTGATGGGCGGGTCGGACAATGAAGTCCTCCTAGTGACCCGCAAGGGCACGGAGCGCTGGCCCCGCATGGCCAAGGCGGAAGTCGCCCTTAAACTGGCCGATCGCATCGCCGAGGCATTCTACGACCCCGAAGGCGCAGCCAAAATCGGCGCGGCGGAATAGCGCAGCGCCGGACTTTGCAAGGACGCGGGCGGGCGTCTACCTATCAAGCATGATCCGGCACATCGTCTTTTTCACCCTGAAGAATCCCGCCGAAATCGACGGCGTGATCAAGAAGCTCCAGCGCCTGGCGACCATTCCGGGCTCGACGCTGTTCGAGGTGAAAGCCAACTTCAAGTCCGACCTCTACGGCAACGACATCGACATCGTGGTCTATGCGGAGTTTCCGAACATGGACGCGATGAAGGCCTACAAGAAGCACCCGACCTACAACGAGACCACGGCTGCGGTGCGACCGCTGCGCGAGCTGCGCTTCGCTGCGGATATGCAAGGCTGAAGACTAGGCCTCGACGGCTTCCTGCTGCTCAAGCTCGGACACATCGACGCCGTCGCGCAGATGATGGGTCAGCGCCAGCGCTATGCAGTGGCGCAACGGCATGTCGGGCGCCACGTCGCCGAGCGAGAACACCAGCGCGCGGCCGCCAACAATCCTGAACATACCCGGATAGAGCGCCTCGAAATCCGCCGCCAGCGATGTCTGGCAATGGAAGAACAGCGCGTAGTCTGTCGCGCTGCCGGTGACAGGGCCGATGCGCACGGTTGTGCCGGTGCTCGGCGAGACGGGGCGATAGGCGGGCTGTCCCCATTTCAGGCTTTCCTCAATGCTGCCCACTGCACGCACTGCAGCCGCAACGTCGAGAATGGTTTCCCGCAAGTCCTGGAGCGCCCAGCGCATCTCCTGTGGATAGGAGGCGAACACAGCTTTCACGCCCGGATCGGACACGCGATGCACTGACATACTCTCACCCCATGGGCCGGTTTTCCGGCCCCCACGGGCTCATGCTAGAATCCTATCCACAGAGGAGTCGAGTCTGTGAGTGCTGTCACAATTCAAGTTCTGCCACTCGTGCACTTTCAAGGTCTTGCGCTGCCCGCCTACGAAACGGCGGATGCTGCGGGTATGGATTTGCGCGCGGCGGTTGCGGATGACAGTTCTGTGACACTCAAACCGGGCGAACGCGCGATGATCCCGACAGGCCTCACGATTGCGCTTCCCGCCGGATACGAAGCGCAGGTTCGTCCGCGCTCAGGCCTCGCGGCCAAGCATGGCGTCACTTGTCTCAACTCGCCGGGCACGATCGACGCCGACTATCGCGGCGAGGTGAAAGTGATCCTGATCAATCTTGGGCAGGAGCCGTTCGTCGTCAAACGCGGCGAACGCATCGCGCAGATGATCATCGCACCGGTGACGCGCGCCGAGCTGAAAGTCGTGACGCAACTCGACGACACCAAACGCGGCGCGGGCGGCTTCGGCTCCACCGGCAGGTAGTGCTGGCAAATGCACTTGGCGCGGCCATGCTTTTCGGCGACGTTCGGCGTGACCAAGTTCGAGGCGACTATGAGAGTCCTGAACCGCACGCTGATTGCGTTGAGCCTGCTGGCGGCGCCTGCGGCATTCGCTCAGGCAGCGCCTGTGGCGGGAGCATCGGTCGATGGCTTCGAGCTGGTGGAAGACCGCACGGTGATCTTCGAGCTGCTGGGCGACGGCAAAGTGAAGATCCTGAAGGTCGAGGAAAAGAATCCGCATGCCGCCATGCCGCGCAATCCGGGCCAGGTCGCAGTGACGATGAACTATGCGCGCGAGATCGGCACGGTGATCGAGTTCAATAGCGGTCTCGACTATGCCGTCGACTACAAGGCGACGCTGGTCGGCCCACCCGAGGGTGGGAACCAGACGGCGGAGGCCGCCGTCTGCGCCGTGAATGACCAGAGCGTCGGCTCCGAACAATGGCCGCAGCCCTTCCCCAAAATCCTGCTGAGCGGCTTCCGGCGCAATGACAGGCCGAAGCCCTGCACTGCCGGATAAGCCCCGGAAACAGCAGGTTTTGACCTCCCGGGCCACGCGTCTATGATGCGGTCAGGGTCAGGTCAGGATTCGTGCGATGGACGAGCCTTTTACCATGGTGGTGCTGATCGTGGCGATCAGCGTGGGCGCCGGCGTCATCAACAACTGGCTGAAGCTGAAGCACGCAAACCGGCGCAACGCCACGCAGGATCAGGAACTCGAAGGCCTCAAAGTCGAAGTCGCAAAACTGCAGGACCGCGTCCGCGTACTGGAGAAACTCGCCGTCGACGGCGACCGCGCGCTCTCCGCCGAAATTGCGAAACTCCGCTAGCCTTTGAGGTCCAGCTCTGGCTTGGCCATGTCGGCCAGCAGATAGTGCTCGGTGTCCAACACCGGCGTCAGCTTGCCGAAATCGAACGCCGTCCGGTCGATGATGATGTCGCGCGGGCGCAGGGCTCGTGACAGCTCCAGTCCTTCGAGCGTCCGGCAGCGCGAGAACGCCACATAGGCCTGGCCGTGCGCGAACATGCCCCGGTCGAAATCGATATGCACCTTGTCGAGCGTCATGCCCTGGCTTTTGTGGATCGTGACCGCATAGGCGAGCCGTAAAGGCAACTGCTTGAACGATCCCACCACCGAGCGCGCCACCGACTTGTTGGCCGCATCGAACTCGTAACGGAATTTCTCCCACGCCTGCTGCGCTACGCGATGCGTCTCGCCATTGATCTTCACGAAACAGTCCGTGTCGCCGAGGCCGACAACCACGCCGAGCGATCCGTTGACCCATCGCCCTGAAGGATCGTTGCGGATCATCATCACGCGCGCCTGCGGCTTCAGCTCAAGCACTTCCTCGGTCGGGAAAGCCTTGGGCTCGAAATTGCCTTCCAGCGCTGCGTTGTAGGCCCTCGCCTCCCCCGGCAAATCCGCGAGCCGCATCTGGTTGATCTTCCACGCAGCCGCGTTGTTGGGCGTCAGCACGACGTGGGTGAGGCTCGCTTCCGCCGACGAACGATCCGAAACACGGCTGCGCAGGATCGTCTCGTCCTCCTCCGACAGCCGCCCGTTGCGCAACGCATTGAGGATGCGGATGAACACCGCGTCTTCCTGCCGGAAGATCTGCTTCAGCGCCGCCAGCCGAAACTGCGCCGCCGCGAACACCGGCGCCTTGAAGAACCACGGGCCCCCGTAAGTGTCCTGCAGGATGTGCTCGACATCGCCGCCCACCACCGGCGGCAACTGGTGCAGATCGCCCGACAGGATCATGCGCACACCGCCGAACGGCTGGCGATTTCCACGATTGAGCCGCAGCGTGTTGTCGATCGCCTGCATCATGTCGGAGCGCACCATGGAAACCTCGTCGATCACCATGGTCTCGATCGCTTTCACCACCCGCTGGTTGCGGATCTTACGAGCATCGCCGGCGTCCAGCAGGCGCGGCGGAAAATTGAAGAAGGAATGGATCGTCTGCCCGCCGACATTCACCGCCGCCAGCCCCGTCGGCGCCAGCACGATCGCCTTCTCCAGCGAATCGAAGATCAGCTTCCGCAGCAGCGTCGTCTTGCCCGTGCCCGCACGGCCGGTCAGAAAGACATTGCGCCGTCCTTCCACGATCTCCGTGATAAGCGGGGCATAGACGTTGGACTCGGTCATGAAGCGAGGCCGAACGGTATGCGTCCGCCCGTGAAGATCATGAGACCGCACCCTAGGACCAGAACCGTGAGCACACCGGACAGTACGCGACCCAAGAGCGTAGGGCGCTGAGTCTCGTTTCCGAAGATCGCCATCGTCGCGACGATGGAAAAAGCCGCCGCAGGCCAGCCGCCCCAGCACAGCAGGTTGAAAGCCAGCGCTTCCCCCGTGCGAACGTAGAAGAGATCGCCGTGATTGTTCATTTCAACGACTTGCCCTGTCGAGCCGGTCGGCAGCTCAGGGCTGGTCCACAGAAGGTGATAGAACCAGACCATGCTGACGAAAAACGCCAGCACACCGGCACAACCGACGACGAACAGCGCGGTCCGCACGCTGGCCATGCGAAAGCGGGCGAACTCTGGATAGCCCTCGGCAGGGGGAATAATGTTCATGGCTTGCTTCTTTGCGGCGGCCACGGGAGAGAGTCAGCATGAGTCTAACCCCCGATCAGCTGCAACGCTACGCCCGGCACATCATGCTGCGAGAACTCGGCGGCGTGGGGCAGCAGAAGCTGTTGAAAGCGCATGCGGCGTTGGTCGGCCTCGGCGCTCTCGGCGGCCCGGCGGCCATGTACCTGGCGGCAGCAGGCGTGGGCGAACTGACGCTGATTGACGATGACGTCGTCTCCCTCTCCAACCTGCAGCGCCAGGTGCTGTTCGGAACCGGCGATGTCGGAGCTTCCAAGACCGATACGGGCAAGCGCGCGCTGCTCGACCTGAACCCTGACATCCGTATCAACACGAAGCCGCAGCGCCTCTCCGCCACCAACGCGCGCGATCTCTTCGCCGGAGTGCACATCGTCATCGATGGCTCCGACAGCTTCGCCACACGCTTCGATGTCAACCAGGCTTGCTACGATCTCGGCCTGCCGCTGGTCTCCGGCGCCGTCGGCCGATGGAGCGCGCAGGTCGCCGTGTTCAAGGCAGGCCTCACCAAGGGCAAGCCGATCAAGGAACGCCTGCCCTGTTATCGCTGCTTCGTCTCGGAGATTCCCGAGAGCGAAGAAACCTGCGCCGCCGTCGGCGTCGTCGGCCCGCTCACCGGCATGATCGGCGCGCGCCTCGCGCTCGAAGCGGTGAAGGAAATTGCGGGCGCCGGTACATCCCTTGCCGGCAGGCTCTGGCTGTTCGACGGCCTCAGCGGCGACAGCAGAACCGTCTCACTCAGCGCCGACCCCGCCTGCGCGGTATGCGGCTGATCTACTTCTTCAGCTCGTTGTAGATAACCGTCACGTAGACATCGTCGGTGATGAAGCTTCCCGCACCGCCAAAGCGCGGCGTCCATTGCGCCAACGGCTTGGCCGCGACCGTCTGCTCCAGCGTCTTGCCGGCCTTGATCTGCGCATCGACCGCCGCCCGTGCGCCTTCGTGCATGGCAAGCGCCGCCTCCACGTCCGCGCGCGTCGCCAGTTCGCCGTGTCCGGGAATGATCTTGGTCGTAGGCTTGGCGATCTCCAGCGCGCGCTTCAGCGCCGCGATGAACCCCGCCTGCGTGCCGCCCGAACCTGTGTCCACGAAGGGATAGCGGTCCTTCATGTAGGTGTCGCCCAGGTGCAGCACGTCGGCCTCGACGAAAAAGATGAACACATCGCCATCGGTGTGCGCCGGCAGGGGCGCCCTGATCGCGCGGATCGTCTGGCCGTTGAGGTGGAAGTCGATGCCCGAAGCGAACGTCACCACCGGCCACGCATCCTTCGGCGAAGCCGGCGTCACCGCGCCATTGCGGGCGATTGATTTCACTTCGCCGGTGAGGCGCTTGCGAACATTGTCGCTGGCGAACACCGTCGCGCCGGCCTTGGCGAACACTTCGTTGCCGCCGGCGTGGTCGCCATGCCAGTGCGTGTTGACCAGGAATTTCGGTTTGCCCTTCGCCACCTCTTCTATCTTGGCGAGGTTGGCGACGGCGTTGGTGGCGTACTGGTCGTCGATCATGAAGACGCCGTCATCGCCGACGAGCAGGCCGAGATTGCCGCCCTGTCCCATCAGCATGGAAACGCCCTGCCCGAGGTCGACCACGCGGCTGACGGCCTGCGTGTTCGGCGCTGGCGCGGCGGCCGGTGTTGCCGGCGCCGCGGGAGTTGCTGACGTCGCAGCAGTTGCCGCAGTCGTTGGCGCGGCCTTGCTGTCGACCGCTTCAGTGCTGGCGCAGGCGGCGAGACCCAGAGCCGCGACCGATGTGAGAAGAAGTTTCCGCATTGTCTGTCCCCTTACTTCTTCAGGCCGTTGTAGAGCGTGGTCGTGAAGATGTCTTCGCTGATGAAGCTCCATCCGAACGACGCCCATGGCTTGAGCGGCTTCCTGGCGATCGCCTGTTGCAGCGTGTCGCCCGCCTTGATCCGCGCCTGCACCGCCTTGATGGCGCCTTCCAGCATGGCGATCTGCTTCTGCAGGTCGGCCTTGGTGGCCATGTCGCCATGGCCGGGAATGATCCGCGTCTTGTCGGTGACCGTCGCCAACGTATCCTTCATCGCCGCGAGATAGCCCTCGACCGACCCGCCCGAGCCCGGATCGATCACCGGGAAGAGGCCGTTGAAGAACACATCGCCCATGTGGAGAATGTCGGGCTCGGCAAAATAGATCATCGAGTCGCCATCGGTGTGCGAGGCGCGCACCTTGAACACCCGGATGTTCTCGTCATTGAGATGGAAGTCGACGCCTTCGGTGAACGTGATCACCGGCCAGGCCGGCTCGGGCGCCGCCGCCGCCTGCTTGCCGTCGAAGCCGATCGACTTGGTCTCGCCCGACAGTCGCTTGCGGACATTCTCGTGCGCGAAGATCATCGCGCCGGCCTTGGCGAAAGCCTCGTTGCCACCCGCGTGGTCGCCATGCCAGTGCGTGTTGACGAGATAGCGCGGGGCGCCGCCGGCCAGCTCCTGGATCTTCGCGAGGTTGGCGGCCGCGGAGTTGGGATACTGGTCGTCGATCACGAAGGCCCCGTCAGGCCCGGTCGAGACGCCGATGTTTCCGCCCGCCCCAAAGATCACGAAGATGCCCGAGCCGAGATCGGTCGTCTTCGGCGCCGGCGGGTTGTTCTGCGCGACAGCCGTCCCGCACACGCCTGCCAGCAACACCGCCACAAACGCGGCCTTCATCAATCGAGACTGGGTCAGAAACCCCATGACGTTCTCCAAGCCGTTCGCCCGGCAGGAGAGCGCCGTTAGGCCGCCAGTTCAAGGAAAATCGCGGTTATCTGGTTCTGCCCAACTAGTTCTGTTCCGGCGCCACGCAGCCATTGCCGTCGAATCCGACTTCCTGGACCCGCTGGGCCGCGAGCACAAAGCGCGTCTGGCAGCTTGAGCGATAGGTCTGGGGCGGCTGCCACACCGGGTATGTCTCGGTGATGGTCTCGGTTTTTTCCTTGCCGTCCTTGTCCTTGAATTTGCGGGTCACCTGGCGGCTTTCGTCGCGATAGTACCCGGCCTGCTCGTTGACCGTGGTCTTGTTGTAGAGCCAGACCTCGCGGCCATCCGACAGCGTCGATTTGCTGCTGGGCGGGCCCCACTTGATCAGCAGGTCGTCGCCCATGCGGCCCTGCCACGTCGCCATCTCCTTGCGATAGCCTTCCTCGGTAACGCAGGCGGCAAGCGTCAACGACGCTGCGGCAGCCATGAAAATACGGAGTTTCATCGGTCCCACCCTGACTGAATCGTCAACAGCTAGAAGGAAAAAGAGGTTGAACCGTTGCATCCCGAAACCCCGGAAGCGCAAGCGCTAGATACAACCATCACAGCCCGTAACGCTACATATCGAACTCACAACATCGCCGGGATCACCCTGTCCGGCGGCTTGTGGCCGTCGGCGAAGGTCTTGATGTTGATGATGACCTTCTCGCCCATGTCGATACGGCCTACGATCGTGGCCGAGCCCATATGCGGCAGCAGCACGACCTTGCCGGCTTTCGCGAGCTTCAACAGTTTCGGATTGACCGCCGGTTCGTGTT
>JAUYPV010000099.1 GCA_030697555.1 Hyphomonadaceae bacterium
GGCCTGCCCTGCCTGATCGGTCTCGCGCTCGCCCGAATGGCAACAGGCTTCGTACCAAACGATGCGCTGCTGGCCCTGTTGTTCATCGTAGGCGCCGTGGCGATGCGCGGCGCGGGCTGCACCTACAACGACATCCTCGACCGCGACATCGACGCGAAAGTCGCGCGGACCGCGCTCCGCCCTCTGCCCTCCGGCGCCGTCAGTCTGAAGCAAGCCTGGGCCTGGCTGTTCGCCCAATGCCTCATCGGCCTCGGCGTGGTGCTTGCCTTGCCCGACTTCGCCAAGCTCGTCGCGCTCGGCGCCATCCCCATGGTCGCGCTCTATCCTTTGATGAAGCGCATCACATGGTGGCCGCAGGTCTGGCTCGGCCTCACCTTCAACTGGGGCGTGCTAGTCGCCGCTGCCGCCGCGCGCGGCGCGATCACCGCCGCCGACATCCTGCTCTACGGCGCTCTCATCTTCTGGACGCTGGGCTACGACACGATCTACGCCATCCAGGATCGCGAGGATGACGCCCTCATCGGCGTCCGCTCCACCGCCCGCCGCTTCGGCGACCACATCAAGCCTGCCGTCACCGTGATCTACGCGCTCACAATCGCCCTCGCCGCCATCGCTGGCTATTTCGCCGCCGGCTGGATCGGCGCCGCAGCCATCACCCCGTTCGCCGCACACCTCGTCCAACAGGCCATGCGCCTCGACCCCCAGAATGGCGATCTTGCCCTCAACCTGTTCCGCGCCAATCGCGACGCCGGCCTGCTTCTCCTCGCAAGCTGGGCCTTACTCGCGGCGTTCATATCGCCCATAGTCGGCTGACCTGTTTCGATTCCGGGAGGTTGCATGGCCGAAGCCGAACCAAAGAAACGATCGCCGCTAGGCATCATAATCGTCGTCATCGTCGCAATCGCTGTTGTGGCGGGAGTAGTCTTCCTGCTTCGTCCGCAGGCGCCCGACGCTGGCGCGCCGCCCGAAATGGGACCGGACACCGCACAGTTGACGACGACAGCATCCCAGCAACTCAGGAGCGCCGACCCACCCGCCACGCCCTTACCGCCACCGACATTGGCAGACCCAACCGTCTCGACGGCGTCGGCCGGCGCCACCGGCCCGATCGCGTTCGACGATGAGTCATTGTCCTTCGCGGCAGCAATCCCCGCAGGCCCGGCGAATGATCCCGCCCTCGCTGCACTCCGCCAGGACAGCGAAGGCTATCTCGCCACGATGAAAACCAACGCCCGCGCCGACTTCGACCGGCTGAAGAAGGCAGGAACGAAAGCCGGGCCGTGGGAAGTTCGCGTCCAGTGGACATACACGGCCAAAGCCCGCGACATTGTTAGCCTTGCCGGCGTCGCCAGCGAGTACAATGGCGGGGCCCATCCGATCCAGCACTTCGACACGCACATCTCCCGCACCAACGGCCAGGAATTGCAGGTTGCGGACATGCTGCTCCTCAAGCGCTCGCCCTCGCCGGCAATGACCATCGCCATCTGCGAAGCGCTGAAGGCCGCCAAGCTCCAGCGCATCAAAGCCACCACGATCATGGATGATCCCGTCGTCTGCATCGGTGCAAGCGCCAACGCAAAGACCGAAGACGCCAAGCTCGCCCTCGCCCCCTCGAACCAGCCGAACAAATTTGGCGGCGTCTATGCCTATTACGACCCCTACGCCGTCGGCCCTTACTCCGAAGGCACGTACGTTCTGACCGTGCAGCAGGAAATCTTCGCGGAAGACCTGAAACCGGAATTCAAGGCGCTGTTCGGCGGTGAAGCCCCGCCGGCTAAGGACTAACGTCGCGCGCGGAAGAATTCCTTCAGCAGCGCACTGGCCTCGTTCTCCAACACTCCCGAAGACACAAGCGGTCGCGAATGGCAGGTCGGCTGGTCGAAGAACTGGACGCCGTTCGCCACCGCCCCGCCTTTCTCATCCGCAGCCCCGAACACCAGCCGCGAAACCCGCGCATGGCTGATCGCCCCTGCGCACATCGCACAAGGTTCAAGCGTCACATAGAGCGTCAGCCCGGGCAGCCTGTAGTTGCTGAGTTTTTCCGCCGCCGCGCGCAGCGCGAGTATCTCCGCATGCCCGGTCGGATCGTGCAGCCCGATCGGCCGGTTGTGCGCCTCGGCCACGACCTCGCCGGTCGCTTCATTGGCGACCACCGCACCGATCGGCGCCTCGCCCGCCGCCGCAGCCGCGCGTGCGAGCACCAGGGCCCGCTGCATCATCTCAAGGTCGAATGTCTCGCTCATTCCGCCCCATAGCATTTCGGAGCGAGGATGCTAGACGGACGCCATGCGCATCGTCGCCGGCACATTGAAAGGACGGGCCATTCGCGCGCCCGAGGGACGCACCACGCGCCCCACCTCAGACCGTGCGCGGGAATCGATCTTCAACGTCCTCGCCCACGCCGCCTGGGCTCCGCCGCTCGAAGGCGCGCGCGTCATCGACGCCTTCGCCGGCTCCGGCGCACTAGGCTTCGAGGCGATCTCGCGCGGCGCGGCGTTCTGTCTCTTTGTCGATACGGATAGCGCGGCGCGTGGCTGCATCCGCGACAATGTCGAGGCTTTCCAGCTCTTCGGAAACACCCGCATCCACCGGCGTTCAGCGACAGACCTGGGCGCCAAGCCTGCGGGCCTCAACGCGCCGTTCGACCTGGTCTTCATGGACCCGCCCTACGCTCACAATCTCGTGCCGCTTGCGCTCGACCAGCTACGCCGCGGCGGCTGGATCACGCCCGAAGCACTGGTTGTGGCCGAGACATCCTCTGGCGAGCCGGCGCCTGACGCGCCTGGCTGGGACGTGCTGGACGAGCGCGTCTACGGCGCAGCCCGCATCTCGTTCCTGCGCGGCAAGAGCTGACCTTTCGGGAACGGCGCCCAGGGCGACAGCACGAAGGCCAGCAGCAGGCACAGAGCGATGAGGTCTACCGGCGCGCCCGCAACGATATCGCTATCGCTCCACGACCACAGATAGGTCTGCGGCCCCACGCCCTCCGCGCCTGCCACCGTGAACGCGCCAATATTGTTCACAAAGTGCAACCCGATCGGCGCCGCCAGACTCCCTGTCCGCCACAACAGCACCACCGCGATCAGTCCGAACAGCGTCGTCGCCGCGACGTAGTACAGCGAATAGACCGTCGTCGTCGCATTTGCGTAGTGCCCCAGCCCGAAGATGAAAGCGGGCAGGAAACCCCACACCAGCGGATGCCTGAAGCGCGCCGCAAGCTGCTGCACCAGATAGCCCCGGAAGAACAACTCTTCGCCCGAAGTCTGAATCAGCAGCAGCGCGCATATCGGCGCGAGCCCCATCAACCACGGACCGATCTCCACACCCGTCCGCACCGGCGGATGCCCGGTCGCGAAGCTGGAAAGAACACCGACCGTCAGGTAACCGACACCGATAGCCACGCCCCAGCCGAACTGCGCGAAGTTGAACCTGCGGCTGTACGAAATCACCGAGCCCAGCGCCCGGCTGTGCAGCACCCGCGTCGCAACGAACACGCCCAGCCACAGCCCCGCAAACGTCACCAGCAGCATGACGCTCAGCAGCACCGTCTCGGGATAGGGCAGCACCACGGGCGCCTGCCCCATCATGCCCCGCAGGCCCTCTTCCCGGAGCACGCCGGAGATCATCCCGGCCAGGATCACGAAGAACGACCACGCCATCCAGATCAGCACGACGATCAGCCCGCCGACCACCGTACGCCACAACTCCGCCTTCGGCCGCGCCGGCGTCAGCCAGCGCTGGAATAGCGAGTCATCCGTGCCTGCAGTCTCGATAGTTTCGTTCATGGCGTAAGGATCGTCGCGCCGCTGGTCTTGCGCGACTCCAGCGCCCGGTGCGCATCCGCGGCATCCTTCAGCGCGAACCGCTGCCGCACATCCGCCTTCACCGCGCCCGACCGCATCGCGCCCCACAACGCCGCCGCCCCGCGATCGAGATCCTCCCGCCTGTGCGTGAAGTGGAACAGCCCCGGCCGCGTCATCACCAGCGATCCGCCCTGATTGAGCCGCGCCGGCGGGATCGGATCGGCCGGCCCCGAAGCATTCCCATAAGTGATGAACCACCCGCGCGGCCGAAGAGACTTCATGCTCGGCTCAGCCGACGTCTTCCCCACGCTGTCATAAACCACCGGCACGCCCTTGCCGCCATTCAACTCCTTCACGCGCGTGGGCACGTCCTCGCTCGCCAGGATGGTCTCCCAGCAGCCATAGGCCTTCGCCAGTTCCGCCTTCTCCGGCGTCGACACCACGCCGATCACCCGCGCACCCAGCGCATTGGCCCACGGCACGAGGATCGACCCCACGCCGCCCGCAGCCGCCCACACCAGGATCGTCTCGCCCGGTTCCAGCCTGCGGATTTCGAAAATCAGCATCCAGACGGTAAGCCCCTTGAGGAACACGGCGGCCGCATCCTCGTCCTTCACCGCGTCCGGTATCTTGACCATCCGATCCGCCGGCGCATTGCGGTGCGAAGCATAGGCGCCGGGAATGCCGTTGTAGACGACGCGGTCGCCGGGCCTAAGCCCCTCGACGCCCTCGCCCAGCGCCTCGATCTCGCCCGCCGCCTCGACCCCCAGCACCGCCGGTGTCGGTCCGGCGTAAAGCCCGGTCCGCGTATAAACATCGATGAAGTTGAGCCCGATGGCCGTCTGCCGCAGCCGCACCTGACCCGCCGCAGGAGGCGGCAAATCCACGGTTTCAAACCGCATTTCCTCCGGCCCGCCGTGGCTGTGAATGCGGATGACATCTGCGGTGGATGGGCTTGTGGACATGGGCGATCCCGGATTGCGGTGTGTCTTCAGACTCATGTCTAACCCGTCCCATGGACTTGTTCGAGCCGTCCCGGAATGCAGACATCGTTGAGATCGTCTGCGGTATCGACGAGGCAGGCCGAGGCCCGCTCGCCGGCCCCGTGTGCGCGGCCGCGGTCATCCTCGACAAGAAGCGCCGCATCAATGGCCTCAATGACTCAAAGCAGCTGACCGAGGAACGCCGCGACGTCCTGGCCGTCCGCATCAAGGAACGGGCAATCGCCTGGGGCATAGGCTGGGCCAGCCACGAAGAGATCGACACCGTCAACATCCGCCAAGCCAACTTCCTCGCCATGCGCCGCGCCTTCGAAGCGCTCTCCGTGAAGCCCACCCACGCGCTGGTGGACGGCAACGACCCGCCCCCGCTTCATGCCAAGATCACCTGCATCATCGGCGGCGACGCTTTGGAAGCCTGCATCTCCGCCGCCTCCATCCTCGCCAAGACCGCGCGCGATGCGCACATGGTAGAACTCTGCGCGAAGTACCCCGGCTACGGCTTCTCCCAGCACAAGGGCTACGGCTCAGCCGCCCACCTCGAAGCCCTCCGCCGCCTCGGCCCCAGCCCCGTCCACCGCAGGAGCTTCCGTCCCGTGCGCGAGGCCATGGGCCTCGGCGGCGGCGTCCTGATTGTGGAAGAGCTTCAGCAGTCCGTCATGGATCTGTAGCCCGAACCGTCACGCGAGACACACCTTGATACGCGCCGTTCTCCTCGCGCTGCTTCTTGCCGGTTGCCAACACCAGCAGGCCGCGACATGCGCACTGCCGGTTAATCCAACCATGCTGCAGCAGAGCGGCGATTCGCACGGACCCGACGGCAAGCTGCTCCAGGTCTGGGAAGTGCAAAACGACCCGGTCCTGTGGTCGACCGCAACGCCTCGCGACCCGAACTATCAGGACTTCCTGACGAAGCTCGACAGGACAGGTATCGGCACCGACCCGCTCGCCCTTCTCTCCGCCAGCCCCACGCCGAACAGTGATCTCGTCGCCCGCAACGCCCGCGATTGGATCAAGCCAGCCGGCTGCCTGGAGAAGCTGCTGATCGGCCATCAGCACGGCAGGATGGATACATTCGCCGCGCCAACCGAGTTCGCCAGTCTCGTGCTGCGATCACCAGACGAAGACCGCCTCCGCATCTACTATTACACGATCAATCAGGACGGCATCGGCCGCGCGTCCCCCATCACGGAGCCCGCTATGGTTGACCTGCAGGCTGGCTGGCGCCTCGCCGTCGCTCTGCACAATCACGCTTTCCATCCCGGACAGCCGAAGCTGAACGGCATCACCGCACCTAGCGAGCCCGACGCTGACTTCAACGTAAATCTTGCGGCCAGCGGACTGGAGCAGGCCTGGATCACCAACGGACTGCATACTGTACGAATTCCGGCATCCGCGTTCAGCCAGTTCTCGGTCAACTAGACGCCGGCGCCGGCGCCGGCGACCGTCACCGCCGCCCGAACAGCTTCTCGATATCCGCCAGCTTCAGCTCGACATACGTCGGCCGCCCGTGATTGCACTGGCCGGAGTGGGGCGTTGCTTCCATCTGCCGGAGCAGCGCGTTCATCTCGTCCGCCGTCAGGCGCCGCCCTGCACGCACAGAGCCGCGGCAGGCCATATTGCCCATCACCTCTTCCATCCGTTCCTTCAGAGATAGTCCGGCCTCATACTCCACGAAATCATCTGCCAGATCGCGGACCAGCCCCTTGGCGTCCATCGTCCCGAACATCGCTGGCGTCGCCCGCACAGCAACGGCGCCACGCCCGAATGGCTCCACTTCGAGCCCCATCTCCAGAAGCTCGGCCTGACGCTCCAGCACGCGCGCCGCTTCTTCCTCCGACAGTTCCACGATCTCCGGGATCAGCAGCGCTTGGCGCTTCACGCCGCCATTGGCGGCCATCTCGGCCTTCATGCGCTCGTAGACCAGCCGCTCGTGCGCGGCGTGCTGGTCGACGATCACCATGCCGTCCGCCGTCTGCGCGATGATGTAGGTCTCATGCACCTGCGCCCGCGCCACGCCCAGCGGAGGGGTTTCAGCTTGGGGCTCAGGCATGGGCTCGACCCGCCCACTCGGGGCGCCACCGAATGCTTCGAACGTAGCCGCGCGAGGCTCTGACACGCCTCCATACGGCGATGCATAATCCGGCGTCTCCACCACGGGCCGCGCAGGCGTCCACGACGTGCGGCCGGAATTCCACGGCAAGGATGGCGCGACATGGCTCGTCGCTGCGCCGAGCGCAGCCCCCGCAACCGTCGTGCTCGCCCGATGTCCAGCCGCCGCCAGCGCATGCCGCAGCGCCCCGATCATCAGTCCGCGCACCATCGCCGCATCGCGAAACCGCACTTCCGTCTTGGCCGGATGGACGTTCACATCCACTTGCGTCGGCTCAAGCTCCACGAACAGCGCCGCCATCGGATGCCGGTCACGCGCGAGAAAATCCTGATACGCCGCTCGGATCACCCCGGTCAGCAACCGGTCCTTCACCGGCCGCCCGTTGACGAAGAGATACTGGTGCTGCGCGCTGCCCCGGTTGAACGTCGGCAGCCCCGCAAACCCAAACACACGCACGCCCTCGCGCGTCGCATCGATCTCGACCGCGTTCTCGCGGAACTCCTTGCCTAGCACGGCGCCCAACCGCTTCAGCCGCGCCTCGGCGGCATCGCCCTGCTCGGCCTGCAGCTTGATAAGCGAACGCTCCTCGCTCTCCAGATGGAACGCCACATCCGGCCGCGCCAACGCCAGCCGCCGCACGGTATCGGCAATCGCCTGCGACTCCGACCGCTCCGTCTTCATGAACTTCAGCCGCGCCGGCGTCGCATAGAAAAGATCCCGCACGTCGACGCGCGTGCCATTGCTCGTCAGCCCGCTCCACGCCGCCGGCTTTGGCCCATCGACGCGCCCCGCATCGACGCCGATCTCGAACGCGCCATCCGCGCCCTTCGCCCGGCTCAGGATCGCCAGCCGCGACACCGACCCGATCGACGGCAAAGCCTCGCCCCGGAATCCCATCGTCCGAATATCCAGGAGGTCGACATGTCCGTCATCGTCCGCCGCCAGCTTCGACGTCGCATGCCGCTCGATCGCCAGCGGCAGCTCCTGCGCCGACATGCCGTAGCCATCGTCCTCGATCACCAGACGCGTCAGCCCGCCACCCTCGATCCGCACCCGGACCGACCGCGCGCCGGCATCCAGCGCATTCTCGATCAGCTCCTTCGCCGCCGCAGCCGGACGCTCCACGACCTCGCCCGCAGCAATGCGGTTCACCGCATCGGCGGGCAGGCGTCGGATGCGGGACACAGGTAAGTGGGGCGAGTCGGCCATGGACCAACCTTAACCCCGCCGCCACGGCTAACGAAACCGGAAAGGCGCCGCGACGTTCAGGGCCTGTTGAAAACCCGAAGGTCGGACGCCGCCAACGCCATCATCCGGCTTGTCGCTCTAGCGCTGATGCACTCATGGAGCGCGCCAGCAAGGCTGCGACCTTCGAGACCAGTTCACGCTGGTCGATCGGCTTTGCGACATAATCGTCCATTCCCATGCCGAGATAACGCTCCCGGTCGCCCGACATGGCATCCGCCGTAAGCGCCAATACCAGCGATCTGCTCCAGTCCGCCTTGGCCGCACGGATGTGCCGGATGCACTCCACGCCATCCATGACCGGCATGTGAATATCCAGCAGCACGACGTCGAAGGCGTCCCGCGCCAACTTCTCCAGCGCCTGTGCGCCATTCTCTGCTTCGGTGATGCGCGGCCGCAGCGGCGCCAGAAAAAGCCGCACCACCATCCGGTTCACCGCATTGTCGTCCACCAACAGCACGCGGCAGCCGTCGAACCGCTTCAACAACGGACCGCTTGTCAGCGCTGATGCCTGGAGGTCTTCGGCCTGAGCCGTGGTGGCCGCTGGATCGGCAAGGAAGGTGAGATGGAAAGTGGACCCCCGCCCCTCGATGCTGTCGACCTTCACGTCGCCGCCCATCAGCCGCGCCAGCTGGCGTGTGATCGAGAGGCCCAGCCCCGTGCCGCCGAAGCGGCGCGAAGTGGAAGCGTCCGCCTGGTTGAATGCCGAGAACAGCCTGCCTGTCGCCTCCTCACTCATGCCGATGCCGGTGTCCGAGACAGAAATCGTCACCCGGCAGCGCCCGTCCTCAGCGGGCTCGACCCTCAGCCGCATCGTCACCTCGCCCCGCTCGGTGAACTTCACCGCGTTGGACAGGAGGTTGCTGACGCACTGGTTTACCCGCACCGGATCATAGCTCAGACGCGGGACCGCCGCTTTACCGGGATCGAACACCAGGGCGATGCCGCGTTCCTCCGCCTTGGGCAGAAACAGCTTGCGCACGCGGTCCAGCGTCGAGGGCAGATCGCCGTCGATGCAGGACAGTTCCATCTTGCCGGCTTCGATCTTGGACAGGTCGAGCACATCATTGAGCAGCCCCATCAGCGTCCGTCCGCTGTCAAGGATGATCTGCACCTTCTCGCTCTGCTCCTCGGTCAGCGCGTCGGCGGTCAGCGCCTGCGCCATCCCGAGGACGCCGTTCAGCGGCGTGCGGATTTCGTGACTCATCGAGGCGAGGAAATTCGACTTCGCAAACGTCGCCGCCTCCGCCTCCATGCGGGCGCGGCTCAGCTCGTTCTCCTGCTTCTTCTCTTCGTTGCTGTCGATGACGATGCCCAGAAAACGGCCAGGTTCGCCATTCGGGTCTCGCTCGATCTCACGGAACACTCGCACCCAGAATTCGCGGTCGGTCCGGTTGAGCCGCACCATGGCCGGCAGGATCCGGCGGCCGGCCATGTCGTTCTCGCGCTGGACGAGAATGGTTTCGTGATCGTCGGGGTGGAAGAAGTTGAGCGTGCCATCGCCGAACCGCGCGAATGCTTCCGGTCCTGCAAGTTCGGCCAGTTCCGGCGAGGTCCAGGTCGACGCGAACCGGAAGTCGCCCTCGTAGAGAGCGGCCTTCGTGCGAGCGAGCGTCATGCGCAGGCGGCGGGCGTTGTCATGCGCTTCGCGCCGAAGCTCCTCCGCTTCCGAGAGCGCTGCCTTCGCCTGCTGGCTCAGCAGCCGCCACTCGGCGCTGACGTCGATCAGAACCGCGACCGTCCGGCCCAGGATCGTCTGGCGCTGGTCGCGATACCAGCAGCGACCGCTCGCCCGATCTATCCGATAGACGTGCGATCCCTCGAACGGCGTATGATCGTTCGAAACCTGCTTCAAGACATCTTCGAGCCGGCGTCCGCTACAGCCGTCGGAGAGCGCAGGCGAAAGCGACCGGAAAGCGGTCGTCGCCGTACAGACAACGCCTGTCTCGCCCAGCACGACGGCGGCTACGCCCAGGGTTTCCAGCTGAGCGGCGATCGACCGTTCCAGTTCGGAGTCCACCGCCTGACTCCTCCTGTGCTGGCGAGGCATTTGGCGGGTCGACAGTGCTGAACAATGATGTGGGGCTGGTTAACTGTTTGGAGACCTTGGCGCTGGCGTCAGCCAACTCCCGCCATTTCCCTGACGTCATGCTCCGAAAGACATCAACCGCATGATTCCGCCGCTCCGACACGGGCGATCACACATCAAAACCGTCTCGCGGGTCGTCCGGGTCGCTTGCTATTTCGGCTGGCCGACCAGCACAAAAGTGAAGGCTTCCGGCTTCATGTAGGCCGCGGCCACGCGCTTCACGTCTTCCAGCGTCACCGCATTGATCAGGTCATTGCGCTGGCCGACATAGTCGACGCCGAGGTCGTCCCGCCGGAACGCCATCAAGTTGCTGGCGATCTTCATGTTGCTATCGAAGCTCAGCGGGAAGGCGCCGGTCAGGTACGCCTTGGCGTCATCCAGCTCCTTCTGCGTTGGGCCTTCGGCGCCCAGCTTGCCGATGTGCTCCTTGATGAGGCGCACGACTTCGCTGGCCTTGTCGTTCATCGTCGAACTCGATCCTGCCCAGCGCCACAGGTGCGATGAGACGTCGAGGTTCGTGCCGATGCCATAGGTGAGGCCCTTGTCCTCGCGGATGTCGTCGGTGAGGCGCGACGAGAACCCACCACCGCCGAGGATGTAGTTGAGCACATAGGCCGCGTAGAAATCCGGATCGTTGCGCTTGATGCCCGGTCCTGAGAACATCGCGAGCGTCTGCGGTATGGGCAGCGTCTTCACCACCGGATCGAGAGGCGCCGGCGCCGGAGCCACGTCGCTCACGTCCGGCACAGTCGATGTCGCAGGCAAGCCACCGAACACCTCGTCCAGCTTCGGCTTCAGCTCCTCCGCCGTGATGTCGCCGACCACGACCACCAGCAGGCGGTCCTTGGTCATCAGACTGTTCTTCAGCGCAATCACGTCATCGCGCGAAATTTTCGCCACGGTCTCTGGCGTCGGATAGCGGCTGTACGGATGGCCCGGCATGATGGCGTTGTTGAGAGCGCGGCTGGCGATGGTCTTGGGGTTCGTCTCAGACTGCAGCAGCCCCACGGAAAGCTCGCTCTTGGCGCGGTCGATCGGCGCCTGGTCCATCCGCGGCTCGACGAGACCGAGGCGCAACATCTCGAACGACTCGTTCGCCGTGGCCTTCAGAGTGGTCATGCTGCAAGACGTCCAGTCCATGTCGACGCCGCAGCCGAATTCCATGTTCAGGTCTTCCATCCGAGCGCCATACGCGGTGGTGTCGAGGTCGCCGGCGCCCTCGTTCATCATGTAGGCGACCACCCAACCCAGTCCCATCTTCTCGGCGGGCTGAGCCGTGGCCCCGGCCTTCCAGGCCATCTGCACAGACACGATCGGCACGAAACCTTCGGAAACCAGCCAGGCCGTCACGCCGCCCGGCGACGTCACAACTTCAATATTGGCCAGCGCCGACGTGTCGTTCGCCAGTTCCGGCGCCTTGGGCTTGGAATCGCACGCCGACAGCGCCAGCAGCGCCGCCGATGCCAGGACCAGCGCGCGCATCAGGTTTTCCCCGGCAGCAGTGTCGCGTCGATATGGTTCACGCCGGTCATGTACTTGTTCAGCGCCGCAACAACCTGCTCGCGCGTCACCGCCTGGATGCGCGCGCCCCAGCCTTCGATGCGCTCGATCGGCTGGCCGGTGACGAGCAGCGAGCCATACCAGTTCGCCATGCCCACCTGGTTGTCCCGCGCGAAGATTTCGGAAGCCGCCATCCGCTTCTTGGCGCGCGTCAGCTCCTCCGGCGTCGGACCTTCTTTCAAGAACCGGTCCGCAACTACCAGCATTGCGGTCTTCGCCTCGTCCAGGCTGACGCCGAGATTGGGCGACACGGCCAGCGTGATCGAGCCGCCCGCCTCCATCTCCATGTTGTAGGCGTAGCTGTTCACCGCGATGTTTTTCTCGACGAGCTCGCGATAGAGCCGGCTCGTGCGCCCGCCGCCGAGAACCTCGAGGCCCACCTGCAGCGCTTCGGAGTCAGGTCCGCCGACCGGACCGCCGATCCAGTTGCGGCTCCAGCTCGGCTGGCGAACCTTGGGATCAGAATGCGACAGCGCCAGCGACTTGGCGATCGGCTTGATCTCCGGCCACTTGCGCACCTTGAGGTCGCCCCGGCGCGCCACCGGACCATAGATTTTCTCCGCCAGCGGCTTCAGCTCCGCCGCGGTGATGTCGCCCGCCACCACAAGGATCGCATTCTCCGGCCCGTACCAGGTCTTGTACCAGTCGACCGCGTCCGCCTGCGTGAGCTTCGCCACCTCGTCCATGTGGCCGATCACCGGAATGCTGTAGGGATGGCCCGGGAACATCGCCGCCATCACCTTCTCTTCCAGCACCGAGCCGGGATTGCTGTCGACATTCTGGCGGCGCTCTTCCTGCACCACCTTCAGCTCCGAGACGACTTCCGCTTCGGCAAGCTTGAGATTGACCAGCCGGTCCGCCTCCATCTCCATCATCTGCGGCAGGCGGTCCTTCGCGATGCGGAAATGATAGTTCGTAAAGTCGTTGCTGGTGCCTGCATTGTCCTGTCCGCCATTGCGCGCGACGATCTTGGAGTATTCTCCCGCAGCGATCTTGTCCGTCGCCTTGAACATCAGGTGCTCGAGGAAGTGGGCTAGGCCCGACTTGCCCTTCACCTCGTCCGATGCGCCGACGCGATACCAGATCATATGCGTCACGACGGGCGCGCGATGATCCGGCAGCACAACGGCGCGCATCCCGTTGGCCAACTCGAACGTCTCGGGCTTCCATTCCTGCGGCGCCTGCGCAATCGCTGCTGGCGCGAACGCCAGCGCGCAAGCAGCCAGCGCTCCCTTCAGGAATGAACGGGAAGCCCGACGCACCGTTTGGATCACAGTCCGGGAAGTTTGCTGGTGTGCTTGGGCCTGAGGATGACCTGACCGCCGCCGGTCACGTCCTTAACGGCTTCCTGCTCCACACGTAGGCGCTCGGCCTCCGCCGCTGCGTCCAGCACCGGTTCGCCAGTCTTCTTGCCGAAGTTGAGGATAGTGTCGGCGAAACCGCGGTTCTTGCGTAGGATCTGCGCGCTGTCGAAATCGACCTGCTGGCGAACGGTGCGATCCGTGGCGTCGCCGCCGGCGGCCGTGATGAACGACTTCTCGCCCGCGCTGGCGTCCTTGCCGATGTCGGCGCCGAACACGGCGACCCGCGCCTGCGCGTCGGGCTGCAATTCCTGCGGACGGGCCGAGCCCGGCGTCGGCGGGCGAAGGTTGTAATCCGGCGGCACGGTCAGCGGCGCCTTGCGCACCACGCGGAACTCGTCCGGCGTGCGCGGGCCGGTGGAGCATGCTGCCGCTCCAAGCATCGCCAATACGGCAATCGCCCCCAGGGTTTCGATACGCTTCACTGCAATCCTCCTTCGGGCGCGTCCCCATGCTTGTCGCATGGAGCGCCGACTCCGCCGCAATCTAGCTTGGCCGCTTGCGTCCGGCCAGAACCTGATCCAGCAGCAAAACAATGGCCCCAATCGAAATTGAGGCATCCGCGACATTAAATATCCAGGGGAACCCGACCTTCCAGCCGCCGATCATTAGCCCGAACCACGGGCCGCTGAAGTCAAGAAAGTCCACCACTGCGCCAAAACGCGCACGGTCGACCAGGTTTCCGACGGCTCCGCCTACAACCATGGCGAGAGCAAGGGCGGTCAGCCACCGCTCCGCCCGGAACAGCCAGACCGAGAAACCAACGGCGATAGCCCCGATCATGGCGAAGAGGCCCCAGCGGGCCAGCCCCTCGGCCTGAAGCACACCGAAACTGACGCCGCGGTTCCAGGTCATCGAGAGGTCGAAGACGCCCGAAAGCTCGATCTGCCCGCACAGCGAGGTGGTGGGCAGGCAGTCCATGGCGTTGAGCGCGGACGACCCCAGCACCCATGCCTTGGTGAGCTGATCGAGCAGGATGATTGCCGCGATCAGCGGCACGCCCCAGCGCCACTGCCGTGTCATCTTCTCGCGATTGAGCCAGTCCACGGTGACAGCCATGCTTATCCTTTAAGCCCACGATACTCACGAACCGCCGCCGCGTCGCGCGGCGTGATGTCCGGAAATTCCGGATCGGCGACCTTCGGATCGAAGTATTTCCACGACCGGGCGCATTTGACGCCGGGCGCCCGGGAGCTTGCGACCGAAACCGCCTCACCAGAACCTGCCGTCAAATTCGCGTACGAGGTGATGAAGATCTCCGCCGGGTCCTCCCCTGCGAACGCTTTCAGCAGCGCCGCCGGCGCAGACACCTCGACCGATGCCTCCAGCGAAGAGCCGATCCGCTTCTCCCGGCGTTCGACTTCCAGCGCCTCAGTCACCGACTTGCGCACGCCGAAGATCGCCTCCCACTTCGACGCAACGGCTGCATCCAACCAGCCATCCGGCGTCGCCGAGAATTGCTGCAGGTGGACGGAGCCCTTGCCGGGATACCGGCTCTCCCAAGCCTCCTCGCAGGTGAACACCATGATCGGCGCAAACCAGATCGCCAGGCGCTGAAACACTTCGTCCATCACCGTCCGGCATGCACGACGGCGCATCGACGATGGCGCGTCGCAATAGAGACTGTCCTTGCGGATGTCGAAATAGACCGCCGAAAGGTCGACCACGCAGAAGTTCATTAGAGCATGGAATGCCGCCTTAAAGTCGTAGGCGTGATACGCCTTGCGCACGAGCACATCGAGTTCGGCCAGACGGTACAACACCCACTTCTCTAGCCCCGGCATGTCCTTACGGGCCACACGCTCGCTATCGCCAAACCCTTCCAGCGCGCCGAGCAGATACCGCATCGTGTTGCGCAGCTTGCGATACGTCTCCGCATTTGCGTTGACGATCTGCGGCCCGAAATTCGGATCGTCGCCATAGTCCGACGACCCAACCCAGATACGCAGGATATCGGCCCCGAACTTGTCGCAGACTTCCTGCGGCGAAATCGTGTTGCCCAGCGACTTGGACATCTTCTGCCCGTCCTCGGCCTGCACGAAGCCGTGCGTGAGAATGCCGTCATACGGCGCCCGCCCGCGCGTCGCGCAGCTCTCCAGCAACGACGACTGGAACCAGCCGCGGTGCTGGTCCGAGCCTTCGAGATAGAGATCCGCCGGCCATTTCAGGCCACGATCCTCCAGCGCGAACGCATGCGTCGTGCCTGAATCGAACCACACATCGAGAATGTCGTTGACCTTCTCATGCCTCGCCGGGTCATGATTATTGCCGAGGAAGGTCGAAGCCTCCGCGCCGAACCACGCATCCGCACCGCCCTTCGTGACGGCAGCGACAACACGCTCGTTCACGGCAGCATCCTTCAGGATCGCGCCCGTCTCGCGATCGACGAACAGCGTCAGCGGCACGCCCCACGCGCGCTGGCGAGAGATCAGCCAGTCCGGCCGCTCCTCGACCATCGAACGGATACGCTGCCGCCCCCGCTCCGGCGTGAATGTGGTCGCATCGATCGAGTCGAGGCAGATCTGCCTCAGCGTCCGCCCATTGGCGCCCGGCACGCCTTCGAGCGCGTTGTCCATCGCGATGAACCATTGTGGCGTCGCTCGCCGAATCACCGGCGCCTTGGACCGCCACGAGTGCGCATCGCGCAACGTCGTCTGCCCGCGCGCCAGCAACGCGCCGGCCTCGATCAGCTTCTCGACCACCGCCTTGTTGGCCGGCCCATCCTGCCCGCGCTTCTTGCCTTCCAGCTCGATGATCGCGAGCCCCTCGAATCCCGGGCATTCCTTCGTGTACCGGCCGAACTCATCGACAGTGTTCGGGATGTCCGTATTCTTGTGCCCCGTCGCGATCCAGATGTCATAGTCATCCTCGCCATGGCTCGGCGCGGTGTGGACGAAGCCAGTCCCCGTATCGTCGGACACGTGTCCGCCCGCCAGCATCGGCACGTCGAACTGATAGCCGCCGAGGTTAGAGTCGTGGAAGGGGTGCTGACAGGAAACGATACCTGCTGGGTTGATGCTGCCCTTCTTCGTCCATTTCGAGGCCTTTGCAGCGCCAAGGACGGTCGAGGCTAGCTTGTCAGCAATGATGAAATGCTCGCCTACCTTCACCCAAGGTTCGAACGACAAGCCTTCCTCAATCGCCTCAACGCGATAAACGCCGTATGAGATTTCCGGATTAAAAGAGATCGCTCGGTTTGCCGGAATGGTCCAAGGCGTTGTTGTCCAGATGACAACACTCGGTTTGTCGTCAACAAGAGCGAGCGGATCAGCGACAGCCTTGTTGGAAGCGTGAGCGACGGGAAACTTCACCCAGACCGTCGTCGCCTTGCGGTCGGCGTATTCGACCTCCGCTTCGGCCAGCGCCGTCTGCTCCACCGGCGACCACATCACCGGCTTTGCGCCGCGCTTGAGCTGCCCGCTCATCGCCACTTTCAGGAACTCGCGCACCGTCGCCGCTTCCGACGAATACGCCATCGTCAGATACGGATCATCCCAGTTGCCGACGATGCCTAGCCGCTTGAACTCGCTGCGCTGGATGTCGATCCACTTCTCCGCGTACTTGCGGCACGCCGAGCGGAACTCCGCCATCGGAACGTCCCGCTTCTGCTTGCCGCCCGCGCGAAACTCCTCCTCGACCTTCCATTCGATCGGCAGGCCGTGGCAGTCCCACCCGGGCACGTAGTCGCTGTCGAACCCGGTCATCTGGCGCGAGCGCACCACGATGTCCTTGAGGATCTTGTTCATCGCCGTGCCGATGTGGATGCCGCCATTCGCATAGGGCGGTCCATCGTGCAGCATGAAAGCCGGGCGCTTGTTGGCCTTCGCTTGTCTGCGCAGCTGCTCGTAGAGCTTCTCGCTCTCCCACTTGGCGAGGCGCGCGGGCTCCTGTTGCGGCAAACCCCCACGCATCGGGAACGCGGTGTTCGGAAGGAACATCGTGTCCTTGTAGGGATTCTTCTGGTCGTCTTTTGGCTTGTCGGCGGATTTGTCGGTCATGATCTGGGTCTGGGCGTCGTTTCGGTTGAAACCTGGGGGCGGATACGACTTTCCCGGCGCTGCGCTAGAAAGCGCTCGCCGGGCCCATAATTCGAATGATGCAAACCTGTGTCATGGCCCGTTTCATGGCCCGCCTCATAGCAGCGCCCGGCCCGCTTGGCCAAGAGTGAAGGCTTCAGCCGAAAAGCTGCCCGGAAATGGCTTCCAGAACCTCAACGAACACCGAGATATTGGTCTTCAGGTTCTCCCGGCTCACCCCGCCATCCATGATCAGGTAGCGCTCATAGGCCAGCCCTGAGTCGATCCGGAACAGCTTGGCTGGCCGCAGCGTACGGTTGGCCGCGGCCATCACGGCGTCGAAATCCGCGTCCCCGGTCTCGCCGAATTGCGTCGAAAGCTGCACGCCAGCGCAGACCTTGGCGTCGCCCTCGCCTTCGCAGGACTCCCCCATGATGCGGAAGGAAAGCTCGTCCCCCGCTTCCACCGTCATGAACGGCTTGCCGCTGCCGCTGACATCACTGTCGACAAACGAATAGCCGAGCTCCTGCACGATTGAACGCAGCGCCGCCTCGTCATAACGGTCGATCAACCCGCCTGAGTCGCCAATGGGCGCCGAGCCCGTAGTCGTGGCGCACGCGCCGAGCAACAGACTCGCAGCAACACCGGCGACAAGACCTCGAACCATCACGCAACTCCCGTTTACTACAAGGCTTGGGTCACAGCACCGGCGGCGTCAGTCCGCTCAATATGGAGCGCGCCTCGGCCTCATCCTGCTTCATCGCAGCGACTAGTGTATCCAGCCCGCTGAACTTCTTTTCCGGCCGCAGGTGCTTCACGAACGCCGTGTGCAACCGCCGGCCATAGAGGTCACCCTCGAAATCGAACACAACCACTTCCAGCAGCGGATCGCGCAGACCGGTGGTGGGCGTCCGCCCGAAATTCGCAACGCCCGGCCGCCAGCCCGTCTCGCTGTCCTCGCGCGTCCACACAGCATAGACGCCGTGCGCCGGATGCACGATCTCTCCAAGCTGCATGTTCGCGGTCGGATAGCCCAGCGTGCGCCCGCGTTTCTCACCATGGTCCACGATCGCATCGACAATCCAGTAGCCGCCCAGCGCCTTGCCCGCCTCCACCACATCGCCGCGCTCGATCGCCTCGCGGATACGCGACGACGAGACTTTCTCGCCATTGCTGGCGACTTCTTCGACGATCTTCACCTCGAAGCCCAGGTCGGCGCCGATGCGTTTCAGGTTTTCCGCATTGCCCATCCGGTTCTTGCCGAACCGGAAGTCGAACCCGACGCTCACCGAAACTGCGCCTACCTGCCCGACCAGCACGCGCTCGCAGAATTCGCGATCCGTCATCGCCGCCATCGATGAATCGAATTTCAGCAGGTGGATCTGATCGACGCCCATCGCGTTGAGCGCGATCTCGCGCCGGCATTCCGTCATCAACCGAAACGGCGGCGCTCCTGGCTGGAAGTATCGCCGCGGCGGCGGCTCGAACGTCGCAACGCCCAGCGGCGCTTGTCTTCGCCTGGCCGCCTCGCGTGCGCTTTCGATCACGGCGCGGTGGCCGGCGTGCAGTCCGTCGAAGTTGCCCAGCGCTATCGCCGCGCCCGCACTCATCTCACTTCAGTCAGCCTTGCCGGACGGAACCATCACGGTGGCTTCGCCCCGCATCACGATCTTGCCGTCGACCTCGCCCTTGACGCCGAGCTTCACGCGGCAGCCGCGCTCGACCATCTCGAGCACTTCGGCCGTCGAGATCACCGTATTGCCGATGCGCACCGGCCGCACGAATTTCAGGTTGAGCTCGAGGAACACCGCGCCCGGCCCCGGCAGGTCGTTGCCCAGCACGGCGGAGATGTACGACGCGGTCAGCGCGCCATGCGCGATGCGTCCACCGAACTGCGTCGACTTCGCATACGCCTCATCCATGTGCAGCGGGTTGTAGTCGCCGGACACGCGCGCGAAGTCGATGACGTCCTGTTCCTTCACGGTGTTCTCGATAGAGACTGTCATCCCCACCGCGAGATCCGCGAACGTCTTGCCCTTCTTCATGCGAAGTCCTCTGCGCTGTCCGTCCAGCATCGACCCTGGGTCAACGCCGCCCCGCCCATATTTGCCGCGAACGCTTAGGGCAAGCCGGGCCGGTCTTCATCATCTATTTCGCCGCGACCGGCCTTTTTGTCAGTAGCAACGGGTTATTGGCCGTCGATTCTGGGTCTTGCCCAAGCCTTCGCCGTGATAGGAAAGCCCAGCAAGCCTTTGTCCTAGGAGGGGGAACACCATGGAACAGGCCCTGATCTTCCAACCCATGGGCGCGCTCGTCGCCCTCACCTTCCTCGTGCTCTGCAATGTCCCGCTGCGCCGTTTCCGGGCTGTCGGCAGCAAGACCGTCACCCGCGACGACTTCAAGTTCGGCGAGTCGGCCAGGGTTCCGGGCGACGTCGCGATCCCCAACCGCAACCTGATGAACCTGCTTGAACTGCCGATCCTGTTCTACGTGCTGTGCCTGGCGCTTTTCGTCAGCGACCGCGTAACCGAGCTGCAGCTCTGGCTCGCCTGGATCTACGTCGCCCTCCGCGCCACGCACAGCCTGGTCCACCTCACCTTCAACCACGTCGTCGTCCGCCTGCTCCTGTTCGGCCTGTCCAACTTCGTCCTGATGGCGATGTGGATCCTGTTCTTTGTCCCGGCGAGCGCGTAGGCGCGCCATCTGCGAGCCCCGCCCTTAACCTGCGGGATCAAACGATGAAATCCGCAGGTTAAGGACCAGCGTCCAAAGATTTTTCAGAAAAAGATTCTGAAGCGGGTCAGAGACTTGCAGGGATTTCTCGGAGAATCCGCTCCGAAAAATCGTGCAACTTATCCTGCTGGGTCGGGACGCACTTATACTCACGCCCATCGTCCCCGCAGGAGGGCAGCCGGTACACCTGTTCAACGGCGCGGAGGCGATGCGTTCGAGCGTGGAGCCCTTTGGG
>JAUYPV010000101.1 GCA_030697555.1 Hyphomonadaceae bacterium
TGTCACCGGCTCCAACCACGTGCTGCCGACATCCGGCGCGGCGCGGTTCGCATCCGGCCTGTCGGTGCTCGACTTCATGAAGCGCACCTCCATCCAGCGTATCTCCGAAGCCGGCTTCCGGGCGCTTGCCGGCGCCGCCGAAACGCTGGCGGCGAGCGAGGGGCTACCGGCGCACGGGCTGTCCGTCTCCATCCGGCGAGGCGGTTCATGACGGAGCGCGGCCGCATCGTCTCGATCGAGATCGACGAGAAGAGTCTCGCGCCCGCGGGGCCCGATGCGGATCATGAGCGCAAGGTCGCGATCTTCGACATCCTCGAAGGCAACACGTTCAAGCTCGTCGGCCATGATGGCGGGCCGTACAACGTCGTGCTGTCGCTGGCCGACAACCGGCTGGTGTTCGATGTCGCTGAAGCGGACGGAACGCCGGTGCGCAAGCTAATGCTGTCGCTGACCACCCTGCGGCGGGTGATCAAGGACTATTTCATGATCTGCGATAGCTATTACGACGCCATTCGTAGCTCGACCCCTTCCCAGATCGAGGCGATCGATATGGGGCGGCGGGGGCTGCATAATGAGGGGTCGCAACTGCTGGTGGAACGGCTGGCGGAGAAGGCGGAAGTCGATTTTGACACCGCCAGACGCCTGTTCACGCTGGTCTGTGCGCTACATGCCCGTGGATAAATCCCGCGGAATCGACGAATCCCGGGAAATGCGTGTATACGGGCCCCCGCGAGACCAGCCGCCGCAAAGGGAGTTGCATGGCGAAGGAAGAACTTATCGAGTTTGAAGGCACTATCGTTGAACTTCTGCCCAACGCTACGTTCCGGGTGAAGCTTGCCAACGACCACGAAATCATTGCGCACACGGCCGGAAAGATGCGGAAAAACCGCATCCGCGTGCTCACGGGCGACAAGGTGCTCGTCGAGATGACGCCGTACGACCTTACCAAGGGGCGCATCACCTACCGCTTCAAGTGACGGGCTCCGTCGCGGGCCGGTTCAAGTGACCTCGAAAGGGGAGGCTGCCGCGCGCCTGGTTCTGGCCAGCGCCAGCCCAAGGCGGGTCGAGCTGCTGGACCGCGTCGGACTCAAGCCAGACTTCATCCAGCCGGCGGACATCGACGAGACTCCCCTCAAGGGCGAGCAGCCGCGCGTGCTGGCCGGCCGGCTGGCCGAAGGCAAGGCGGCGGTGGTGGCGGCAGCGCAGCCGGGCGCCTTCATCCTGGCGGCGGATACCGTCGTTGGCGTGGGGCGCCGCATTCTTCCCAAAACTGAGACCGAAGCTGAGGAGCGCGAATGCCTGCGGCTCCTTTCGGGGCGTTCGCATGATGTGTTCACGGGTGTCGCCGTGATCGGGCCGGACGGGCGCAAGGCGTCGCGCGTCGTGCCGTGCCGCGTGACGTTCAAGCGGCTCTCGCATGACGAGATCGAAGGCTATCTCGCAACCGGCGACTGGCAGGGCAAAGCCGGCGGCTATGCGGTGCAGGGCAGGGCGTCGGCATTCGTGACGCACATCTCGGGCTCGTACACATCCATCGTTGGCCTACCGCTGCATGAGACGGTGGCGTTGCTGGAGGGCCTTGGCTTCCCGGCGACGCGGCGGTGGGCCGCGACATGATACGCGCGACGCTCTGCATCGATGACGCGGTCGGGGAACATCGCCGCGCGCTGCTCGATCCGTTCGGCAAGCCTTTCCGGCTGGAGGTCGAGCGCTGGAGCGAACGAGGCAGGCGCGCGAAACTGGATGAGATCTGGTGGGGCAGGGTGAAGGCCCGGATGCCGGGCAATCGCGGCTGGTTCGTCGACCTGGGGCTCGATCGCGACGGGATCATCGAGCAGTCGAAAGCGCAGGCCATCGCCGAGGGCGCGATGCTGGCCGTCCGGGTGAAATCGGAGGCGTGGGCGGAAAAAGGCCTGGTGCTGAGCCTCGCCGACATGTCGCCCAGTGTCCCGCGACCGGACAAGCCACAGCTGCATCAGCCGCCGGCGGACGATCTGTTCCTTCGAGGCGTCGTGGTTGTCGCCACGTTGAGGGAGGAGGCCGGCCGCGCCCAAGTCGAAGGCGCCATCGTTGAGTCCGGGCAGCAGGTTGTCGGGCTCGAAGGCGGGGGCGATCTTGCGATCCAGGCGTCTCGCGCCATGACGGTCATCGATGTCGACGCCGCCGAGCGCGTGGGCGCTCAGGATGCAGACGCCTTTGCGCTCGACCTCAATCTCGCGGCGGCCGAGGAGGCGGCGCGCCAGATTTCGTTGCGCGGCATAGGCGGGCTGCTCGCGGTAGATTTTGTCGGCATGAAACAGAGCAAGCACCAGCGCGCCGTGGCGGAGGCGTTCCGGAAAGCACTTGCCGGCTGGCTGGGCAGGGCAAGTGAGGTGCTGGAGTTGTCGCAGCTCGGCGTGTGCGAGGCGGCGATCGCGCGGCGGGCCCGGCCTGTGCGGGATGCGCTTTCCGCACCCGCCCATGAGCGCGAGGCCCTGGACGCCCTTCGCGAGATCGAAAGCGCGGGCTGGACAGCGCGCGGCTCGAAGATCAGAGCGCGGGTGTCGCAGGAGGCTGCGGGCTGGCTCGAGACTGACCATATTGGCTGGGGCCAGGCGCTGGCGGACCGCATCGGGGCGCGGTGGACGCTGGAGCCGCAGGACCGCCCGCCGGGCCGGGCAGAGGTATGGAGCACAGAATGACCGGAGACGGATGCCCGATCTGCAGCAAGCCGGCGGATGCGAAGTACGCACCGTTCTGCTCGCGGCGCTGCGCCGATGTCGACCTCTCGCGCTGGCTCAAGGGCAGCTATGCCATCCCGGGCAAGCCGGCCGGCGAGGAAGACGAAAACACCCGGGAAAACGGCCCAAAATCGGCGGAAAATGACGAGTCCTGAGGCGCGGATCAGCCCAGTGGACAGGCAATAGCGGTTTCCCTATACATCCCGCCTCGCCGCAAGGCGGGTACGCCCAGGTAGCTCAGTTGGTAGAGCAGCGGATTGAAAATCCGCGTGTCGCTGGTTCGATTCCGGCCCTGGGCACCATTCCCGCCGCCTCCACCGCTCGTGGTTAGGGTTGGGATTCTCATTTCAAACATCGTGGTGTGAGGCGCAGCTTCGCTCGCCGGGAATAGGGAGTAGCGATTCCCTCGGCTCCTCCAACGGGGTCATCCCCGGCAGGGCAGGCGCTGAAGCCATAGGCCTCTCCCTGAGGAGCGCCGGGCGCCTGCCCGGCAAGGCGCATCAGCATTCACCATGCTCGCGGTTAGACCCTGCCGGGCAGGCGCCCGGCGCTCCCCCGAGTTAGGTAAGCGCTCGCAGTCGGACCAGCCTTCGCTCTTGCGGAGCTTCCGCCTTCGCCTGCCGGCTACGGCGAGACGTGTCGGCTTGGCAAGCGGGACGTGACTTCGCATTCGGACCGGCTGATGCCGTCCGGGATGCATTCTCCCTGCGCCCTTTCGGGCTTCGGGAGACAGGGCGCCTCCAAGATGGAGGGCTGGGGACGCGGGATCGCCCGCGTGGTTTGGCTTCGCTGCGGTTAGGCAGCGCTACCGGTAGTCGAAGAGAAACGCGGATCCCGCGCCCCCGTGTTCGTCTGACCAGCGGCCTCGGACAAGGCGGTCGTTTCACGCCTCTGCCGTGGGTAGCGCCGCCGGCGTGCAGGCTGCGGGCGTTCAGCCCCGCAGTCCCTGGAAATCCCTCCCACT
>JAUYPV010000107.1 GCA_030697555.1 Hyphomonadaceae bacterium
AACGCTGGATGAAGATGGCCGAGCGCCATATCGCCATCGCTCAGCGCTACAACGACCTCAAGGACGAGGAACCGCCGCGCAATCCCGTCACGCCACGTCGCTGGTGACGGGCTCTCTCAATCCACACAGCAGGAAAAACCCCTGGGTGAGTTTAAGGCCAATCTCTGGCGCGCCCTCAAGCAAATGGAGAAGGCGATAAAACGCGGCGACTTCGACGCTGCTTTCGGGTGGACGATGATCGCCAACCGCCAGCTTCGCATGGCGAGACGCCTCTCCGACCTGCGCAACCCACGCCATGTCCCGAAGCGCGGCCGCTAGCGAGGGAGTCGCGAAAGAGGTGCATTGCGCTGCGCTCCATGCACCCTACGCGTCACGCACGCCGAGAGAACCGAGGGGAACACTACTCCCTATTCCCCACTCCCTATTCTCGGGCGAGCAAAGCGAGCCCTACCCAAACCACGTCATCGTCCGGCCATGCGGGTCGACCTCAGCGAGCGTCGCTTCGCTGCGCTTGCCCTTGCTCCAGCTCACGACGTTGACGACGTAGCGCACATGTTCGCGCTGGCCACCGATGACGCCTTCCGGCTCGAAGCGCACCCACGCAAGACGCCGGTTTTCAGTGGTGCGCTTGCCGCCCTCCTCGATCGCGTCGCGGATCGCGTGACGCACCTCGCGCGGCGGATACTGATAGAACACGGAGTGATAGATCACCGTCGTGCCGAGCGGCAAGTCGCCGGCCAGTTTGTGCCGAACCCACTCGGCCGCATCCGCCTTCTCGACTTTGTGGCCCTGCGCCCGCGCCAGATCCAAAGCTGCATTCAGCCGGTCCAGCCGCGCCACCTGATCCGCCCAGACATACGAGCGCAGCCGCAGCCGATGCTCAGGGTCGTCCCAATCGAGAGGATTCTGGTCGCAGGCCGCGCGCGATGCGATCTCGATATCGCGCCACTCCGGCGGAAATCCGGAGACCTGCGTCGGGATCATCGGCCCGCCGCTGTCCGCCTTGTTCCACGGCGGATAAGCATAGCGAAAGCGGTCCCAGTTGAGATTGAGTCCGGCGCTCGCGCCAAGCTCCAGCATGTGAAACGGCTGTGGCGACCGCTGCGCCAGCCACAGGAAGGCGCACGCCAACCCCGTGGCTCGCGCCGTCTCGTTGGTCTGTGGCGGCGAGAGCATGAAGGCGCGAGCCCAGACCTCCTCGCGCTCGAGGAAGTCCCGCGCCACCGGCCAGACACGGTCCATGGACCAGTCACTGCGCCGGTCCGGGTACTCCGCCTGCAGCTTCACATCTCGGCCCGCCAGCGCCGCCGCGTGCAGCGCACCCGCAACCCGCAGCGACACCGCATCCGCCCGCGCATTGCCGATCCAGCCATCGGTCAGCTTCGCGACGATCCCGCCCGCAACCAGATCGTCCGCGCACCTCGCCAGCAACTGCTCCGTGAACGGCGATTCGAACTCGCCGCAGAACCGCGACTGCAGCCGGAACTCTTCAAGCACGCTGACCATGGACACGATCCGTCAGGCCGGTTGCATCACCACGCGGCCGACCACCTTGCCGTCGCGCAGGTCGTTCAGCGCAGCGTTCACCTGGTCCAGCGGTCGCGTCGCCACTGGTACGTCGGGCGCGCCCTTGCGCTTCACCAGATCCAGCAGCTCCGCAATCTCCGGCAGGCTGCCGACGTAGGAACCCTGGATGGTCATCGCCTTGATCGGAAAAAACGGCGTTGGCACCACGACATCGCCGCCGAACAGGCCGACCACGATCACCTTGCCGCCCTTGATCGCCGCATCGACGCCCAGCTTCACGGTAGGACCAGCGCCCACGAAATCGATCGTCGCCCACGATCCACCACCCGTCGCCGCGCGCACCTGGTCCAGCGCATCCTTGGCGCCGCCGTCGATCACCTCCGCCCCGGCCCGCTTCGCCGCCTCGCGCTTGGCCGGATCAATGTCGACCATGATCGCACGCTTGCCGCCCATCTTGGCGTGCAGCGCCAGCGCCATCAGTCCGACGCCGCCCGCGCCGATCATCACGACCGGCTCATCCTTCAACGTCTCGCTCACCTTCTTCAGCGCGCCATACGCCGTCACCCCCGAGCACGCCAACGGCGCGGCGCGTTCGGGAGCGATACCCCCAATGTCGAACAGGTAGCGCGCATGCGGAACCAGCAGGTGCGTGGCAAACCCTCCGCTGCGGTGGACGCCGACGCTGCAGGGCTTGAGGCAGAGATTCTCTTCGCCGCGCTTGCAGACCATGCATTCGCCGCAGCCCATCCACGGATGGATCAATCGCACACCGCCGACGGAGACGCCTCTTGCCTCCGGCCCGACGGCGACAACTTCGCCGACATTCTCGTGGCCCATGGTCAGCGGCAGCTTGATGCCGCGGTCGAGCAGCTTCAGCTTCTGACCGCCGCCGATATCGTAATAGCCGTCCCAAATGTGCAGGTCCGAGTGGCAGACGCCCGCCGCCAGCACTTTCAGGAGGACTTCCGCGCCCTTCGGCTTCGGCGTCTCTCGCTCCATCCGCTGCAGCGGCGCCCCGCATTCGCAGACGTCAAAGCTGAGCATGGAAGTCCTCCCGCACTGTTTTGCAGGACAGTATCAGTATCGTGGAGGACGCCAAGCGCGCAAACTTGTCAGGCCGCCTATCCGCGCGTGACCACTGCGTCGGCCTCGACCTCGACCAGCCAGCCCGGATCGATCAGGGCTGACGTGCCGATGAAGGAGCAGGCCGGCTCGATGTCCTTGAACACCTCGCCGTGCGCTTCGCCGGCTTCCTTCCAGCGCGACATGTCGGTGAGAAAGACACGCGTGCGCACGACGTGCTTGATGTCGGCGCCGGCCTGGGTCAGCGCGCCTTCGATGATCTCCAAGCAGCGCTTGGTCTGCGCCTTCACATTGCCGGGGAACGCCACCCCGCCCTCGCGGGCGATGGGTGCGCAGCCGGAGACGAACACGAAATCGCCGACACGGACGGCTCGCGAGAAACCGATCCCCAGCTTCGACCCGCTGGGGACCTTTGTGACTTCACCGGACATTGGATCAGGCCCGCTCGATCGCCATGGCGATGCCCTCGCCGCCGCCGATGCAGAGCGCGGCCATGCCGCGCTTCACGCCCTTCTGTTCCATCGCGTTGATCAGCGTCACCAGCACGCGCGCGCCCGAAGCGCCGATGGGGTGGCCAAGGGCGCAGGCCCCGCCGTTTACGTTGACCTTGTCGTGGCTGACGCCGAGCTCCTTCATGGCGATCATCGGCACCACAGCGAACGCTTCGTTGATTTCCCAGAGATCGACATCGGAGGCTTTCCAGCCGGCTTTCTCGAGCGCCTTCTTCATCGCCGGTACGGGGGCCGTAGTGAAGTAGGCAGGCTCGTGAGAGTGAGCGGCGGTCGCCACGATCTTTGCAAGCGGCTTGAGGCCGCGTTTCTTGGCTTCGGACTCTTTCATGAGGACGAGAGCCGCCGCGCCATCGGAAATGCCCGAAGCGTTGGCGGCTGTGACCGTGCCGTCCTTCGAGAAGGCGGGGCGCAGCGTCGGGATTTTTTCCGGCATGGCCGTGCGCGGCAGTTCGTCCGTGTCGATCGTGACGTCGCCTTTCTTGCCTTTCACGGTGACCGGCGAGATCTCGCGCTTGAAGCGGCCTTCCTTTGTGGCGCTCTGCGCGCGGCTCAGCGTCTCCAGCGCGTAGGCGTCCTGCTGTTCACGGGTGAACTGGTATTCTTTGGCGATCATGTCAGCGAAGTTGCCCATCGCGCCGCCGCCATAGGCGTCCTCAAGGCCATCGGTCGCCATGTGATCCTTCAGAGCGGCCGCGCCGTACTTGTGGCCCTTGCGCAGGTCGACGAGGTGCGGAGCGTTAGTCATGCTTTCCATGCCGCCCGCGACGACCACGTTGGCTTCCCCCGCGAGGATGGCGTTACGGCCCATGACCGCCGCCTGCATGCCGGAGCCGCACATCTTGTTGATGGTGGTGGCCTCAGCGCCTTTCGGCAGGCCAGACTTTATGCCCGCCTGGCGCGCCGGCGCCTGGCCTTGTCCGGCTGGAAGGCAGTTCCCCATGTAGACGAGCTGCACGTCATCGCCGCTGATCCCGGCCTCCTTCATGGCGCCCTTGATGGCGTGCGCGCCGAGCTCGTTGGCCGAGAAGCCGGCCAGTTCGCCCAGCATCGCGCCCATTGGCGTGCGGGCCATGCCTACGATCACAACCGGATCCGAAGCGCTCATGGGGAAAATCCTCTTATCTCTAATGTGCGGCGCACAATCCGCCCGCACCTAAACGCCGTCAAGCGCCTGATAGTGATGGAAACATGGGGTCCGGACAGGCCTGACGGAACAGGTCATCGGACGGCCCGCCGGAACAGGCATGAGCCTCATTCGTTGCCTTCCGAGACCCCAATCCACGGAGACGCCATGTCTGGCCTGATGATCGAACACGACGCTTGGGTTATGGTGGGAGATGGCGAAAAGGCCTTGTTCTTCAGGAATGAGGGCGATGCGATGCATCCGAACCTCGAAGTGATGAATGTGCTGGAGCATGAGAATCCTCCGACGCGCGAACAGGGAACCGACCGCCCCGGCCGGGCCTTCGCCTCCGTCGGAAATCATCGCAGCGCGATGCAGGAGGTGAACTGGCACAAGCTGGAGAAACACCGCTTCGCCAAGGAAATTGCCGACACGCTCTACACGGCCGCCCACAAAGGACGATATTCCAAGCTGATCCTGGCTGCACCGCCCATGACCATGGGCGACCTGCGCAAGGCGCTGCACAAGGAGGTGTCCGACAGGGTCGTCGCCGAGGTCTCGAAAGACCTCACCAACATGCCGCCTCACGAGATCGAGCGCGTGCTGACAAACTATGGCTGAGGAGGACCGCGAGTGCCACACCCACGCAGCAGCGACGAAGTCCGCGCCGTCGACATGGAAATCGGCGGCGATGACGACATGCCCGGCATTTCCCAGGAGCTGACGACCGACGACATCGACGACATTGCCTTCGATCCCAACCTGACCGTGGGCGAGCGGACCGAACGGCTGATGGAGTTGCGGGATGAATTCTATCAGCGCCGCTCCGGCGACTACATGGGCGACATGGAGGGCATCCGCGCCCGCCTTTCCGATCGCCTCGCCTCTCTCGGCAATCCGCAGGAAAGCGAGACCGTGCTCGAGTCGACCGGCATGTATCCGGGCGACCGCAGCGACGATGACGATCCGGCGGATCATATCGACGATGAAGAGCCGGAAGAAGACGGCGGGCCTTAAGGGCGCAGCACCATCAGCGTCGAGGTGCCATGGGCGTAGAGCTTGCCGTCCGGGCCGGTGATCCTGGCGTCTGACGTAATGATCTGGCGGCCGTTGGCCAGCAGCTTTGCTTCGCAGTGATAGACCCCCGTGTTGGGCCTGATGGCCCGGGTCATGTTTCCCTTGGTTTCCAGCGTGGTGTAGCCGACGCCGGGCGGCAGCACGCTCAGCGCGGCGCAGCCACAGGCCGAGTCGATCATGGTGAGCGCCCAGCCGCCATGAACGGCGCCCATGGGATTGAGGCTTTCCTCCCCGGGTTCGCCCGCAAAGACGACGCGTCCTTCCTCGACCTCCTCGATCCAGAAGTTCAGGGACTTGCTGATGCCGGCGGCGGGCAGGCGCCCGTTCATGACGCCGCGCAGGATCTCGACGCCTGGCATCGCCATCGTTTCCGGCGTGACGGCGACGCCCACACGGGCCCCGCGATGCAGCTTTTTCTGTCCGTCGCCTTGCATGAGGGTCTTCCTGATCCTGACCTGCCGCTACGCCACCCATCCGGCGTGGACGTGACATGCGGGCCAACGCATAGTTTGCCCGCGTATCTGGGAGGTATTGGTGGCGGACAGCTTTATCAAGACGACGATCGACGGGCGCACCGCCACGGTGCGGTTCGATCGCGGCGACAAGGCGAATGCGCTGTCGGCCGAGGCGCTGCGGCAACTGACGGAGACGGCGCGCAGCTTTCATGCGCGCCCCGACATTTCGGCGGTGGTGCTGACGGGCCAGGCGAAAAACTTCACCCTGGGCGCCGATCTCAAGGATCCTGAGCGCGGCGAGATGCGGAAGCAAAGGCTTTCGCAACGGCGCGTGTCGCTGCGGTTGGGACCGGAGATGTGCGAGGCGTGGGAGAAGGTGGACGCGCTTACCATCATGGCGATCGAGGGATGGTGCGTGGGCGGCGGCGCGGCGCTGGCGGTGGCGTGCGACCTGCGGGTGATGGCGAAGTCGGCGACAGTGTATGTGCCGGAAGTCGAGCGCGGCATGAACATGAGCTGGGGCTCGATCCCGCGCATGACGGCGCTGGTGGGACCGGCGCGGGCGAAGCGGCTGGCGGCGCTGTGCGAGAAAGTCGATGCGGCGACGGCGCTGGCGTGGGGACTGGCCGATGCGGTAGCCGAGGACGGCAGCGCATTGGCGCGAGCGATGGAGTTCGCGAAGGCCGCTGCGGAGCTGCCGCCGACGGCGCTGAAGATGGTGAAGCAGGACGTGAACGTGGCCGCCCTCGGTCTCTCTCGCGCAACGGGACATCGCGACCTCGAGGCGTTCGCGCTGATGGAGGGGTCGGAGGATTTCGCCGAGGGCGTTTCTTCTTTCCTCGAAGGACGCAAGCCGAAATTCACCGGGGATTGAGGGGCGGCCGCGCGTTGCCGCTCGCTATGCCAGTTCATCTGCTGGTCTAGGACCTCCTGTACTCTTCGGGGAGCGCCGAACCTCTCCTTGAGGAGCGCCGGGCGCCTGCCCGGCGATGCGCATCATCATGCACCATGCTCGCGGTTAGACTTTGCCGGGCAGGCGCCCGGCGCTCCCCCGAGTTAGGTAAGCGCTCGCATTCGGACCAGCCTCCGCTCCTGCGGAGCTTCGGCTTGGCAAGCCGGACGCAGCTTCGCTATCGGACCGGTTTCACCGTCCGGGTCGCTGTGTGCGCCTCCAGCTGGAGGGCCGGGGGACGCGGGATCGCCCGCGTTGGTTTGGCTTGGCTGCTGGTGAGAGCAGCTCTGCCGGCAGTCCGAAGAAGAAACGCGTATCCCGCGTCCCCGCATGTCGTTCCTCGCCAGCCTCGAACAGGGAGGTTTTCATTCCCCTGACGTGGGCGCCGGCGGCGTGCAGGCCATGGGCTGTTCAACCCACGGTCCCGGCAAACTCCCTCGCTTGGCTTGGGATCAA
>JAUYPV010000108.1 GCA_030697555.1 Hyphomonadaceae bacterium
AACGCTGGATGAAGATGGCCGAGCGCCATATCGCCATCGCTCAGCGCTACAACGACCTCAAGGACGAGGAACCGCCGCGCAATCCCGTCACGCCACGTCGCTGGTGACGGGCTCTCTCAATCCACACAGCAGGAAAAACCCATGGTTGATTTTAAGGCCAATCTCTGGCGCGCCCTCAAGCAAATGGAGAAGGCGATAAAACGCGGCGACTTCGACGCTGCTTTCGGGTGGACGATGATCGCCAACCGCCAGCTTCGCATGGCGAGACGCCTCTCCGACCTGCGCAATCCACGCCATGTCCCGAAACGCGGCCGCTAGGATGAAGCAAGGTGGCCGAGGCTTCTAACGCGGTTGCAGAACGTTGAATCGCAGGCGTGAGTCGAATTTATTGGAAACGCTTGCTCAGGGTCACGCCGAACGTCCGCGGAGCGTTGTACGTGCGATTGCCCGCGCCGAGCCCGGAGTTAAGCCCCTGCGTCACATATTGCTCGTCGCTGAGGTTCTGGCCCCACAGCGCAAGCTCCCAATCGCCGCCGGCCTCACCGATGGCGATCCGCGCGTCGTAAACCCAGTAGGCGTCGCCCTTGATGACGGGATCGTTGATCGCGTCCTTGAACACGGCATCGGAATACTGTCCCCCGCCCTGCACGCTCATCGTCAGGTCGCCGCCGAGCGACCATTCATAGCTGGCGCGCAGGTTGCCGGTGACATCCGCCGCGTTGGGCAGCTTGTTACCCGCGGCGATCTGGCCGGCGACTGTGCTGAACGATCCGAGTTCGGTATTGAGCAGGCCGAGGCCGGCCTGCAGCGTCAGGCCATCGACCGGTTCCCAGTCCAGCGACGCATCGATGCCCTGCACTTCCGCTTCGGGCACATTGCCGAGCGCCTGCACCGAGATCGGGCCGAGATCGACGCGAATGAAAGTCTGAAGATCCGAGTACTCGTAGTGAAAGGCCGCCGCTTCCGCCCGAAGACCATAGGCCGGCAGGTAAGTCTTCCATCCCACCTCGTAAGCCGTCAACTCTTCGGACCGGTAAGGAAGCAGTTGTGCCGTTGCCAATGTGATGCCCGAGAAGAACCCGCCGCTCTTCTGCCCGCGCGACACGCTGGCGTAGAGGAGTGTGTCGTCGTTGACGCGCCAGTTGAGCCCGCCACGCCACGACCAGAACTGATCGTCGATCGAGGTGTCGAGGAAGGAAAGCTGGCAGGGTTGGGTCGCGCTGGGGCACAGTGGATTGATCAGCATGCTCGCGCCGAACGGATTGAGATCGCGCGTTCCGCCGGCATAGTCCTTCTCTTCATCGGTATAGCGAATACCGGTCACAAGGCTGAGGCTGTCGGTCAACGCCCACTCGCCCTGCGCGAATGCGCCCAGCGAGTTGGTTTCCTGATCTGCCGTGATCACAACTTCGGTTGCGAAGAGATCGTCGAGAAAGCCCGGCGTGCGAACCTTCACGTCATCCTTCGAATAGAAGACGCCCACCACCCAGTTCAACCGCCCTGCCTCGCCTGCCAGCCGCACCTCTTCGGACCATTGCTGCACGTGATCCTTCTGGTTGAACTCGAACTGACGCAGGGGAGACGCGTCCGCGTCGATATAGAAGTCACGATCGAAATCGATGTAGCCCGTGATCGAGGTCAGCATCGCAAAGCCAAGATCGCCTTCGATGCGCGCAGTCGCGCCGAGCTGGTCGATGTCGTACTGGGTGTCGCGTGTCCAGTCGCCGGTGAAGGGATCGCCATCTGTGTCGGTGTAGCCGAAGAAATCGGTGCACTGTGTCGGATCGAGGCGGCCAGCGAGCACGGGAGCACACGTGAAGTTGGGCGGAACGCCGGTCCCGAAATTCACCGTCCCGAAGAATTCGCCATATCCCATTTCGGATCGCGAGCGCAGGCCGTCGACCTTGAGATTTACGTCCCAGCCCTCGCCCAGCCCAAAGGCCAGCTGGGCCCGGCCCTGCATGATATCCTGCTCGCCGATCGTTTCGCCAGGCAGCAACCTGCTTTCCCAGAACCCCTCGTCCTGGCGCACGGCTTTGCCGGCAATGCGGAATGCCGCGTTTTCGCCGATCGGCATGTTCAGCATGCCTTCGCCTTCGAAGCGTTCATAGTTGCCAACCGTGCCGGCGAGCTTCGCCTCGAACGTGTCGTCCGGCTTCGCGGTGATGATGTTGACCGCGCCTGCCGTGGTGTTGCGGCCGTAGAGCGTGCCTTGCGGCCCGCGCAGAACTTCTACCCGCTCGAGGTCGTAAAGGTCGAAACTCATCAACGCGAGCGACGAGAGCGCGACTTCGTCGACATAGATGCCGGCGGCAGGGTTGTTGGTGGAGCTGAAATCGTCGAGACCGACGCCGCGGATCGTCACCACGGGAATTGCCCCTGGGATCTGCTCCTTGACGCTGAAGTTGGAAATGGCGCGCCCGAGATCACGGATCTGTTCGATCCGCTGTTCCGAAAGCGCCTCCTGCGGAACCGCGAGCGCCGAGATGCCGACATCCAGGATGTCCTGCTCGCGCTTCTGGGCAGTGATGATCACGACGTCGGAGTCCTCCTCCGGCGCCGTCTGTGCGATTGCGGGCGCAGCGGCGCACCACAAGGCAAGACACGCAGACACCGAAGTGCCCAGCTTCAGGAAGCGGCGCTTTCCTGCCGTCGTTCCGGCCTTCATCATCGTGACCTCCCTTTGAAGACAGCCGGAACTTCGCCCGGTCCGCCGCGCCCCCGTGCAAACCGGTTTCCCGAAATTTGACGTTTGCGTATGTTAGGATATCGACATGTCTAAAACCGCTTGTCAACTTATTTGACATCAGGGTATGTTGGCTTACGTAAGCGCCAGTTGCGCGCAAAGGATTCGGCAATGCCCCGAGGCGTTGGAAAGACGAAAAAAGCGAGGCCCGGAAGCGAGGCCAGGCGCCTGTCCAGGCGCGAGATGGCGCTGGATCATGCCGCACGCCTGTTCAACGAACGCGGAATCGCCGCGACGTCGATCGCCGATGTCGCGGCCGCGATGCAGGTGACGCGTGCGGCGCTCTACTATTATTTCGACGAACGCGACGATCTCGTCTTCCAGACCTACGAGCGCGCCTGCCAGATTATTGCAGGAGATCTTGAGGCTGCCGACGAGGAAGGCGGTGATGGCCTTGCCAAGACGCTGTCCTTTACGCGCCGTGCGCTTGCCCCGGGCAAGGCGCCGATCGCGGTGCTCGGCGAAACCGACTACCTCAAGGCCCCGCAGCAAAGCATCATCGCCCGCGCCTCCGCCCGCAACACCAAGGCGCTCGAAGGCTTCGTCGAACAGGGAATCGCTGACGGCTCGGTGCGTCCCTGCGACGCCCACGTGATGGCGCATACGATTGCCGGCTTCGTGTCATGGATCCAGCTTACGCCGGCCTGGCTCGATATCGAGGAAACCGAGGCTCACGCGCGCGATGCCAACGCCGTGCTCAGCCTACTCCGGAACGGCGTCGGCGCTCCGCACGTGCAGACGCCCGCAGTCAGCTTCGACGTCGAGGCGCTCCGGCCGTCTCCTGGCAATCCCTTTGACCGCGACGCCGCCGCCAACGCCAAGATCGAGACTCTATTGGCCACCGCCTCCCGTCTTTTCAATCGGCGCGGCGTCGAGGGCGTGTCGCTCGATGATGTCACCGCCGAACTTGGCGCCACGAAAGGCGCTCTCTACCACTACTTCTCCGACAAGGCGGACCTCGTGCATCGCTGCTACGATCGCGCCTTCGGCCTCTATGAGGCCATTGCCGATCACGCGATGAAGCATGGCCGCACCGGTCTCGAACAGACCTCCATCGGCGTCCATCTCAACACCCAGGCCCAGGCTGGTGCGCTCTCGCCTCTCGCTCCGCTCGCAGGCGTGCGCGGACTGTCGAAGGGCCAGCAGACCAGCCTCCTCTCGCGCGCCGAAGCGATATCGCGCCGGTACGAAGCGATGGGCCGCCGTGGCCTGAAGGACGGGACACTGCAGATGAGCGATGTGCCAGCCCAGGCGCGCGCAGGCGCCGGCCTCTTCGCCTGGATCTCCAAATGGCGTCGCGCCGATGATCCACGCAGCCCGCAGATGCTGGGCGACGAAATCGTCCGGCTTTATACGCGCGGCCTCTCGGCTGCCTGAACACGAACAGACGGAGGGTTAAATGGCGGTCCGTGAGCTTTCGATCGATGGCGAGGTAGCCCGAGGCTTTGAACGCGTGCGCGACCAGTTCATCGCCAATTTCGAACGCCCGGAGCCGTACCAGGACACCGGCGCTTCCCTCGCTGTCTATCGCCACGGCGAGCGCGTGGTCGATCTCTGGGGCGGCTGGCGCGACGCGGCACGCACGCGCCCGTGGATGCGCGACACTCTGGTCAACGTCTATTCGACCACGAAAGGCATCGTCGCCGCCGCGCTCGCCATGGCCGTCGACCGCGGCCACCTGCGCTACGAAGATCGCGTCGCGCAGCACTGGCCGGAGTTCGCCGCAGCCGGCAAGGATCGCATCACAGTTGCGCAGCTCATCTCGCACCAGGGCGGCCTGCCCGGCTTTGTCGCGCCCACAAGCATCGAAGATCTCTACGACTGGACCCTCGCCTGCTCCCGCCTGGCGGCCCAGGCGCCCGCATGGCCGCCAGGCGAGGCGACGTCCTATCACGCCTGCACGTATGGCTTCCTGGCAGGCGAGGTGTTCCGCCGCGCTGTTGGCCAGAGCGTCGGAAAATTCATTGCGCAGGAAATGGCCGGCCCGCTCGGCGCCGACATGTTCCTCGGCCTTCCCGCCAGCGAGGACCATCGCGTCGCGCCGATGATTGCGCCGGCCGTCGAGGTGGACCTGGCGACGCTGGGCCTTCCGCCCTTCGCTATGATGGCGATGGGCAATCCGCAGCTCCAGCCCGCAGATTCAAGCGCCGTCGCCTGGCGCCGCGCCGAGCTTCCCGCGATGAATCTGCACGGCACGGCCGATGGCATCGCCCGCGTCTACGCGGCGCTGGCCAATGGCGGCGAGTTCGCCGGCAAGCGCCTCATTACTCCCGTGGCGATCGAGCGCTTGCGCGAAGTACAGAGCAATCGTCACGACCAGTTGCTCGGCTTCGAGATGGAATGGGGCCAGGGCCTCGTCCTCAACACGATCGGCGCCTATGGTCCCAATCCGCGCGCCTTCGGCCACACGGGATGGGGCGGCTCTTTCGGTTTTGCCGATCCCGAGGCCGGCATAGGCGCCGCCTACACCCTGAACCGCATGGGCGCCGACCTCATCGGAGATCCCCGCGGCGTCGACATCGTGCAAGCGATCGCCAGGTGCGCCTAGGAATTGCTGGCGTCTCCCCGGTGGCCATTGAGGCAGACCGTCGGCTTATGCCAAGACTTGAGGGCGATTCCGGGTGGAGGACCTGCATTGGAATACGATGAAGTTGTCTTGAGCCGCCGCAGCACCCGTGGCTTCCGGCCCGATCCCGTGCCCAAAGCTCTGATCAAGCAGATCATCGAGATGGCGATGCGTGCGCCATCGTCGCTCAATACGCAGCCCTGGAATTTCTATGTCGTCGCCGGCGACGCCCTGAACCGTATCCGCGCGGGCAATACCGAACGCAATCTGGCGGGCGTGCCGGACTCTCGGGAGTTCCGCATTCGCGGCGCCTACGAGGGCGTGCACCGGGAGCGGCAGATCGAGATCGCCAAGCAGCTGTTCGCGGTCATGGGAATCGAAAGGCACGACAAGCCAAAGCGCCAGGAATGGGTGCTGCGCGGCTTCCGCCAGTTCGATGCGCCCGTCTCCATCGTTGTGACCTACGACCGCTCGCTTTTGGGCAACGACATTGCGCCCTTCGATTGTGGCGCCGTCACCAACGCCTTGGTCAACGCAGCCTGGTCTCGCGGGCTCGGGTGCGTGATCAACAGCCAGGGCATCATGCAGTCTCCAGTCGTTCGCGAGCACGCTGGGATTTCCGACGATCAGGTCATCATGATCTGCGTCGCCATGGGCTATCCCGACGACACATTCCCGGCGAACGCCGTCGTCTCGCGACGCAAGTCGGTCGACGACGCTGCGGTCTTTGTCGGTTTTGACGAGTAGGATGCGCGTCGCGATTTCTGGATTCTTCCCTCGCAAACTCCCTGTGCGGCCGATACGGCCTGCGACGGGTTCAGGGTGCCGCAGGACGGCAATCGACGCCTTCGAGCGTGACGCGAGCACCGGTGTCCTCGCGGACGAGGACACAAGTTTCGCCCTCGATCTCGAGACGGAAGATCGTGGGCTTTGCCAGGCTTCGGTCCTCGAGCGGACCCGGCGGGAGAGGAAGCACGGACACGACGGAGGTTTGCGACGGATCGCCCGGCCCAAGCTGAACCTCAGCCTGCCCCATTGCCTTTGCGAGCGCTGCCCTGAGACGGCCCATCGCGGCTTCGTCCGCCTGCGTCAGCACGGCGGGAACCGCGGTCGACTGGCAGGCGCCGGCCAGCGCGGCGAAGAGGAAGATCGCGGCGGATATCCGTCCGGTCATCGCCCACCTCCACTTTGATCGGGCATGCTGAGGTCGCGAATGTTGCGCAACACCTCGGCGGCTTGCGAACGGCCCGTCGTCGCGATCGACCCGCTGTCATCAGCAACCCGCGCCACGCCCTGGCCCGTCGGCGGCGGCGTGGGACAGGTCCCGTTCGCGCGATGGCCCAGCGCTGCAGCCAGCATCGCCTCGCCGGGATCGCCGAGTTCGCGGGTCAGGTCGTCGGTGACGGCGCATCCCGGAATTTTGACGGCGAACGTCGAGGCCGAATTCTGCGCCGCGAACCCGTCGGGATAGTCTCCGAAGCTCTTGTCATTGATGCCTTTGAACTGGATTGAGAAGTAGGTCTGCCCGCAATTGTCGTCGGGATAGAAGCCATAGGGCTTGCCGCAGGTCGTGCCGCCGATCAGGACGACCTCGACATCGATGCCGCGCAGTCCGTTGATGACGGACTCGCTTGCGCTGCACGTGCCCGGCGAGGTGAGGATGTAGACACGCGGCAGGTCGAGCGTCTGGATCGCCGCGCCGCTAGCAACCGTGAAGCCAAGCCCGGTGGTGTAGAACGGCGTGGGCGTGTTCGCCCCGCCGGTCACAGGATTGGTAGTGCCGGCCGCGGCATTGAACTGCAGGCGCTCGAAGAAGCGGCCGGCGGTGCGCGCCTGCCCGGCCAGCATGTAGCTGAGCTGCGAGGCGACCGCGAGAAGGCCGCCGCCATTATAGCGCAGGTCGAGCACCACATCGTTGACGCCCTGCGTCTTGAGCGCCGCGATCGCATCGACCAGCGCCTTTTCCGAACTGAACGGGCTGAACGTGTTGAGGAGAATATAGCCGACATTCCCGTTGGCGGTCGTCAGCACCGTCGTGCGGTTGACCGGCGCTTCGACAAGCGAGCCTGAGACCAGTGTGATCGCGCGCTCTGAGTTGTCGGGATAGCGAACGGTGAATGTATGGCTCTCGCCGGCCGTGCGCGGGAAGAGGCCGTTGTTGAGCGTGTCGATCTGGGCCTGTGTCGTTCCCCCGTTTACGAGATCGACGCCATCGACGGTGAGGAAGCGCGCGCCGCGGGTCAGCTTCGGCGTACCCACCAGAAGCTCCGCCGCAGGTGTTCCAGATGCAGTGTAGAGCACGCGCACGTCGCGCGGCGGCGTGTTGGCGAACACCCGCAGCTCCGCTCCGTAGCCGGCCTCGGGCGCGGATGTGATCTGCGCGAGATAGTCGGCCGTGGGCAGGGTGAAATGGAACTGGTCCTTGGGCTTGCCGGACGCAGCCTGGGCGTTCGTCTTGAGCACATTGAAGTAGGCGATACGATCCGTGAATCCGGCCGGATTCTGGTCGATCACCTCGGCGTTCCAGAGATATGTCTGGTTCGTCCAGGAACGCAGCCAGAAAAGCTCCTGCACCAGCGAACCGGCCTGGTCCGGGAATGGACGACCCTGGCTGTCATTTCCCGTGCGAACGACAGCGCAACGATCCATGAACGTGCTCGCTGCCTGGAAGACACCCGGCGTCCACGTCGGACCGGAAACAACTGGAGGAGTGCCGCCGCCTCCACCTCCTCCGCCTCCGCCGCAGCCTGCTGCAGCAGCAACCAGGATCGCGCCGACAAGAATGCGCAGGGATGAGACCAGCATGGATTGTTGTCTTCCTGTTACAGAGAGAGTTGGCTCATCCTCACGGCGTTTTTGAAAAGGCGCCCGCGGCGCGGCGCATCTGTGGCCCGTTCGCCAATTGGCCTGCGATCTCACCCCCAAAATGTCATCGTCACCCTAATTGACGGCGCCGATGCGGTAAATCCCTGGCTGCAGGTGGGAACGCCAGCGACTAATCGCGCTTTCAATTGGCGCGACGCTGGAGCCCGGACGCTATGTGACTTCGGAAAGGCGCTCCGCTGGAGTTGTCAAAGCCTGAAGGAGAACCCGTGACTCCGTCCCCTTGGCGCGCGCCTTTGCCGCTTCGCCGTCGACAACGAATGGCGGCGCGATACTGTTAGACTCCCTCCGGTCGCAGGGAGAAGGCATATGTGGCCACGCAATCAGAGCACTTCATCCGGCGGCGGACTTGGCACTTCAAGCAATGGAGGGCTGAGCACCTCTAGCGGCGGAGGGCTAAGTACCGAGTCTGGTCCCAACGGTTATCGGAGCAACATCCCTCTCTGGCACATCTTCGTTCGAGAATTGGAAGCTCGCGGGATGCAGCAGTTTGCCGACTACATCAGATCAATGATCCCCTACCTCCGGACTGGCCGGTACTAGCGTTTGTCCGCAAACTTAGCGCGGGCACACATCGCGAAAGCGAAGCGCCTAACGTCGCCTGTCGGGCTGCCTAACCTGCTGCAAAATCAACTCGCCGAGGGGCGGCTGGTGGCGTACGCAGTCCGGCGACCTAGCGCCTCAGCATCCCACTTACCCGGTAATTGGGAAAAACACTGGGAAAAACGTCGGCCCTGCCCGCGCCAAGCGGTCGAAACCGCAGGCCCCATCGACATAACGGCGCGTTGCGCGCGTCAACAAGCAAATCGGAACTGGGAAGGAAGTAGTCGGCAACTGGGAAGCTGATCGCCCAATCGGCGTCGGTCACGGGAAGGAGTTCTTCCCGACGGTTGCCAAGCAAGGTGGATTGAATCAAACTTCGGCTCGGGAAAACGACGACCGGGCCCGCGACCGAGCGATCAGTTCTTTGGTCCGAAGCAACTGGCGCCCTGAGGCGGTGCGCTGCGCAGGCCGGTCGTCGGGAGAAGGGTTGGTGAAGGATGGCTGAGTCAGCAGGAAAGGTGCTGATCGTCGAAGATCAGTTCTTCGCGGCCGAGTACCTCAGGATCTGGGTCGAGGCTTATGGGTTTGAGGTTTGCGGCGTGGCGACAACGGCCCGCAACGCTGTTGAACTCGCTAAGCAACATCGTCCGACCCACGTGCTGATGGATGTTCGTCTCGATGGAGATGAGGATGGCGTCGACGCTGCGTTCGCCATCAAAAAGAAAATCGAATCCCGTATCATCTACTGCACGGGTTCAAGCGAGGCCTCGACCGTGGCGCGCATCAACACGGATCATCCCTTTGAGATTCTCTTCAAGCCAATCAATCCCCAACGGCTGGGCGAAGCGCTTCTAAGAGCCTGAGTGCCCATCCTCTACAGCCCAATCCGCTCTGCCTAACCGACCTCTTTTGGCGTTAGCCAGCCTCTCGCAGAAGCGTTTGCTATGAGCTAGAGTTCGCGTCGTGGGTGGGGTCTGCTATGGCGCGTCATTATTTTCGCCGACCGATTTGGACAACCAAGGCGGTGCCTAGTCCCGCTGCGCACCGGCTGCGCAAACTTCCGACCGGCGTCGCACACAATGCGCATGTCGATCCTGCGCCCGAGATCATGCCGTGCGAATGTCGCGAGGGGACGCCGCATGTATGACATAACCGGCAAGCCGCTCATTCCGTGGTGGGCCATCAGCGTGTTGGCCGTCGCCGCCTTGATTGGTGTGGCTCTACTTACGATCGGCGCGGGCGACTATCCCAATCTTCATATCATCCAGGATACGACCCTGGCGCTGCTGGCAGGCGTGCTTGCGTCGAATTTCTGGAGCGTGGCGTCGCATACCGGCAACCTGCTGTCTCGCCGCCTGGCCATCGCCTTTGGCCTCATCTTTCTCCTCAACCTCATCCATGTCCTTGTAACGGTAGAGTGGTCCGGTCCTCTTCAGCCGACCACTCAAGTCAGCGACGTCTTGCGACCCGCGACCTGGGCGCCGTCGACGCATCTTCTTCCCATCGGCATTGGCATAGCGCTGTGGATGTTGCATCGCGGCTCAAAGGACATCGCTGTCTATGCCGTGGCTATGGCCGTCCTCGCGGCCACGATCTTCCTCGCTTTCCAGCAACTGCCGACCTACACGCAGTCAGCCGTGCTGGGCATGACTCGCCCAGCTCTCGTGTTATCGCCGTTGATGTGGGCGGCTGTTGGTTTTGCAGCGTGGCGCCTGCGCGACCTCGACCGATTCATTCCACCTCTGGTCTGGCTGGCCGCAACGCTCTTCGTCGCCAACACCGTCATGCTCTACTCCCAGGCGCCGGCGGACGGACCGGCGATGGCCGCCCATCTCGGCCGTATTGCCGGACATCTGGCGCTGCTGCTGTTCGTGATGCAAACGGCCTCGCAAGGCATGGCCGAGCGCATCCGCGCTGAATCCAAGCTTGCGCGCTCTAACGAGGAGTTAGATGCGCGTGTTCAAGAGCAGACAACCCAGCTGCGGACGATGAACGACAATCTCGCCGCCGAGATAGCGGAGCGACGCAAGAGCCACGACCTCCTCCAAGCCTTCATCGAAAACACGCCCGCTGTCGTCTACGTCAAGGACCTTGATGGGCGCTACCTTTTGATCAACCGCCGCTATGCCGAGATATTCCGCATCGACCGCGGGGCCATGATCGGCAAGACCGACTACGACCTCTTCACCAAAGCGCAGGCCGACGCGTTTCGCGCCATGGACGAGCGCGTCGCCCACGCCGACCGAGCGCTGACGGAGGAAGAACAGGCGCCTCAGGACGATGGAATACATAGCTACGTCTCTGTGAAGGCGCCGCTTCGAGACGACAATGGCCGGCCTTACGCGGTGTTTGGCATCTCGACCGACATCACTGACGTCAAACGCGCCCAGGAGGCGTTGATCGAAAGCGAAGAGCGCGCCCGCCTGATCGTCGAGACTGCGCTCGACGCTGTTGTCAGCATCGACAGCACAGGCATTGTTGTCGATTGGGGCCGACAGGCGGAAAAGACCTTTGGTTGGACGCGCGAGGAAGTACTTGGCCGGCCGCTTGCAGACATCATCATACCCGAGCGTTATCGGGCCAGTCACCAGGATGGACTGGCGCGTTATCTTGCCACTGGTGAAACGCGAATCCTCAACCGGCGGATCGAAATCTCGGCGCTTCACCGTGATGGCCATGAGTTCCCGGTCGAGCTTTCCATCACGGCCATCCGGACGAAAGGAACCGTAACGTTCAGCGGCTTCGCCCGCGACATTGGCGAGCGCAAGGCTGCCGAAGCGAAGCTGCGAACTCAGCTGGAGCGCATGAGTCTGCTCGACCAGATCACCCGGGCGATCGGCGAGCGCGAGGACATCGAGAGCATCTTTCAGGTTGTCGTACGAAGCATCGAGGATCAGCTTCCCGCCGATTTCGCATGCCTTTGCCTCTATGACCGCTCGGATAACGTCTTGGATGTCGCGCACGTGGGCGCAAAGAGCGCACCGCTCGCTCTTAGTCTTGCCATGTCGGAACGCGCGCGCATCGATATAGACGAGAACGGACTTGCGCGCTGCGTAACGGGTCAGCT
>JAUYPV010000118.1 GCA_030697555.1 Hyphomonadaceae bacterium
CAGGCTCGCGCCCGAAGATCTCGACCTGCCGCGCTGGCGCAACGACGCCGCCCGCCGCCGCTGGCAGTCCTGGCGCCAGGGCGACCTCTACGCCGACCAATGCCGCGAACACGCCATGCTGGCGATTCGAGCCCTGCACCTCTCCCTGGAGTGGCTCGACCGGCCAGACGATGAGCCTGGATAGAGCGCCAACATGCAAACCCTCCCGCCTCGCAGGTCCCGCCTGCGAGGTCGCGGGCGTTTGTGTGTTGCCCAACCACCACTGCTCATCCCGACGAAAGTCGGGACCCAGGAACCACGCTGAGCCTTGTCCGGAATTCAGGCTGCAGCTCGAACCAAAGACAAGTCGCGCGGTCTGCCCTGGATCCCGGCTTTCGCCGGGACGAGCAGAGCGAGGAATCGGGGACAAACAAAAGGCGAGCGGGGGTTCCCGCTCGCCTTTCCGAATTTTCGATATGAAAAACCTAGAACGGAATCTCGTCGTCGAACTCGGGTCCGCGCGAGAAGTCTTCCGTCGCGCCCTTGCCACCCTTGCCCTTGGCGCCTGCGCCACGAGCGGGCGCACGGTCCTGGTCGAACTCGCCGCCGCCGCGCGCGCCGCCGCCTTCGCCCTTGCCGTCGAGCATGGTCAGCGTCGAGCCGAAGTTACGCAGCACGACCTCGGTCGAGTATTTGTCGTTGCCGTCCTTGTCCTGCCACTTGCGGGTTTCGAGCTGGCCTTCGATGTAAACCTTCGCGCCCTTCTTCAGGTACTGCTCGACGATCCGCACCAGACCTTCGGAGAACACCACCACGCGGTGCCACTCGGTCTTCTCTTTCCGCTCGCCCGACGCCTTGTCGCGCCAGCTTTCCGAGGTTGCGATCGAGAGGTTGGCGATCGAGGATCCGCTCGGCATCTGCTTGATCTCCGGGTCGCGCCCGAGATTGCCGATGAGGATCACCTTGTTGACCGATCCGGCCATTTTAGTCTCCGTTTGCTCTCCGGCCCCGAACCGTCTTTCTGCGGTCCGCTCCGGTTCCTGACACAGCTTCCAAAGTCCGTAGTCCAAAGCCCCCTAGTCCAGTGGGAGGGCAACCTAGGTCGGCCAACCCGCCGTTGCGACTCGCCGCAACCGCGAAACATGTGGGCCATCGCTGCATCCACAACAAACGCCATCAGCAGCACGTCACATGTTCGCTGTTTGTTCTTTCACGGAATCGACGCCGAGGCAAGCCATACTTGCACGCAAGACCGGCCCCCGCCCTGCCCTTGGCTCCCGGTGGAGGCAGCTGCCCACCCCGCCTTTCCCATCGGCGGCCACAGCCCCGGGCGAGCTGCCTCGCGACCCAAGGTGGGCGGGGGCTGTGGTCTGTCTTCAGCCAGCCGCGTCGTAGGCCTGTTTGATCCACGCCTTCAGCTCGGCATCGACCTCGGAAACTTTCTCCAGCCGCACGCGATGCGTGACCATGCCGTTCCAGCTTCCCGCCGCCTCGAGCCTTCCCTTCGGCGCAACGCCCGCGAGCTTGATGCCGACATCGACGCGCGTCGCCGTCGAGGGATGGATCGTCAGGAACTGCTTGGCCCGCCGCAGCGAGACATAGCCCTTCTTCGGCGCCAGCTCGACGTCCTTGCCGAACCCCTCGGCGATGCCGACCAGCTTGTCGTAGATCGGCTTCAGCGCCGCCTTCGCTCCATCGTATTGCCCGGCCGACGGATTGCCCTCGGGCGCCGTCGTCTCCAGCGACCCACGCGCCTTGTGCGCCACCACATTGGCGAAGCCATGACCCAGTCCGTGATCCGCCTTCAGCATCCGCACGATCTCGCCGTGCTTCTCCAGCTTCGAAGCCTTCGCGATCTTGACCCACGCCTCCAGCGGCTTGCCGGTAGTCTCCTTCATGTTCGCGATCATGCTCGCGAGTTGTTCCTCAGGTGATTTCGCCATGTGAGTCTCTCCTGGAGCGAGTTGTTTCCCATGCGCCGGCTATTGGCGCCGTATGGCCTTGTTTGGTTACCGCGACGGCAATGGAACTTACCTGCGCTAAGTTCATTTCATCCCTGACAAAGTCGAAGTGGAGAAAGCTATGCGCAGCATCATGCTGAAGACCGCAGGCGTGTTTGGCGCGCTCGCGATTGCCCTGAGCGCCAGTGCGTGCAGCGGCGCCAATGATTCCGAATCGCTCGCCCTCAACGAGGACGGCACGAGGGTTGAAGTCGCGGCCGCCAAGGCGAGCAACGCCGAAGCCCGTGCTCAGACCGCCGAAGCACGCGCCGCTGCGGCGGAAGCGAAGATCCAGTGCGAGAAGGAACGCCAGGAAGCCTCCAACACGGGCGCCGTAGTCGGCGGGATCACCGGCGCGGTCGTCGGCAGCCAGGTCGCTGGCGACGGCGCGAAATCCGAAGGCGGCGCCATCGGCGCGGTGGGCGGCGTTCTCGCCGGCCGCCAGATCGCCAAGAAAGACCACCGCTGCTAACCGCCCAACTGAACGACACCATCCAGCAAGCGCCGCTCCGGCTAACCGGGGCGGCGCTGTCATGCGCGCCTCCCCGATCATCACAGCGGCCAGTTCTCGATCCTGCAGATCTTCGGCGTCATGAACCCCATCAGCGGCGCCGTCGCCATGATCATCTTTGCGGTGAAGTTCGGCTTGCCCGTCTCGACGAGGAGCTTGAGGTTGTCGACGATGAAGCTTCCACCCGCGACCATCTTGCCGGTCTTCGTTCCGGGAATGCACGTCGTGCTGAGCGTGAACTCCGTCCCGCCCGGCACTTCCTTGAGATCATAGGTCGTGAACGCCGGCTCTTCGCCCTCGTTCTGCGTGAACGCCATGGTGTGCGAATAGCGATACGGCGGGTTGAACTCCTTCACCTCGCCGAAGACGATCGCGAACTTCCCGTCCGGCGACGCCATCCGCATCTTGCGGCCCGGCTTCAAGCCATCCTTGGTCTGACACACCGAGCCGAAAAAGAACGGCAGCACCTCGTCCGTCTTCACCAACGTGTTCCATACCGTCTCGATCGGCGCGTTGATCGTGACCTTCCAGACGAACTTTTCCGGCTTGGCCGCGGCTGTACCGGATTTCATTTTCTTGCTGTCTTGATCCGCCATGTCCGTCCCCTACTTGTCCTTCTTCAGTTTTGCAGCGGCCTCGGCCGCGTACTTGATATCTGTGAGTTTGCGCGCCCAGTGCGCGGAATAGTCCGACATCCAGCGGTCGTTGATCATCTGGATGGGGGCCGTGTTGAGGTAGAGCCGGCGCGTGCGGCCCTCCTTCTCGCTGACGACGAGGCCAGCCTCTTCCAGCACGGCGAGATGGTTCATCACCGCGATGCGGCTAACATCGAACTCCAGCGCGAGTTCGCCGACGCCGATCCCGGACCGGGCCTTGAGCACGTCCATGATCTTCCGCCTGCTCTCATGAGCGAGCGCGTGGAAAACCGCGGTCATCTCGTCTTCGCCGAACATGTAATGATATGATTACATGTCTGGCTGCGAGTCAACAGGCCTCGAAAACGAAATCTTCTGAGGAGATGGGCCCTACTTCAAGCCCGGCTCGAGCCTCAGCAGCACGCTGTCGGCCCCTTCGTCGGTGATGGCGTAGAGATAACCATCGGGGCCCTGTTCGACATCGCGGATGCGCTGGTGGAGATCAAGCAGCAGCATCTCGTTGCGCACGACCTCCCATTTGCTGTTGAACACGATGCGCTGGATATGCCCCGTACGCGGTACTTCGCCCATGCGCATCGCGGCGACGAACAGGTTGCCCTTCCAGTTCGGGAATTTGTTTCCGTCATAAAAGACCAGTCCGCCCGGCGCGATCGAGGGCACATAGGAAATGTGCGGACGCGTGATGCCGTCCTTGACCGGCACGGGCGAGACCTTCGAGCCGCCGTAGAAGCGCCCGTCATTGACGACCGGCCAGCCATAGTTCTGGCCCGCGCGCAGGATGTTGACCTCGTCGCCGCCATTGGGTCCGTTCTCGGTCGCCCACAGCTCCTTGGTCCACGGGTTGAGCGTCATGCCGAGATTGATGCGGTGCCCCATCGTGAAGATCTCGGGGTTGGCGTCCTTGCGGCCGAAGAACGGGTTGTCTTTCGGCGCCGTGCCGTCGTCGTTGAGGCGCAAGGTCTTGCCGCCATAGTCATCGGCGCGCTGGGCGCGGATGAGCGAGTTGTCCGTTCCCAGCGCCGGGCCGCCGATGCTGGCGTAGAGCTTGCCGTCGGCGCCAAACTTCATGCGGCTGTAGAACGTGTCCACATCGTCGGAGACGAAGATGTCCTTGCCGTCGACAATCTCCTTGCCGTTCCACTTGCCGAGGAAGATCGCGTTGGCGCCAAGATCGCCGCGCGCCTTGTGATAGGAGAAGTAGACCAGCCCGTTGGCCTTGAAGTCGGGGTGCAGGACGACATCCATGAAGCCGGTTGCGATTCCGAGATTCGCCGCGACGGCCGGCGTGCCGGCGATGGGCGAGGGATCGAGCTTGCCATTGCGCACGACGCGCAGCGTACCAGCGCGTTCAACGATGAGGATGGACCCATCCGGCATAAACTCGATGGCGCGCGGCGCGGTCAGGCCACGCGTGACGATCGAGACCCGCAGGTCGCGCTGCTCCCACGATTCGAAACTGAACGGTCCATCGCCGAGGGCGGGCGCGGCCCAGGCCGTCGGCCGCGGAACGTCCGACGAGTCGCGCTCATCGCGGGCGCTGCGGACCGGGTAGGCGTAGCCCTCGCGGTATTCCTCCTTGGCCGTCATCCGCGTGCTTGTGGCGGACTGCGTGTCTGAAGTCGCTGGCGCAGTGATGAAGGCGATGACGTGGGTGCGCTGTTCAGGGGTCAGCATCTTCGCCTGAAGCTTCATCAGGCCAGTGTCGCTCAAAGCAGTCGAGACGCGATCGTGGTTGAAGGTCCGGAGCGTGGCAAGTTCGGGCGCTGTGTCGTCAGCGCCGCTGTGGCAGGCGGCGCAGAGGGCGTCATAGACTTGCCTGCCGGCCGTTTCTGGAGAGGAAGCCGCCGTCACGGCCGCAGGCGGTGTTGGCGCCGTGTCCGTCGTCGGCGGCGCCGAATTGCAGGCCGACAGCGCCAGCGCGGACGCGACAAGCAGGTTGGGCAGATGCTTCATGAATGTCCCCAGCGTCTATGACGATGCATAGAAGTGAGAAATGCGCGCGTAGTCACGCTGCAGTGCGGCCAGCCTGCAACCCCGGGCTGTCCAACCTATCCTTTGGCGCCTGCGACATTCTGCTGACACCTCTCTGTCAGCAATCTGGCAGCGGGCCGGTTGTGCGCCTCCCTGACCGGCCCATATTCGCCGCCTGGGTGAAAGTTGGGCCATGAGGGACAAAGCCCGGTGACGGGCGGCCGTGTTCCACTTATGTTCTTGGCCAAGTAACCGACTCACACCAATCGACTCAGCGCACGTCCATCTGGCAAGAAACTCAGGCAACCTTCCCCGGCGAGACCATGTCATCAGAGCCTCAGGCAATCCGCGTCCGCGGCGCACGCGAACACAATCTGAAGAACATCGACGTGGATATTCCGCGCAACGAGCTGGTGGTCATCACCGGCCTGTCAGGCTCGGGCAAATCCTCCCTGGCGTTCGACACGATCTACGCCGAGGGCCAGCGCCGTTACGTTGAATCCCTCTCAGCCTATGCCCGCCAATTCCTCGAACTGATGCAAAAGCCAGACGTCGAGCGCATCGACGGCCTCTCGCCCGCCATCTCGATCGAGCAGAAGACCACCTCGCGCAACCCGCGCTCCACCGTGGGCACCGTCACCGAGGTCTACGACTACATGCGCCTGCTCTGGGCGCGCGTCGGCATACCGTATTCTCCCACCACTGGCCTGCCCATCGAGGCGCAAACCGTCAGCCAGATGGTCGACAAGGCGATGGCGCTGGGCGATGGCGCGCGCTTCCACCTGCTCGCACCGATGATCCGCGGACGGAAAGGCGAATACCGCAAGGAGTTCGCTGAACTGTTGAAGCGGGGCTTCGCCCGCATGAAGGTCGATGGCGAGTACCACGATCTCGAAGATCCGCCGAAGCTCGATAAGAAACTGAAGCACGACATCGACGTCGTGGTCGACCGCATCGTCATCAAGGCCGGCATGGAACAGCGCCTGGCCGAAAGCTTCGAGACAGCGCTGGGTCTGGCTGATGGTATCGCAGTCGCGGAGTTCGTCGAGAAAGAAGGCAGCACGAAGGAGCCGCGCCGCGTTACCTTCTCCGCGAAGTTTGCCTGCCCGGTATCTGGCTTCACCATCCAGGAGATCGAGCCGCGCCTGTTCTCGTTCAACAACCCGTTCGGCGCCTGCCCGGCCTGCGATGGCCTCGGCGAGCAACTGAAAGTCGACCCCGCGCTGGTCGTGCCCGAGACGGACAAGAGCCTCGGCGACGGCGCCATCGCGCCGTGGGGCAAGTCCGCCTCGCCACTGCAGGAACAGACGCTCAAGGCCCTCGCCAAGAAGTACAAGTTCTCGCTCGACACCGCCTGGAGCAAGCTGTCCGACAAGGTTCGTGACCTGATCCTCAACGGCACCGGCGAGGACGAAGTCGACTTCGTGTTCGACGACGGCATGCGCCGTTACGAAGTCACCAAGCCGTTCGAAGGCGTGGTCGGCAATCTCGAACGCCGCTTCCGCGAGACGGACAGCCAGTGGATGCGCGAAGAGATTGGCCGCTACCAGTCCGCCGCGCCCTGCCCCACCTGCATGGGCGAGCGCCTGCGACCTGAGGCGCTCAGCGTCAAGATCGACAACTACACCATCTCGGATTCCGCCAAGCTCTCCATCAAGACGGCGCGCGACTGGTTCGGCGCCCTGCCGAAGAAGCTGACCAAGAAGCAGAACGAGATCGCCGTCCGCATCCTGAAAGAGATCAGCGACCGGTTGCAATTCCTCAATGATGTCGGCCTGGACTACCTCACGCTCTCCCGCGCCTCCGGCACATTGTCGGGCGGCGAGAGCCAGCGTATTCGCCTCGCTTCACAGATCGGCTCGGGCCTTTCCGGCGTGCTCTATGTTCTCGATGAGCCGTCCATCGGTTTGCACCAGCGCGACAACGCCCGCCTGCTTGAAACGCTCCGCCGCCTGCGTGACCTCGGCAACTCGGTTATCGTTGTCGAGCACGACGAGGACGCGATCCTCACGGCTGACCATGTCATCGACATGGGCCCGCGCGCCGGCGTGCTCGGCGGCCGGGTGATCGCACAGGGCAAGACCGAAGATCTGATGGCGAATCCCGAAAGCATCACGGGCAAATATCTTTCCGGCGAGGAAGAGATCGCTGTGCCCGAGCGCCGCCGCTGGACCGACAAGAAAAAGACCGTGAAGGTCATCGGCGCGACCGGCAACAATCTCAAAAATGTCACGGCGGAAATCCCGCTCGGTGTTTTCACCTGCATCACCGGCGTCTCCGGCGGAGGCAAGTCCACGCTAGTGATCGAGACGCTCTACAAGGCCCTCGCCCGCCGCCTCAACGGCGCCAGCGACGCACCCGCTCCGCACCAGAAGATCGAAGGCATCGAACACCTCGACAAGATCATAGATATCGACCAGTCGCCCATCGGCCGCACGCCGCGCTCCAACCCCGCGACCTACACCGGCGCCTTCGGCCCGATCCGCGACTGGTACACCGGCCTGCCGGAGTCGAAGGCGCGCGGCTATCAGGCCGGCCGCTTCTCCTTCAACGTGAAGGGCGGCCGCTGCGAGGCGTGCCAGGGCGACGGCGTCGTGAAGATCGAGATGCACTTCCTGCCCGACGTCTACGTCACCTGCGATGTCTGCAAGGGCAAGCGCTACAACCGTGAAACGCTCGAAGTTCTCTACAAGAGCAAGTCCATCGCCGACGTGCTCGACATGACGGTCGAAGAAGCTCGCGTCTTCTTTGGCGCCGTGCCGGGCATCCGTGGCAAGATGGAAACGCTGTCCCGGGTCGGCCTTGGCTACGTGAAAGTCGGCCAGCAGGCGACGACGCTGTCAGGCGGTGAAGCCCAGCGCGTCAAGCTGGCGAAGGAGCTCGCCAAACGCGCCACCGGCCGGACCATGTACATCCTCGACGAGCCGACCACCGGCCTGCACTTCGATGACGTGCGCTCGCTGCTCGAAGTGCTGCAGGAACTCGTCGACGCCGGCAACACCATGGTGGTGATCGAGCACAACCTCGACGTCATCAAGACCGCCGACTGGATCATCGACCTCGGTCCGGACGGCGGCGACGGCGGCGGCGAAGTGGTCGCCATCGGCACGCCCGAGGAAGTCGCGAAGAACAAGAAGAGCTGGACCGGAAAATTCCTTGTCCAGACCTTCGAGCGCCAGGCCGAGCGCCAGGCGCACCAGAAGAGCAAACCGAAGGCCGCTACAAGGGTTCAGGCCAAAGCCAAGAAGCCGGCCAAGACCGCGCAGGCGGCTGAATAGCTACTTCGCCACGAACCCCGCTGGCCTCAGGCCCTTGTAGAGATGCGCGCCTAGCGCGATCTGCGGGATGCTCAGCAGCGCCGCGACAAAGGCCGTCGCCGCGCTGACGGCGATCACCGCCACTGCGCCGGCGCCGGCCACTGATGCGGCGAGCGACTGCAGCACGTAGTTCACGCCTGCCGCCGGCAACGACGTCAGCAGCATGGCGAGGATCACGCGATACGTATTGCCCTTCGACCAGCTCCAGGTCTGGAAGAACACCACCTTCTTCTCGCCGATGGTCGCCGCGTTCACCAGGAACAGTTTCGCCAGCACGTAAACCAGTAGCGCGACCCCGAGGAAGAACAGCGCGTACATCGCAAGAATCCCTGTCGGCCCCAGCGCCTCGATGAGCGCCTTGGCCAGCGCCTCCGGATCGTTGGACATCGCCTCGACCTGCTGCTCGGTCATGCCCAGACGGCTGAAGATGTAGACGCTCAGCACCATCAGGAAGAGAAAGACCACCGGGAAGATCAGCAGGATCAGCGATCCCAGAACGCCCAGAAGCCGCATCTCGTCCACGCCGAGACCCAGCCCCGCCGGCCCGCGGAATTCGTTGCGCACCGCCTTGCGCAGCACGGCCGCGGTAAACACCACGCCGGCGAGGATCGAAGACAGGACGGACAGCAGGACAGGCCCCAGCGCCGGGGTCGCCGACAGGCCGCCGCTCGAGGGCAGCATCACCGTCGACAGGCCTCCGATGACGCCCACAACCAAGGCCGCGGGCACGAACATCCGCCAGTGCTGGAACAGGAAGGTCCAGGATACTTTGACGCATTCAAGGATCGGAACCTTGCCCCCGGCGATGTCGGTCATGCCATGCCCTCCAGCGATCGGACTGCCC
>JAUYPV010000133.1 GCA_030697555.1 Hyphomonadaceae bacterium
ATCCGTCCTGACGCGGATCGTGGCGCTGAACCCGATCCACTTCGAGTTCGCAGCCGCTGAAGGCCTGCTCTCCGGCTCCGGCGGACCGCGCCTCAATGGCGACGAACAGGTTGCGATGAAGCTCGAAGGCGAGAGCGATTATGCCCACACGGGCAAGCTCGACTTCCTCGACAACGCCATCGACCCCTCGACCGGCACGATCCGCGGCCGTGCCGTGTTCGCGAACGACGACGGCAGCTTCACGCCTGGCCAATATGGCCGCCTGCGTGTGCTGACGCCGGCGACACAGAACTCGTTGCTGGTGCCTGAAAAAGCCATCAGCTCGGACCAGTCGCGCAAATACGTGCTGGTCGTAAACGCGGACAACGTCGTGGAATACCGCGGTGTCACGCTCGGCCAGTCACACGGCGACCTTCGCGTCGTCCAGGACGGCCTCAAGGGCGATGAGCGCGTGGTCGTCAACGGCCTGCAGCGCGCCTTCCCCGGCGCGCCTGTAACGCCGGAGCCCGTGACCTCGCAGGCCGCGGCCTCCTCCCCCCACCCGGGCTGAAGACCAGCCGGGGCGAGACATAACCAGGGCCGACAAGAGCCCGACAAAACGAAACGGCACTCCCATGCGCCTGTCACGCTTCTTCATCGATCGCCCCATCTTTGCGATCGTGCTCTCAGTCATCATCACGCTCGCGGGCCTGATGTCGATGAGGTCCCTGCCTCTCTCGGAATATCCCGAGATCGTGCCGCCGACGATCCAGGTGACCGCGGTCTATCCGGGCGCGAGCCCGGAGACGATCGCGGAAACCGTCGCTGCGCCGCTGGAGCAGGCGCTCAACGGCATCGAGAACATGATGTACGTCACCTCGCAGTCGACGGCGGACGGACGCCTGGCGGTGGCGGTGACGTTCCAGCTCGGCACCGATCTCGATAATGCGCAGGTGCAGGTGCAGAACCGCGTCGCGACGGCGGAAGCCCGGCTGCCCGAAGAAGTGCGCCGCATCGGCGTTACGGTGGCCAAGACCAGCCCGAACATCATGATGGTCGTGCACATGGTCTCGCCGGACGAGCGCTATGACCAGATCTATGTTTCCAACTACACGACGCTGAAGGTGAAGGATGAGCTGACCCGCCTCGGCGGCGTCGGCGACGTCATCGTTTTCGGCGCGCGTGACTACGCCATGCGCATCTGGCTCGACCCCGAGAAGATCGCGACCCGCGGCCTCACCGCGGGCGATGTGCTTGCCGGCCTGCGCCGCCAGAACATCCAGGTGGCGGCCGGATCCGTCGGCCAGGCGCCCCAACCGACCAACATCCCCTTCGAAATGACGATCGAGGCGCCGGGCCGCCTGGTCGACGCTGAAACCTTCGGCGAGGTGGTTGTCGCCACCGGCGCGAACGGCCAGCTCGTCCGCGTCCGCGATGTCGGCCGCGTCGAACTCGGCGCGCAGGACTACGCCTCCGACGCCTATCTGTTCGGCAAGCCCGCCGTCGCCATCGGCATCTTCCAGCGCCCGGGCAGCAACACGCTCGACACGGCGGACCAGGTCAAGGCGACCATGGACCGCCTGGCGAAAGATTTCCCGCAGGGCCTGGAATACCAGGTCGTCTACAACCCTACCGAGTTCGTCGCCTTCTCGATTTCCGAAGTCCAGAAGACGCTGCTTGAGGCGGTCGTCCTGGTCGTGCTCGTGGTGTTCCTGTTCCTCCAGAACATCCGTGCAGCGATCATTCCCGTTCTGGCCATCCCAGTCTCCATCCTCGGCGCTTTCGCGGTACTGCTGGCAACGGGAGGATCGATCAACACGCTATCGCTGTTCGGGCTCGTCCTCGCCATCGGCATCGTGGTCGACGACGCGATCGTCGTTGTCGAGAATGTCGAGCGTAACATCGAGCGCGGCCTGTCGCCCAAGGAAGCTGCGCGTGTCTCGATGGACGAGGTCGGCGCGGCCCTAATCGCCATCGCTCTCGTGCTGACGGCGGTGTTCCTGCCCGTCGCGCTGATCGGCGGCGTCGCCGGCCGATTCTACCAGCAGTTCGCGATCACCATCGCGACCGCGACCCTGATCTCGGCCTTCGTCTCACTAACACTCTCCCCCGCCCTTTGCGCCGTGATGCTGAAACCGCATGGCCAGCGCGAAGCGCCCAAGGCCTGGCAGAAACCGCTGTTCATCTTCTTCGGCGGCTTCAACGCGGGCTTCGAATGGCTGTCCAACAAGTACGGCCAGCTCACGAAACGCGCGGTGCGCTATGGCCTGATCGTTGTCGTGCTCTATGTTGGCCTGCTGACCCTCACGGGCGGGTTGCTGATGGCGTCGCCCAAAGGCTTCATCCCGGAAATGGACCGCGGCTACGGCTTCATCGCCATTCAGCTCCCGCAAGGCGCCACTACGCAGCGCACTCGGGAAGTTATGCTCGACGTCTCAAAGCGCCTGCTTGAGGTCGAGGGCGTCGAAAGCGACCCGGGCTTCGTCGGCTTCCAGGCCATCACCAACACGCAGGCCAGCAACGCCGCGACTGTCTTCTTCGGCTTCAAGCCCTTCGAGGAACGCGGCAAGACGCACCGCACCGCCAAGGCGATCCTCAACGACGTGCGCACCGCCGTGGCGCCAATCCAGGACGCTTTCATCATGGTGGTCGGCCCGCCAGCCGTCGATGGCATCGGCACGGGGTCTGGCGTCAAGATGATGATCCAGGACCGCGAAGGCCGCGGCTATGGCGAACTCGCCAATGCGACCATGGGCATGATGATGGCCGCCAACCAGACGCCCGGCGTCGCCGGCGCCTTCACGCTCTACGAAGCGGCCACTCCGCGCGTGAAACTCGAGATCGACCGCGACAAGGCCGAGGCGCTGCGCGTGCCGGTCTCCGAAGTGAACTCGGCGCTCGAAGTCTATCTCGGCTCGGCCTACGTCAACGACTTCAACTATCTGGGCCGTACCTTCCGCGTCACCGCGCAGGCGGACAGCCAGTTCCGTGAGTCGATCGACGACATCGGCCGACTTTGGGTGCGCAATGTCGAGGGCGAGATGATCCCGCTGTCGGCCGTGGTTCGCACCAGCGAAGGCGCGGGTCCGTCGCGCGTGCCGCGCTACAACCTCTTTCCGGCAGCCGAACTCAACGCCGAAGCCGCGCCCGGAACATCTTCAAGCCAGCTCATCGCCAAGATGGAGGATCTCGCCGCCAAGACGCTGCCCGAGGGCATCTCGTACCAGTGGACGGAACTGGCCCACATCGAGAAGACGGAATCCGGCGGCGTGCTGGGCGTCTTCCTGTTGGCGGCGCTATTCGTCTTCCTCGTGCTCGCCGCGCAGTATGAGAGCCTGACGCTGCCCTTCTCGATCATCATGGTCGTGCCGATGTCGATCCTCGGCGCCATCACGGCGGTTATGCTGCGGGGAATGGACGTGAACATCCTGACGCAGATCGCCCTGATCGTGCTGGTCGGCCTCGCGGCCAAGAACTCGATCCTGATCGTGGAATTCGCCCGCCAGCTCGAGGACAGCGAGCACCTCTCGCCTGAAGCTGCCGTGACGAAGTCCGCACTGCAGCGCCTGCGTCCGATCCTGATGACGTCGCTCGCCTTCATCCTGGGCGTGACGCCTCTGGCCTTCGCCCACGGCGCGGGTGCCGAGCAGCGTATCGCCATCGGCACCGCGGTGTTTGGCGGGATGATCGGCGTCACCATCATCGGCCTGATGTTGACCCCGGCATTCTACGTGCTGTGGCGCCGGCTGGCCCTGCTGGCCTTCGGAAGACCGAAGGGGGAAACCCCGGCCGCAATTCCAGTGGAGCGGTCATAGCCTCTGGCGCTGGCCGGTCCGGGTTTAGACACCGCCTGGACCGGCCCGCGCCAAAAGCACAGAATCTGGGCCTCCGGCGTTTGACAGCCCCTGCCTCACACGTCTATATGCGCGCTCCCTGCCTGCAGCCACCTGCGGGCAGCAATGGCTTTGGCCGTAGGGCCTCTGAAAAATAAAGAGAATTCCGATGTTCGCGGTCATCAAGACGGGCGGAAAACAGTACAAGGTCGCCGCCGACCAGGAGATCGTCATCGAGAAGCTCGAGGGCGATGCCGGCGACACGCTGGTCTTTGGCGAAGTGCTGATGATCGGCGATGGCGACAAGGTCGACATCGGCGCCCCGGCTCTCAAGGGCGCGCAGGTCATGGGTGAAGTGGTGGAACAGCGCCGCAGCGCGAAGGTCATCACCTTCAAGAAGAAGCCCCGGAACACGTATCGCCGCAAACTCGGCCACCGCCAGCAGCAGACGGTGATCCGCATCACCGAGATCCTCGCCAAAGGCGGCGGCGTCGCCAAGAAGAGCGACCGGAAGCCGGAGCCGAAAGCCGAAGCGAAGCCAGTGCCCAAGGCGAAAGCCAAGGCCGCTCGGAAGGCGCAAGCTGTCGTGAAGCCGGCTGCGAAGAAGCCGGCCGCCAAGAAAGCCCCGGCCAAGAAGTCCAAGAAGTAGAATTCGGCCGCAAGGCCAGCCAAACATCGCGGCCCAGGCCGCGAGAGACTAAGAGGAGGCTCTCATGGCCCACAAGAAAGCCGGCGGGTCTACGCGCAACGGCCGTGACTCGAACTCGAAACGCCTCGGCGTGAAGCGCTTCGGCGGTGAAGATGTCCTTGCTGGCAACATCATCGTCCGCCAGCGCGGCACGCAGTTCCACCCGGGCAAGAACACCGGGATCGGCCGTGACCACACCATCTACGCCACCGAAACCGGCAAGGTCACGTTCCGCGAAGGCGCCAAGGGCCGCATGACGATCTCGATCGTACCGGCGGACGAAAAAGCGGCCAAGTAGGCGGCAGGACTCCAAGTCCGGACCGCCTCCCAAGGGAAGCGGTCCGAACCTGAAAGATGATCAGGGGAGGCGGATCGCCTCCCCTTCTTTATTTCCTCCCCTGACCGAACACCTCCCGGACACAGGGAAGGGGAAACAAATGAACCGTCTCAAGAACGACCTCGCCACTGTCCTCTCACTCGACCTGACGATCCGCACCCAGCGTCTCGTCCTCCGTCCGTTCGACGTGTCGGACGCGCGGCGCGTCTCCTATCTCGCGGGCGACTACGAGGTATCGAAGATGTGCGGACGCGTGCCTCACCCTTACCGGCTCGAGGACGCGCGCGACTGGATCGCCACCCAGTCGATCGCCGCCGATTCCGGCGAGGAGTTTCGCTTCGCCATCACGCTTCCCCGCGATGGCCTGATCGGCTCGTGCGGCGTCACCCGCGTCCATGGCCGGCCTGGCGTCTGGGAACTCGGCTACTGGTTCGGCCTGCCCTACTGGGGCTCGGGCTATGCCAGCGAAGCCGCCCTCGCCGTGATGGACTGGGCGCGCGACCAGCTCGGCGCCCGGGGCTTCACCGCCCACGTTTTCGCGGACAATCCGGGCTCCGGACGCGTCCTGCGCAAGCTAGGCTTCGGCCAGTTGGCAAGCGCGGAGCTGTTCGGACTGGCGCGCCAGCGTTCCGGCCTGGTCGAGCGTTATGAGTGGCCCGCGAAGCCGGTCACAGCTAATGATGCGGGCGAAACGGCCCACTGAACCCAGCCATGACCGAACTCGCCATCCATCCGCTGACGCCCGACCGCTGGGACGACCTAGTCGATCTCTTCGAGACGGATTCGATCACCCGGATGTGCTGGTGCATGGTGACGCGCCTCTCCGGCGCCGAGCTGCGCGAGTTCAAGCCTGCCGACCGGAAGAAGATGTTCCAGTCGCTGGTAAAACAAGGCAAAGCCCCTGGCCTCCTCGCCTACAAGGACGGGGAGGCCGTCGGCTGGGTCGCTGTCGCGCCGCGGGACATGACGCCGGACTGGAATCGCGGCCGCAAGTCTTCCGCCGCCGAGACCGAAGCCGACGCGAGCGATCCCGCCTGCTGGGGAGCGAGCTGCTTCTTCGTCCGCTCCGGCCACCGCAAGAAGGGTATGACAGCGGAATTGCTCGACGCCGGAATCGCCCATGCGAAGAAGGCCGGCGCCAAACGCCTCGAAGCCTGCCCCATGTCACATGACGACAAGCGTTCCGCCGTCGGCATGTGCGTCGGTCCGCAGCGCGTATTCGAACGCGCCGGCTTCAAGACCGTGGTCGAGCGCAAGCCTGGCCGTCCGCTGATGCGGCTCGACCTCAGGACCACCTCCACCAGAAAGAAATCTGCGCCTGCGAAAAAAGCCGCGCCGAAACCAAAGAAGGCGCGCGCGCGATGAAGTTCCTCGACCAGTGCAAGGTCTATGTGAAGTCCGGCGGCGGCGGCGACGGCTGCGTCTCGTTCCGGCGCGAGAAGTTCATTCCGTTCGGCGGGCCTGACGGCGGCGACGGCGGCCGCGGCGGCGACGTGATCATCCAGGCAGTCGATGGCCTCAACACGCTGATCGATTTCCGCTACCTGCAGCACTACAAGGCCCAGCGCGGCGTTCACGGCATGGGCGCCAATCGCACTGGACAGGACGCGCCCACGCTGGTTCTAAAAGTGCCCGTCGGCACCCAGGTGTTCGAGGAAGACCAGGAAACGCTGATCGCCGACCTCGACAAGCTTGGCGACAAGGTGCTGCTCGCCAAGGGCGGATCAGGCGGCTGGGGCAATACGCAGTTCAAGTCATCCACCAACCAGGCGCCGCGCCGCTTCAACCCGGGCCATGACGGCGAAGAACGCTGGATCTGGCTGCGCCTCAAGCTGATCGCCGACGCCGGCCTGCTCGGCATGCCCAACGCCGGCAAATCGACCTTCCTCGCCGCCGTCAGTGCCGCGAAACCGAAAATCGCCGACTATCCCTTCACCACGCTCGTTCCCAACCTGGGCGTCGTCTCGCTAGGCATCGGCGCGAGCTTTGTGTTGGCCGACATTCCCGGCCTCATCGAGGGTGCGGCTGAAGGCGCCGGCGTCGGCACGCGCTTCCTCGGCCACGTCGAGCGCTGCGCGGTGCTGCTGCACCTCGTCGACGGCACACAGGAAGATGTCGGAGAAGCCTATCGCGTGATCCGCGGCGAGCTGGAAAAATACGGCGGCGGCCTCGCCGACAAGCCGGAGATCGTCGCGCTCAACAAGATCGATGCGATGACGCCCGAAGAGATCAGCGAGAAAGCCAAGCAGCTCAAGAAGGCCTGCAAGCAGACACCGCTGCGCATCTCCGGCGCCTCGCAGAAGGGCGTGCCGGAGACCGTCAAGAAGCTCTATGAGATCATCTCCGAAGATCGCCGTTCGCGCCGCGAAGCGCAAATCGAAGCGGAAATGACACCAGAGGAAAAAGAGGAAGGGTGGAAGCCGTGAGCTCCCCTCTTTCCAAAGCGCGCCGCGTCATCATCAAGGTCGGTTCGTCCCTCCTGATCGACCAGGAAACTGGCCATCCCCACACCGCGCGCTTCGCCATGCTCGCCGCCGACGCCGCGAAGCTGCGCGCCGAAGGCAAATCCATCGTCATCGTCTCATCCGGCGCCGTCGCCCTGGGTCGCCGCGCACTAGGACTGAAAGTCGGCAAGCTGCGCCTCGAAGAAAAGCAGGCCGCCGCCGCAGCCGGCCAGCCAAAACTCATGCGAGCGTGGGAAGACGCGCTGGCCAAGCACAACGCACCGGTCGCCCAGGCCCTCGTCACCCTCTACGACACCGAACAGCGGCGCCGCTGGCTCAACGCTCGCGCTACTCTGGAAACGCTGCTGGAGCGCGGCGCCATTCCGATCGTCAACGAGAACGACACCGTTGCCACCGAAGAGATCCGCTATGGCGACAATGACCGCCTCGCCGCCCGCGTCGCCCAGATGCTCAGCGCCGACGTGCTGGTGTTGCTCTCCGACATCGACGGCCTCTACGACGCCGACCCGCGCAGCAACCCCCGCGCGGTCCACATCCCTGAAGTGCGCCGTCTCACGCCAGAACACATCGCCATGGCCGGCGGCGCCAATACGGCGGCAGGCGTAGGCTCCGGAGGCATGGCGACCAAGCTCGACGCTGCCCGCATCGCCATGACGGCCGGCTGCGCCACCGCCATCACCCTCGGCGACCAGCCCGGCGGACCGCTCTCCGCGATCGCGCAGGGCGCCCGCGCCACCTGGTTCATCCCGGAGATCACTCCCGAGACCGCGCGCAAGCAATGGCTTGCCGGCGCGCTACGCCCCACCGGTTCCGTCCGTGTCGATGCAGGCGCGGCCAAGGCCCTCAAGTCCGGCAAGTCGCTCCTTGCGGCAGGCGTCACCGCCGTCTCAGGCCGCTTCGAGCGCGGAGATGCGGTCGATGTCATCGATCCCGATGGCGCGGCCGTCGCGCGTGGAGTGTCGGCCTATTCTTCGGAAGACGCCACCAAGCTGATCGGCAGGAAGTCCGACCAGTTCGAAGCGATCCTCGGCTATCGCGGCCGCCCCGCCCTCATCCATGTCGACGACATGGTGCTGGTCTAGCGCTCTCGATCTAGTTGGCGGCAGGTGCAGGCGTTGCAGCCACGCGCTTCTTCGCCGTTTCCGGCGTCAGGCCATAGCCTTTGTACTCCGCCGCGGATGACGCCGCCTTCTTCAGATCCGCATCGCTTTCCGCAGTCTTGCCTATCGCCAGCGCCGCGAGCCCACGGCCATAAAACGAGCTCGTATGATTGGGTTCAATCCTCACGGCTTCGTTGTAGTCAGCCCACGCCCGGTCCCATTTGCCCTCGCGCAGGGCGATCAGCCCGCTGGAATCCCAGACGCCGCAATTGCTGCGACTGATGTCGAGCGCAATGTCACAAGCGCCGCGTCCGACCGCAATGTCCTTGTTCGCGACGCCACGCGTCCAGCACCGCTGGTTCTGCGACTCGAGATGGCGCGGCAGTAGCAGCGCTGCTTCGTCTGCATCCTTAATGGATGCATCATATGCCTTGATATCGAGATTGGCCGTCGAGCGGTAGAGTAGGATCATCGCCCTGTCCGCCTTCGCATCCGGCTGCGCCCGTCCCAGGGCCACGTCACAATTTTTCACGCGATCAGCCGGCTTCTGGTTGGTAGTTTCGCACTTGTCGTAGATTTCCCGATAGGTCTGCGCCTGCGCGCCGCCCGCACCAATCACCGCCGCGGCGATTGCCGTCAGTATCAGTCGTTTTATGGAAATCCCGCCCGTCGCTGCAACCGATGGCATGGAGGCCATGAGTCACGGCCACACGCAATATCCCTCGGCGGTGGGCTTTTTAGTCCGTCGCTTCCGCGCGCGCCTTGACCGAAGCCGGCGTCAGCCCGTAGCGCGTATACTCCGCCGCCGCGCTCACCGCGCGACGCATGTCGTTATCGCCCTCTGCCGTCCGCCCCAGCGCCAGCGCGGCAAGGCCCCGGCCGTAGAGCGACATTGTCAGCGAAGAATCGAGCGCGAACGCTTCGTTGTAGTCGTCCCAAGCTTCCTGCCATTTCCCTTCGCGCAGGTTGAGCAAGCCGCGGCTGTCGTACGTGCCTGCCGCCGCCATCTTGTCGAGCGACAGGTCACAGGCGCCGCGCGCCAGCTCCAGCTCCAGCTCGCGGTTCGCCACCGCGCGCGTCCAGCAGCGCCCGTTCAGGATGGCGGGATCGTCCGGCAGTATCCGGTCCGCCTCGTCCGAATCGGCAATAGCGCCGTCGAAATCCCCGGTTTCCAGCTTTGCGTCCGAGCGATACCAGAGCGCGTACGCTTTCACCTCCTTGTCGGCGGCCATGTCGTGCGCCTGCGTGCACGCGCCGATCCGCTCGGGCCTGGGCCGGCGCGCATCGGCGCACCGGTTCATTTTCTCGGTCCATTCAGGCGATTGCGGCTGTTGCGCCTCGGCTGCGCTCGCACCAGCACTGGTTACCGCCAATCCAATCAGTAAGAGACGCATTCAGCCTCCCTTGCCGCCCCCCGGCTGTAGTCGGGTAAACTCACCACAGCCGCGCGCGGCCGCGCAACACATTTCGTCTTTCAGATAATTCAGTTTTGTGACCGGCCCAGAATTGAGGCAGCAATCTCAGGCGATCAGGTCGCGATACTGCTTGCTGGCGCGCAGCCAGCCCGCCGCATAGCCGCACATGGGCATGATCCTCACGCCCTCGCCCTTCGCCTGTTCTGCGACCAGCGTCATAAGCTTGCCGGCCGCGCCCGTGCCGCGCAGTTTCGGCGGCGCCTCGACCCAGTTGATGATCAGCTTGCCATCGGCCCGCCAGTAGTCGGCGAACACGATCTCACCGTCGACATCGATTTCGTATCTGCTTTGGGCGGCGTTATCGCGCAATTCGCTCATGGGCACTCCGCAATCCTTGCGCCATCCTAGGCCGAACGATTGCACCGTCGACAGGTTCCGCCCGGGACTAACCTCAGGCGGCCACTTCCTTCATACGATAGCGCGACGCGGGAAACCGGCGCGAGAGGTTGGGGGCCAGCTTCAACCGGGCCGCCTCGAACGCGTTCCAGTCGCCCGCATCCGGCAGCGAGGGAATGGTCACCAACTCGCCCGCATCGAACGCGGCCAGCGCCGCATCGACCAGGTCATGCACATCCATCACCATCGCCGGATCAAGCGCATTCACATTCTTGCCCGCACGCGCCCAGATCTCCGTCCGAGTCGCCCCCGGCAGGACGACCTGCACATGGACGCCCTTGTCCGACACCTGCTGATGCAGCGCCTGGCTGAAATTGAGGAGGAAGGCTTTCGAGCCGCCATAGACCGGATTGGTGCGTTCCGGCGCCAGCGCCAGCACCGAGGAAAGATTGATGATCGACCCGCCGCCGCGAGCCGCGAAGGCGTTGGCCGCCGCCGCCGCAAGCCGCGTCGCCGCCGTGACGTTGAGCGCGATCACGGTCTCGAGGTTTTCGGGATCCGCGCCGATGATCTCCCCGAACGCGCCCATGCCGGCATTGTTCACCAGCACGCCGATCTTGGGATCGGTGAGAAGCCGCGTCTCGATGCGCGCGAGGTCCGGCTTGTTGGTAAGGTCGGCCACCTCGATCTCGACATTGACGCCGGTCTCGGCCCACAGCCGGTTGGCCAGCACTTCAAGCCGCTCGAAATCCCGCGCCACGAGGATAAGATTGTGGCCACGCTTGGCGAACCGGTCGGCATAAACCGCGCCGATGCCCGTGGAAGCACCCGTGATCAGGATTGTGTCTTTGCTCATGATGAAATCCTCCGGCTATGCCTGTCTGGCTGCCTGTATCGAGGAAATCGGAGTGTTACTTGCATTATGCAAGCTACATCGCCATATGCTTTCTCATGAAGCGGAAGAGTTTTACTGAAGATCGCTGCCCCGTCGCCCGCACGCTCGACCGCGTAGGCGATCCGTGGAGCATTCTGATTCTACGCGACGTCGGCTTTGGCCTCACCCGCTTCGACCAGTTCCAGGAAAGCCTGGGGATCGCGCCGAACATGCTGACGCGTCGCCTGAAGGCGCTGGTGGAAGCCGGGCTGCTGGAACGACGCCGCTACAACGAGCGTCCGCCGCGCGACGAATACATCCTCACTGGCAGGGGCCGCGATTTCCGCCCGGTGCTCGATGCGCTGAAGATCTTCGGCAATCGGCACTATCCGAAAGCGAAACGAGGCCACTGAGCAGCGTCAGGTGGACGCCGCAACCTTGCGGCCCCAACGGCCCCACAGGGAGTTCAGCCACCGGCGCGCCGGGCGCTCCACGAAATAGTAGCTCGCAATCCCCATGGCGATGGCGCCCGCCAGCATCGCAAGTTTCCACTCCGGATAAAGGCCGTAAGCCTTGTAGAACGGCTGCTGCCACAGATAGAGCGAATACGACCACAGGCCGACCTGCGTGAGTCCCGGCCAGGACAGCGCCGCCACAATCGGCTTCGCCGCAATATCGCATAGCGCCACGGCCACACAAAAGCACAGCGTGCCGAGCGTGTAGTTCAGCGGCAGCGGCGCAGCCTCGAGACTGAACAGGACGCCGCCCGTCAGCGCCGCCAGAAACACCGGCGTGGCAAATCGCTTCACGGTCTCCGCATTGATGGACTGCCGCAGGGCGAGATAGATCCCGCCCGACAGGAAGATCGACGCCACATGCACGTCCGAGCGCCAGTAAACGTCGTCATATTCCATGTGCAGCACCAGGAAGCTGAAGACGCCATTGAGCATCGCCGCGGCGCCCAGCACCCAGACGACAACGACCGGCCTTCCCGACGACCGCCCGAACAGGTACGCGATCAGGCCGAGCAGCATGTAGGCATGCTCTTCCACGCACAGCGACCACAGGTGATCGAACCAGCCCGGATGATGCGCGAAAACCGCCAGATAGTTCAGCGTGAACGTGCCCGCCGCAACCACCCAGAGCGGCGACAACGAGAAGGGCTCGCCCAGCATCTCCGCGACAATCCAGAACGCCGCTACGAACACCAGCAGCGCCGGAAGAATGCGCGTCACGCGGCGGTAGAAGAACTCGCCAAGCGGAAGCTTCTTCACGAACAGGATGTCGGCCATCAGCCGGCCGCTCAGGACGAAGAACAGTTCGACGCCCAGCGTTCCAAGATTAATCCCCGGAACGGGGAAGAAATGCCCCACGAGCACGGCGCTGATCGCCAGGCCCCGCCAGCCGTCGAGTGGGAATATCCGTCCTGTCACGCCGTTCCCATCGCAGCATTAACCGATGCATTCTGGCACGGATTCCACGCCCGGTTTGGGCGCGGTCCCGCTGATGGTGAAGGGGTAGCAATCCCCGGACCGCCACTATCCGGGGCGCAAAGCCCGGTGATATGGGCAGGTTCATGCCTGCCGATTTCACCCTTCGCCCGCTCGATCCCGTCGCCGGCGGCCCCGCCCTGCACACCATTTTCGGCGACGAAGAGAGCTGCCGCTACATCACCCGCCCGGCGACGGCCAGCGTGGCGGAGACGATCGGGATGCTTGCCGAGTGGACCGAAGGCTGCGCCGACACCAGCTGGGCCATCGCCAACACAGCCGATGGGCCCGCGCTCGGGCGCGTGTCGGTCTATCCGCGCGGCAAGAACGATGTCTGGGACGTCGCCTGCATGATCTCGCCTGCCGCACGCGGGCGAAACCTCGCCGCCCGGGCAGCCGCCCTTGCACTGGATGATGTGTTCGCCCGCAAGGGCGCCCGCCGCATCGTCGCGGACATCGATCCGGACAACCCCGCCTCCATCCGCACCTTCGAGAAACTGGGCTTCACGCTGGAGGGGCGGCTAGGGGGCGAGTGGGAGATGCATATCGGCACCCGCGATTCGCTGATCTACGGTCTCCTGCACGACGATCCCAGACTCTGGCAAAATGACCCTGGCGAGAATGACCGTGGCGGACATGGCCTTTATAGGCGGGCCGGGGACTGCTAGAGCAGCGCCATGGCGATCCAGATGCCTCTTGTCAGCCACGACGCCGCGCTTGCCGCAACCATGCTGGCTATGGGCGCCGCCGCGCGCGAGGCATCTGCCGCCGCCGCAAAGGCCGGGGCCGACAAGCGCACCGCCGCCCTGAAAGCGATGGCGAATCGCATCCGCGCCGCCGCTCCCGCCATCCTCGCCGCCAATGAAAAAGACATGGCGGCCGCAAAGGCCAAGGGCCTCTCCGGCGCCATGCTCGACCGGCTCGAGCTGAATCCCGATCGCGTCGAGGCGATGGCCAACGGCGTCGAAGACATCGCCGCCCTGCCGGACCCGGTCGGTACGGTGCTGGCCTCGTGGACGCGCCCCAACGGCCTCGAAATGTCGCGCGTGCGCGGCCCCATCGGCGTCATCGGCATCATCTACGAAAGCCGCCCCAACGTGACCGCGGATGCAGGCGCGCTCTGCCTGCGCGCCGGCAACGCCGCCATCCTGCGCGGCGGCTCTGAAAGCCTTCATTCCAGCCAAGCCATCGCCAACGCCCTGCGCGCCGGCCTCGCCGATGCCGGCCTGCCCGAGAACGCCATCCAGCTTGTCGCGACCGCAGACCGCGCTGCTGTCGGCCACATGATGGCCGGCCTCGGCGGCAAGCTCGACGTGCTCGTCCCCCGCGGCGGCAAGAGCCTCGTCGCGCGTGTGCAGGACGAGGCGCGCGTGCCCGTCATCGGCCATCTCGAAGGCCTCTGCCACACCTACATCCACGAAAAGGCTGACCCCGCGAAGGCCGAAGCCATCATCGTCAACGCCAAGCTGCGCCGCGTCGGCGTCTGCGGCTCGACCGAGACCATGCTGATCGACGCGAGCATCGCGCCGAAGCTCCTGCCCCGCCTCACCGCGGCGCTGGAAAAAGCCGGCTGCGAACTTCGCGGCGATGCGCGAGCTCGCGCCATCCATCCAATGCAGGCCGCGCTCGAGGAAGACTGGATCACGGAATATCTCGCGCCGATCCTCTCGATCGCGGTCGTCGACAATCTCGACGGCGCGATGGCGCACATCGCGAAGTACGGCTCGCAGCATACGGAATCGATCGTCACCGAAGACGCAGCCGCCGCCGAACGCTTCCTTACTGAAGTCGACAGCGCGATCGTGATGCACAACGCCTCGACGCAGTTCGCCGACGGCGCCGAGTTCGGTATGGGCGCCGAGATCGGCATCGCGACGGGCCGACTGCACGCGCGGGGTCCGGTCGGCGCGGAACAGCTCACCATCTTCAAATATGTCGTTCGCGGAACGGGCCAGATTCGCGTCTGAGGCGCCGCCCGAATTGCGCCTCGCAATCGCCCCAAGCCTCACCTCGATTTAAGGTCGCATCCGGTTTCGACCCGGAACTTCACGCTGCTCCACAGCCTTGTCTCTCTGGGCAACCGCGGGAGTTCTTGTGAAGAAAGAGACCCTGCAATTCCTTCGACGACAGCGTGAAGAGATCCGCTCCGACCTCGGCCTGCTCGAGTCTGGGCAGCGCGAAGTGATCGAGGTCAGCAAAGCCGGCCGCATCAACGTGACGATGCGCGCGATCCAGCGCCTGCTCGACCGGCTGTCACGTTTCGAAGAACTGATCGCCGCCTATGAAGCCGGGCTCGCGTGAGCGCGTTCGATGCGCGCGCGAAATAAACCGCATACGCTTGCTTCATGTGAATCACGCCTAGTTATTCATTGAGCGCGTATGGTCGCAGAGATTCGCGGAATGCTTGTCATTCCAGAGGTCGAGCGGCTTTGTGTCTCGATTGTAATGTCGTCGCCACATTCCCGCCTGCATCAACCCCGCGAATCCGTTTCGGGTGGTGCTAGAGGGGCCGGGCACGCAGCTGAAGGGCTCGCTGTGGAAAATATTATGTCGAACGTAGCCGCTTTTCTCGGCGGCTCTTTTTTTGGCGGCATTCCCAACTGGGTCCTGCTGCTGCTTCTCGCAATCTTCCTGTTCGGCGGCATCTTTGAACGCTGGGGCGTTTGGCTGAAAGAGCATGGCCTGAACGCGCGCGCCAACTGCAACGAGAAGATCGCCTCGCACCGGGCCGATGAACTTCAGGACCGGATGCTGGTTCTCGAGGACCGCATCGGACATCGCGCCGCCAAGCTGACCAAAGAGATCGTCCCGATCGTCCAGAAGCTCGACAAGAGCACCGAGGCGCTTGCTGCCCGCGCCGCGGTCATTTCCGACGTCAACCTGGAAGACACGGCGGAGCGCGCCTTCCGCGCCGCCTTGCCCTCCATGGAAAAAGCGCGCGATCTTACCAAGCTCGAGAGAAGCATCGCCCTGAACACCGGCCAGACGATGCGGGCCCAGCTCAACGAGTTTCGGCCGGCGCTGAAGGCCATCGAAACCGAAGGGCCGCGCCTGCGCGAAGTTGCGGGCAAACTTGGCGAGACCGAGAGACGTTTCAATCAGGGCGTCGATCAGGTGAACAAGGCTTTCACCGAGTTCGAGCTGATCATTAAGTCGGAAGACCGGACGAAAATCGCCGCGGGCGCTTCGATCGTCATTCCGTGGCTGATCGCGCTTCTGATCACGGGCATTGCGCTGTCGGGCGTGTTCCTGAACTTCTTCCTGATCGAGCGGCCGATGGCCGAGATCGTGGGCGAAGGCGCGCGTATCGCCGGCATCGGCCTGCCGACCTTCGCGGCGATGATCGTTATCTTCCTCGAATTCGTGTGCGGTATCGTCCTGATGGATGCAGCCGGCTTCACGCGGCTGATCCCGGCCTTCCATTCCATGCCGGATCGGGCACGCAAGGTCATGTTCTTCGTCGCGTTCGGCTTCCTCGCCGCCTTCTCGGCGCTGGAAATGACGCTGTCGATCGTGCGTGAGCAGATCATCGAGCGTCAGCAGGAAACCCGCGACCTTGCCATCCGGGCGTTGAGCGCGCCGCCGCCGCCGGCGGCTGGAGCGGACACGGCTGCGGCTGCCGAACAGCCTGCTCCTGCCGAGAACAATCCGCGCGACCAGGGCATGGCGCTGGCGACCGTCGCCCAGCTGATCCTTGCCGCGCTGATCCCGTGGCTGCTCGCGGCGGCGGCGCTGCCGCTCGAGACGATCGTACGCAATTCTGTCTTCATGGTGAGCATAGTGGTCAGCTATCTACTGCTGGCCCTCGCTTTCATCTTCAGGACGATCGGGGCGCCCTCGCAAAGCATTGCCAAGCTCTTCCCCTCCTCGTTGGATGAAGGCGGCAAGCAACGCAAAGAGCGCAAGAAGCGCAAGGAAGACGCCGCGGCGGCCGAGGACGACATCTTCACCCTGACCGACGAGAACAAGTCGCCGAAGCGCGAGCGGGAACGCGACAAACGTGAGCGGGAGCTGCAACGGGCATGATCCGGCGAACGTTGTTGGGGGCTGCGTGCGCGACAGCGGTCGCGGCGCTCTCTGCCTGCGGTCTTGTCACGTCGACCAACCGCTCGGTCTTCGTCGTGTTCGACGTTTCGGGCACGTATGTGAAGGCGGTGCCGGACGCGACCAAGTACGCCAACCTGATGATCACCGAGATGCAGCCGGGCGACTGGTTCGGCGCGAGCCAGATCAGCGCGTGCTCGTTCTCTGAGAAGGAGATCATCCTGCAGAAACAGCTGCCGGAGACGCCGAGCATGGCGGACGCGGCTAAGCGTGAGCTGTTCGAGCGGCTGTCCGTCTATGCGGGCCAGGTGAAGTCCGCGAAGTACACGGACATCCGCGGCGCCCTCGCCCAGGCGGCGTTCGAGCTGAAGCAGCGGCCGGAAGCGGCCCGCTACATCGTCCTCTTCTCGGACATGATCGAGGACCATGCCAAGGGCTGCAACACGTCCAAGATCGACCTCGACCTCACCGGCATACACGTCATCGCGGCCAACGTGATCAAGTCCGACCCGGCGAACCCGGACAAGTACTTCGCCATGCTGAAGAATTGGGAAAAAGTGGTCACCGACGCGGGGGGGACCTGGCATCTCGTGACTTCGCCCGACCAACTCCCCAAGCTCGTCACGGCGCAGTAGTCTCCCCCCACGATTCGGGAGACAGGAATGCGTATGCGTACCGCCCTAGCCGCAGTTGGCCTTGCCAGCCTTGCGCTCGCCGGCTGCTCCAAGCAGACCGAACTCGCTTCCGAGGCCAATGCCAAATACGACAGGAGCGATCCCGTCATCGCCGCCCCGCCCGTGGGCGCGGAGGTCGATCTGACACCCGTCGCCCCGCCCGCGGACCAGCCGCTGCCGGACGAGGCTGGCCAGCTTCCCACCGCGGACTATCAGCCCAAATCCACGCCCGACACCGTCACCGACTATCGCGGCTCCATCAGCGGCCAGATCTCGGTCCTGCCGCCTGTCAGCGACGCGGCGGCCCTCGCCCAGGCCTTCGCCAACTGGAAAGCGCAGGCCGCCTCTTCGCCCGGCGCCTACGAACAGGGCGCGATCCAGCTTGGTGCGGACGAGCGTCAATACGTTCCATCGGATGCTGAATTGATCGCCGCTGAGGCCGGCGACCGCCTCTCCGCCGCCCTCAGCGGCGCCGACGACGCTACACGGGCTGCCGTCGCCGCCATCCTACCCGACCCCGCCTCGCGTACCTATCAGCGCTTCGAGTATCGCCATTCTGACGTCATGGGCTCGGGCCGCTACTTCTACGCCTCGCCGCCGAGGGACGCATCGGTCCCCGGCTGACGGAATGAGCAAGCATCGCCCGCCTCGCCATGTCCGCCTGCCCGGCATCGCCGGAGACCTCGCCATCGGCGTGATGGGCGGCTCGTTCGATCCCCCGCATGTCGGCCACACCCATGTGATCGAAGCCGCCCGCCGCGCCCTCGGTCTCGACCGCGTCTGGGTCTTCGTCGCCGCCAGTAATCCGCTCAAGAAAACGCAGACGGCTTTCGTCGATCGCTTCGCTTCCGCCCGCCGGCGCCTCGGCGGCCGCCGCACGATCGTCTCCGGTCTCGAGGCCGAGTTGGGCCTTCGCTACACGATCGATGTACTGAAGCGCCTCAAGCGATCGGCCCCGTCCGCACGCTTCATCTGGATCATGGGGGCGGACAATCTCCGCGACTTCCACCTCTGGCGGCGCTGGAAGGAGATCGCGAAGCTCGTCCCTATCGCGGTCGTCTCGCGTCCCGGCGCCAGCCCAAAGGCCGGCCTCTCCCGCTTCGCTCGCTATCTCTCAGCCAACCGGATTCCCGAAGACGCAGCCAGGACGCTGAAGACCCGCCGCCCTCCAGCCTGGGTCTACATCTCCGCGCCGCTCGACAAGACGTCCTCGACCGAGCTGCGCGCAACCATACTGGCGAACTCGCTTCCGCCGATCTAGTCGGATGGGACGCTTGGCTATTGCGGCTTCTGTTCCGGCGCGACTGGCATATCCTGCTGCGGCGTCGGGATCTTCGGCGTGATGAAATCCGCCGCCAGCTTTCCGAACGCTTCCGCGCCCGTGGTGAACACGCCGATGTGCGAGGTGTTAGGCAGGATGGCGAGCTGGTCCTCAGGCGTCGGATTGCCCATGTCGCCCGGCTTGCCGCCGCCCAGCAGGCGGAACATCTCGATCGCATGCTCGGGCGTCACCACGTCCTGATCGCCCACCACGATCAAGGTCGGCGACTTGATGCCCGCGATGTCCTTCGCCGGCCAGTCCTGTGGCGTCGTATCGAGCCTGGTCAGCTTGGCGACGAATTCCGGGAACTTGTCCGGCGTAGGCGACAGCTTCTTGTATTCCGTCTCCATCGGCGAGCCGGCGAACATTTCCGGCGTGATCGTCGGGAACATCGCGACGACCTCGGGATACATGCCCGCCGTTTTGTACGTACCCGACGCCGCGACCATCCGCTTCACTTTCTCCGGATGGCGCATCGCCAGCATCAAGGCGGTCGATGCGCCCATCGAATAGCCGACCACGTCGGCCGACTGCACGCCCAGATGATCCATCAGCGCCGCGACATCGTCCGCCAGCGCTTCGTAGGTGATGGGCCGGTCGATGTCCGCCGTCCGCGCATGGCCCTGCGCCTCGGGCACGATCACCATGCGGTCTTTGGCAAGGATGTCCGTCACCGGCTTCATCGCCTCGGCAGACATGTAGGCGCCATGCAGCAGCACGACCGGATCGCCCTGACCCACCGTCTTGTAGTAGACGTGCAGGCCGTTGACGTCGGCATAGCCCGTCTTGACCACGGGTGCGGTCGATTCCGCCGTCGGATCCTGCGTCGATAGCAGCGCTTTTTCCTCGCCGCCGCAGCTCGTCGCCATGACCGCCGTAGCGATCACCGCCATCAGAGTGAGACCAAGCTTCGCCATTTTTCTGCTCCTCGCCCTGTCGGGTCTGTCGGGGTTCATTTCTTGGGAGGTGAATTGATCGCCCAGGTGACGCCAAAGGGATCGATCAGCTGGCCGTACTTGTCGCCCCACGGCGCCACCGCGAATGGCATCTTCTCCTTGCAGCCCGCCTTGACCGCGCGATCCCACCAGGCATCGCCGTCGGCGACGACCAGCTGCATCGTGTAGCTCGCCGAACGCTGCACCGGCGCGAGGCCGTACTCCGGAAAATTGTCCGACAGCATGAAGCCGCCGCCATTGATCTCGAGATGGCAGTGCATCAGCCGCTTGCCGTCCTCGCCAGGCATGCGCGAGATCTCGCGCGCGCCGAACGCTCGTCCGTAGAAAGCCGCAGCCTCGCTGGCGCCATCGAAGCTCAGATACGGCACGACGCCGGCCGGCATGGCGGGGTTCTTCGGCACCGGGTACATCTCGCTGACCTGGATCATCTCCATGGTCCCGTCGCCCATGATGTCGAGCTTCTTGCGGCAGTCGGCGATCGCCTCTTCCTTGCTGGTGTATTCGGTCAGCGCATAGCCGCCGCCCGCCATCCAGCCACCGCTATCGGCGCCCTCTTTTGGCGGATCCTCGACCGTCACGTTGCCGTCCTTCCGGATGATGCGAGCGGCCGAGGTCGCGCGTTTCCCGATACCGCCGGTGGCCAGCATCCTGCCGCTTTCGATCGCCTCGCCGATGGCTTTGCGAACCTTGGCCATGTGCTCCGGGTCGGGCGGGCCCGACACCGGAGCGCCGGCGGTGGTGATCTGCAGGAAGCGCATGGGTCTTCTCCGTCCTGTCGTCTCGCCTAGAGCGTCCTGGCGAGCTCTTCGAGTTGTTTGGCGCACTGGGTCCAGCCGGGGATGAAGCCCATCTGCTCATGTTGGGCTTTTGCTTCGGCTGTCCAGTGGCGGGCCTTGGCCGTGTACTTGGTCTTGCCCTGGCCTGCGTCCTCGAAACTCACTTCGCCGACGAAAAAGGCCGGGCCGTCCTTGGGAACCCAGTTGCCGACGAAGGCGTCGGTGAAGACCAGCTTCTTGTTCGGCACGACTTCCAGGTACTGGCCCGGGTTCAGGAATTCCTGGCCTTCGGGCGACTTCATCACGACCAGGCTGGCGCCGCCGGGGCGTACATCGGCTTCGGCGCGAGGCGTCGTCCACGGCTTAGGCGCGAACCACTCCTTCATAAGCTCCGGCTCGGTCCAGCCGCGATAGAGTTTTTCCTTCGGGGCGTCGAGGATGAGTTCGAGGACGAGTTCATGGGTTGGCGCGGTCATGGTGTTTCTCCATCAGGTGCGTTGCGTTGTTTGCTTACTGCGGCTGCACGTGCGCGGGGTCCATGTAGAGGACTTCCCAGTGATGCCCGTCGAGGTCCTCGAACGAGCGCAGCTGCATGAAGCCGTAATCCTGCGGCGGGTTCACTTGCCGGCCGCCGGCCTTCAGCGCCGCATCGGCGATGCGGTTCACGTCGGCCTTGCTGTCCACGCTGAGCGCAACCAGCACCTGTGAGGTCTTGGACGTATCGGCGATCTTCTTCGAGGTGAACTGGTTGTACTTCTGATGCGTCAGCAGCATGGCGTAGATATCGTCCGAGATGACCATGCTCGCCGCCGTTTCGTCGGTGAACTGTTTGTTGATCGTCCAGCCCAGCGCCACGAAGAAGGCCTTCGATTTCTCGAGGTCTTTCACCGGCAGGTTGACGAAGATCTTGGTCGACATGGTTTTTCTCCACTTCTTGTCATGGGGCGTTTGCCCTGCTTGTGATCCTAGGACGGAGGGGGCGGCCAGGTTCCGACATCGTGCGGGAATTTTTTCGCGGCGCGACTGCAGGCCGATGCTGGCGTCCCGGATCACTCACAGCCTGCCAAATCGCGATCTGGCAGCAATGACGTAGTTCCCTCTTTTCTTGCCATTGAGGGTAGCCGGTCGACGACAGGGGATCGGAGCCGCCCGCCTCAGCTTCTCGCCTTCTTGCTCTCGGCGATGAGCCGGTCGATGTGCATGCGGATATGGGCTGCTTCCGCTGCGGTGTTGGCGAGCGAGATCGCCCGGTCGAACGCCTCGCGCGCTTCCTTCTGGCGGCCGAGCTGCAGCAGCAATCCGCCCCGCGCGCCGTGGAAATGGAAATAGCCTGAGAGCTTGTCGCCAAGCGGCTCGATCATGTCGAGCGCCGCCTGCGGGCCCTTCGTTTTCGAGACCGCCACCGCCCTGTTGAGCGTGATCACCGGCGACGGAGTAAGTCTCTCAAGCGTCGCATAGAGCGCATCGATCCCGTTCCAGTCCGTGTCCTCGAATTTCGGCGCGCGCGCATGCAGGGCTGCGATCGCCGCCTGCACCAGATAGGGCCCGGTGCGCTGGTGGCGCACGGCCTTCTCGATGATGACGAGGCCTTCCTGGATCAGGTTGGCGCGCCACAGGCTCCGGTCCTGGTCTTCGAGCAGGACGATGGCGCCTTGGCTGTCGAAGCGAGCCTCGGCGCGCGAATGCTGGATAAGCATAAGCGCCAGCAGCCCCATCACCTCCGGCTCGGCGCTGAACATGCGCAGCAGAAGCCGCCCGAGGCGGATGGCCTCATCCGCCAGCCCGCCCCTCGCCTCGTCCTTCGGCCCCGCCGAATAGCCCTCGTTGAACACGAGATAGATCATCGCCATCACGGCGGCCAACCGCTCCGAGCGCTCCACGGCGCCCGGCGTCTCGAACGGCACGCCCGCTTCGGCGACCTTTGCCTTGGCGCGCGTGATACGCTGCTCCATCGCGGCCTCGCCGACCAGGAAAGCCCGCGCGATCTGCTTCACCGTGAGGCCCGACACGATGCGCAGCGCCAGCGCGATCTGCTGCGTCGGCGGCAGGTCCGGATGGCAGCAGATGAAGAGAAGCCGCAGTACGTCATCGCGGTACTGGCTTTCGTCCAGCCGCTCCGCCATCGGCGTCTCGGCGTCCTCGACGTCGGAGACCTTCTCCTCGTCCGGCATCGCGACCTGTTTCGAACGCTTGCGCACCGAATCCAGAGCCGCGTTGCGCCCCACCATGATCAGCCACGCCGTCGGATCGCGCGGCGGTCCGTTCACCGTCCAGTTCTTCAGCGCCCGCAGGCACGCGTCCTGGAAGGCTTCCTCCGCCGCATCGAGATCACGGAAATACCGCAGCAGCGCCGCGACCACCTGGGGACGCGCGGAGACAAGCGCCGCATCGATCCAGGCAAGATCCGTCACTTCGCGTACTGCCTTTCGGCCTCATAGGCGCCGTCGATCGGCGCGCCGGGGTTATACATGTGGATGGGGCGCAGCTCGTAGGCGCCGCCCGGATTTGCCTTCGCTAGGTCGCGCGCGAATTCGAGACCTTCCTCAAGGCTCACCACGTCGATGATGTAAAAGCCCAGCAGCGCCTCTTTCGTTTCGGCGTAGGGACCGTCGATCACCATGTCCTTCTGCTTGTGCAGCGTCGTCGCCGCCGACGTCGGCAGCAGCCGGATGGAAGGCTTCAGCTTGCCGGACTTCTCCCACTTGTCGTGGGCCTTGGAGAGGGCCGCCATGACGGCGTCATCCTGCTCCTTCGACCAGCCGCAGACCATTTCCTCGTTGTTGTAGCAAAGCACGGCGTACATCATGGGCGCACCTCTCCTGGGCCTAGGACGGCCGAGGATAGCCCGGTCCTACATCGGCCTGCAAAAAAGCGCGCAAAACCGGGAAAAGCGGCGGCTATTGCCAAGCCGCTTCAGAATGTCCCGGAGGCCCGGATGGAAAATACCTGCGTACCCTCCGGTCCGCCCTTCTGTTTGCGCTCCTCCGTGCGCAGGACAAGGCCGGTCGAGCGTGGCGGGGCAGCCGGGTTCAGTAGGCTGCCCTGATAGAATGCCCGCTCCCGAAACTCCTCCGGATGGAAGATATTCCCGGCCGAGAACCGCAAGGTTATTCCCTTGATCTGGGTCGTCTCCAGAAACAGGTCGATGCGGTCGCCTGGCCGGTCGTAGACGATCTCTTCCGCCCGCTTGAACTCCAGCCTGTCCGAGAGCCGCTGTGCACTTGCGCCCCACGCCGCCTTCCAGGACGGCAGCTCCTGCCGGAAGGAAAGGTTGTAGCTCCACTCGTTCTCGTTGGCGAAGCGCCGCTTCTCTCCCGTCGAAGGATCGGTCACCTCAGTCTCCTGCCACATCCCGGAGAACCGGATCTCCGCGTTGGGGATCAGCGGCGAGAGCGGAGCTGCGCCCCTCACCTCGACACCCGTACGCTTGCCGGGCCCGATATTGCCGAAAGCATCGTCTGTCCCGATCACGGTCAGGTCCTGCACGTCCTCCACGTCGTCATGGAAGACTGCGAGCGTGATCGCGCCCCGCTTGCCGAAGCGTCGCTCCCACTCGCCCCGCAGCTTCCAGGCCTTCTCCGGCTCGAGGTCCGGATTTCCCCGTGTGGAAAATGCATCGACCACGTTGATCGCCGAGGCGAACTGCGCGAAGTCGAGCTGCGAGACGTCGCGAATGATGCTGGCGCGAAGCTGGTCAGTCGCGCCTGCCTGCCACGTCGCGATCATGCGCGGCTTCGGATAGCTGAACTCGCGCTCCTTGGGTGCATCGCCTGTCTGCGTAATGCGCGATGCCTCATAGATGAAGCCCGTTTCGAGCGTGAGCTGTGACGAGATTTTCCAGACATCCGTGATGAAGGGTTCGGCCCGCTCTTCCTCGACCTTGGCGTTGGCGACCGCAATGAACTGCGGAACCGGCCCCGTGCCGTTGTTGTTGGACACGTCAAGCGTCGTATCGCGAAAATTGAATGCGCCTTCGAGGCCAACGTCTATCGTGTGAGCGGCGCTCGGCCGCCAGGTCAGGAACCCGCGCGCCACGCGCTCGCCGCCTTGCGTCGTGCGATTGATCGTCTGCACGTTGGCCAACCCGCCCGGCCCTGCGCCCGTCGGCGTGAAGATCCTGAACACATCGTCCTGGTCGACGCCGGTCTCGGTGAGCAGCCCGATCACCTTCATCGACAGCGCCGGCGAGAAGCGATGCTCCCAGTCGCCGCCGACCTCGGCCGTATAGTTGTCATTGTAGTCCGACTTGCCGAACGTACCCTGCACGAAGGTCCCGGCAGGCGTCCGCGAGACGGAGCCGATGTTCTGGGTGTTCCATGTCGGCGCTACCTGCGCATTGAAGCTCACGGTGTCGCGCGCGGTCGGCCGCCATTTCAGCACGCCCGATCCCAGCAGGCCGATATTGTTTGGCTGCCCGAACACTTCGCGATAGCTCGTCAGCGCGCCTGAGGAATTGCGCACCGCTTCGAAGCTCTCCACCCGCCCGCGCAGGTTCGGCGTCTGCAGGTCGACCGTCAGCTCGGCATTGTCTCCAAGCGCGAACGTCTTGGTGAGCTGGAACTGCCATCCGATGCGCTCGGAATACTGGATGTCCCGCAGGTCCGCGACCCAGGTCGTCGGCGACCCGCCAGCCTGCTTGGCCTGCTTCAGCACGACGTTCACGAGTTGCGTCTGCCCGCGCACGTCCACATTGGACGCACTACCCGAGATCAGCTCGACCTTGATGACCGAATCCGCCGGGATGCGCTTGAGCTGTTCCGAAATCAGCACCTTCGACGACGGCCGCTCGCCATTGACCAGTACATTGCCCGCCGTCGCGCCGAAGCCGCGCAACACTTCGCCATCGTCGATGTCGAAGCCCGGCACGCGGTTCACGATGTCAGCCGCCGTCACCGGATTGTACTGGCGGAAGTAAGCCGCCTCGAAGGTCTGCACGCCTTCCGCCGGTGCCGGCGTCTGGGTCTGCGCCACCTGCTCCGGCGCGCCCTGCTGCGCGAATCCCACCGGAGCAAGCCCTGCGGCAAGGGCGGCGAGCCCGATCGCCCTCTTGACGCTGTCCATTGCCGTCCTCCCCGACGTCCAGTAAGTTCATATACTGAACTCAGTCATGTGCACGGGTCCGCCGCCGCTGGCAATTGCCGCGAAGACACACGGGTTCACACGAATTGGAGAGCGCCCATGCGCTGGAGCGAGATCGACGCCATTCCCTGCCCGGTGGCCCAAGCCATGGCGGTCATCGGCGACGCGTGGACCACGCTGATCCTGCGCGACGCGATACGCGGGGCGACTAAGTTCGACGAATTCCAGGCGTCTACGCGCGCCTCGCGCGCCATCCTGTCCGATCGCCTGTCACATCTGGTCGAGCACGGCGTATTCGAGCGCGTGCAGTACGAAGCGCATCCGCCGCGCTACGAATACAGGCTGACGGCGCGCGGCGATGCGTTGAGACCGGTGCTGACGGTGATGGCCGACTGGGCCGAGACGCACCTGCCCCACAAGGTCCACAACTGGGGACGCCGCCACAAGGATTGCGGCCACCGCTTCCGTCCTGTCGTCTCCTGTTCGGAGTGCGGCGAGCCGATCAAGCGCGGTTCGATCACCTATGACACGCCGCCCGTCCTCAAGCGCGAGCGTGCGTAACTGGTCGAGGGGCGGGCCGCGGGAGGACGGAACACCGAAGCTGCTCTAGCGCAGTCCCTATCCGGACGGGGAACCGGGACTTAGCAGATCCGATGAGATGCAGCCCGCCCCTCGTTTGAATCGTGGAACACGATCAAAACCACTTAAAGATGCGAGACGGATTCACGGCTGACCTCAATGCTTGTCGTCCGATGTCAGCGGATCCAGCTCGCGCGCCCGGGAGCGGTCCAAGTCTCCGCTGTCTGCGATTCCGCTGTCCGGTTCGAAGTCGAGGCCGACTTCGATGTCCTGATATTTCACTCTCAGCGTTTTCGCGAAGTCAGCGAGAAATCTCAGTGCCTTTTTTCTTTTGCCTTTGCTGCCTCGCCTCGACGAGTCGCAACAGCAGCGCGCTGAGCGCTGGCGCAGGCGCAGGCAGGCCCAGAAGCGATCGCTCTTCGGGCGCCTCGATCGCAACCCACGCAATCCCCTCGCTTCCGCGTCGGTTCGGATTCGGCGAAGCAGCACGGTCGTGCCGACGCCCTGCACACCGCAAAGAAGAAAGCTTCTCGCCGCTCGTCCCCCGCGAATTCTGTCCAGCGCAATGGCACCCACTCAATGAGCCCATCCCGCCCGGCTAGTTCGGGCAAGGGCGTGCCGACGCAGGCGCGTACGGGTTGCGGCGAAAATCCATTTATATGATTGCGACAATCATATGATAATTTGCTTATATTACAAGACACGGGAGCCATTTCCTGTGCTTTTCTGGCGCTGGGCCTATCCCAGCCGAGCTACGTCTTCAGCCCTTCCCCCTCGCTCGGTCGGACCCCACGTGCTAGCTTCTGGCTCACACTCACGGTCCCAAAGGAAAGAACCCTGCCCTCCCTGCGTAGCTCCAAGTCCGGCAAGAGCGCTGACTCCGCGCCGGCTTCCGCCCAGCCCACGGCCGCCGCTTCCAAAGCCCTCAAAGCCTCAAGCGTAGACCCCGCACACTTGGCCAGGCTCGTTGCAAAGCAGCTGGATGAGGACAAGGCCGAGAACATCCTCGAAATCGATCTCGCCGGAAAATCGCCGATGGCCGACTCGATGATCGTCGCCTCCGGCCGCTCGGCCCGTCACGTCGCAGCCCTCGCCGACCACGTCTTCCGCAAGCTCAAGGAAGCCGGCGCAGCGAAAGTGCGCGTCGAAGGCCTGCCCAACGCCGACTGGGTGTTGATCGATGCGGGCGACATCATCGTCCACATCTTCCGGCCCGAAGTGCGCGAGTTCTACAATCTCGAGCGCATCTGGTCGTCCGACGCCCCGCCCGTCACCCGCGCGATTTCGAGCTAGGCTCTGCAGGCCCAATAGAGAAATTTTGGGGGGCCTTCGATGCGCATCCGTATCCTGTGCGTTGGCCGCCTCAAGGACGGGCCGGAGCGCGAGCTTGTCGACGACTATCTCGCGCGCGCCCAGAAGAGTGGAAAGCAGCTCGGCTATCGCGCCGTCGAGGAAGTCGAGATCGCCGCAGGCGCCACGGCCGATGAAGGTGAGCGCCTTCTCTCAAAACACACCAAGGGCATCCTTATCCGCCTGGACGAACGTGGCGAAGCCTGGACCTCCGCCGACCTGTCCAAACGCCTCGCCAAATGGCGCGACGCCGGCGAGGACGCCGCCGACTTCGTCATCGGCGGCGCGGACGGCACCTCGCCGCTTGTCGCCGCGAAAGCCCGCCACACCATCAGTTTCGGCCCCCAAACCTGGCCTCACCGCCTCGTCCGCGTGATGCTGGCCGAGCAGATCTACCGGGCCCTTTCGATCGAAGCCGGATCACCTTACCACCGGGAATAGATGAGGAAGCTCGCCGCCATTCTGCTTCTGCTCGCCATGCCCGCCGCCGCGCAGCAGCAGGGGCGCGAGACTTTCACCCAGGACGACCTCAAGCGTGTTGAAAAAGAACGCGACGAGGCGCTGAAACGCCTCCGCGCCCTTGAGCGCGCCTCCAAGGCCGCCGAGCGGGAAACCTCCGCCATCGACGAGGATCTCCTCGCCGCCGCCGACGCCACCCGCCGCGAGGAAGCCGCCAACAACGCCGAGCTGCGCCTGATCGACCTCCCACTCTCCTCCGAAATGGCCCGCGACCGCCTCACCAGCGACAACGCCGCCCTCGAAGACTTGCTCGCCTCCCTCATGACGTTCGGATCGCGCCGTCCGCCCGCCCTCGCCGCCAGCCCGGATGACAGCGCCGCCGCCGTCCGCGCCGCCATTCTGATGTCCGACGCGGCGCCCGCCCTGTCGGGCCGCGCCCGCACCCTCAAGGCCTATATCGACGAACTCAACTCCCTCACCGAACAGACCCGCCGCGAGAAGGAGACCCTCCTCAACGCCGAAGCCAGCCTCTCCGCCCGCGGCGAGGAGATCGCTGCTCTCGCCGCAGAAAAGCGCATGTCTTCCTCCTCCCTCGCCGCCGAGACCGCCACCCTCCGCCGCGACGCCACGCGCCTCGCCGCCGAGGCGCAGACCCTCCGCGATCTGCTCGATGGCCTCGCCAAAGCCGCGCCCGCCACTCCCGGCCTCAAGCCGGGGCAGAAGCCAGCCGCCAAGCCTCCTTCCAAACCTGCAGCAACCGCGGCAACCACCAAGCCCCGCGACCTGCCCGGCGCCGCCCCTGGCGCCTCCCGGCCCTCCGCACCGGCCGTCACCGCCGCCGCGCCGTTGCCGCCGGCCGTCGGAACCCGCCGCTACCGCTTCGGCGTAACCATCAACGGAACTCGCCAGGAGGGCCTCACCCTCGCCACCCGCTCCGGCGCGCAGGTGATCGCCCCGCTGGACGCCAGGGTCCAATATGCAGGCGTTTTCCGCACTTACGGCCAGATGTTAATCCTGGACGTGGGGGGAGACGTCCTTGTGATCGTCGCCGGCCTTGACGCCCTTTATGCCGAGACCGGACAGTGGGTTCTGGCCGGGGAACCCATCGGCCGCATGGCCGACCAGAAGTCGCCCTCTCCCGAACTTTATCTGGAGGTAAGGCGTAGCGGGCAGCCTGTGGACCCTGAGAAATGGCTCGGGCGCGGCGCATGAGATGCAACACCGCAACACAACATTTGGGGCAATGCCCCAAAAGCAGTTGCGGGGCGCGGCGATTGGCCGGTTGAACTTGAGGCCAATGCTGGCACAGTGACCCACATCGACTTGAGTGGGCGGACTTGAGACAGAGGAGCAGCGCAGCATGCGCAAGTGGTTGATGGGTCCCGTCATCGTAGCGGGTTTTATTGGGGCTGCGATTGGCGCTGGTTTGCCCGCGCTCACGGCGATTGCCGCTCCCAACAGCGCCGCTGAAAAGCGCGCCGAGACGTTCCGGCAGCTCGAGCTCTTCGCCGAGATCGTCGCCAAGGCCCAGGCCAACTACGTCACCGAATTCGACGAGGGCGAAGCGATCGAGGCCGCGATCGACGGCATGCTCGCCTCCCTCGATCCCCACTCCTCCTATCTCGACCCGGACGACTTCAAGGACATGCAGGCCCAGACCTCCGGCGAGTATGGCGGCCTCGGCATCGAAGTCACCGCCCAGGACGGCTTCGTGAAGGTCGTCTCCCCGATGGACGGCACGCCCGCCTCGCGCGCCGGCATCAAGTCGGCTGACTTCCTGACCGCCATCGACGGCAAGTCGATCGTCGGCCTCACGCTGAACGACGCCGTCAAGCAGATGCGCGGCGCGGTTGGCTCCTCGATCTCCGTCACGGTCGTACGTGAAGGCGTCGAGCCGTTCGACGTCACCCTCACCCGCGAAGTGATCCGCCCCGAAGTCGTCAAGGTGAAAGCCGTCGGCGATGTCGGCTACCTGCGCATCACCACCTTCAACGAGCAGACCGTGAAGGCCCTCGACAAGGGCCTGGAGCAAGTCCGCCGCGAAGTGAAAGGCCCGATGAAAGGCCTCGTGCTCGACCTGCGCGACAACCCGGGCGGCCTCCTGGACGCCTCAATCGAAGTGTCCTCGCGCTTCCTCAATGGCGGCGAAGTCGTATCCACCCGCGGCCGCCGCGAAGCCGATGTGGAGCGCTACAACGCCCGCCGCGTCAACCGCTTCCCGGATCTGCCGATTGTGGTGCTCACCAACCAGGGCTCCGCGTCGGCCGCCGAGATCGTCGCCGGTGCGCTTCAGGACCGCGGCCGCGCCGTCGTCCTAGGCGCCACCACCTTCGGCAAGGGCTCGGTCCAGACCGTGATCCCACTCGGGCCGAACAAGGGCGCCATGCGCCTCACCACCTCACGCTACTACACGCCGTCCGGCAAATCGATCCAGGGCGCCGGCATCGAGCCCAACTTCGAAGTCGCGCAGGTCCGCCTGACCGATAAGGAGGTCACCGAGATCAAGACGCGCGCCGCCCGCTACAGCGAAGCTGCCCTCCCGCACGCGCTGGAGAACGACCAGGGCGTCGAGCGCAAGCCGCCGCACGTTCCGGCCGACATGCCGCCTGCCGAGTACAAGGGCGAGGACTACCAGCTCGACAAAGCCGTCGAACTGATCCGCGCCGGCAAGGCCAAGGTCGTCAAAGCCGTCGCCGCCGCGACCCCTGCCCCGCAGGAAGCGGCCACTCCGGCCACGCCGTAATCTTCGGGTAACCAAAACATCAGGGCCCGCTCCTCAGGAGCGGGCCTTTTTGTTTGCGCGCCGGAATCGCTGCGGCGCCCGCGGCGAACGCCCTGTTCCATCTGCCGAAACAGCAAAAAATCCCAAGGAAACCATGCCATTCCGGGACAACCGGACGCACCGCCGTTACGACGTTTTTAACCCTGCACGCCCAAGTTCGGCGGATATGCCGGGTGGGTCCGGTGGGTGAGTGAGGACTAGAATGGCTTCGTCGCGTCACGCCGAACCGTCGGCTCTTCGGACAGGCATCAGCCAGCTTGCGCTTGCCGTCCTCGCGTTCGGAATGCTGGGCGGCGGCGCTGTCGGCGGCGTCATGCTGTTCGGCGACTCAGACGCCGGCGGCCCGCGTGTCGAACTTGCGCTGTTCACCGACCAGAACGGCCCGCCCCCGTTGCTCAAGACCCGCACCCGGATGACCAACGGCCTCGATGCCGAAGCCGAGCTCGAGCCCAGCCTGCCCGGCGTCGAATACGAAGACGGCGCGCTGCCCGAAGGCGCGGGCGACGGCGAAGCCGCCAACATCACCATCACAGAGATCGAGAGCAATGCGCCGGTCGCCGCTGCCTCGCCGCTGGTGAAGGCGCCGATTGCCGGCTTCTTCGAGCGCACGCCCGCGGGCGACCTGCCGAAGATCTCCGCCGATGGCCGCACGCCCGCCGAAGCCTATGCCCGCCCCTTCGCCGCCCAAGCCGGAACGCCGAAAGTCTCGCTCATCGTTGGCGGCCTCGGCCTCAACCAGAAACACACGCTCGACGCCATTAACGAGCTGCCGCCGGAAGTCACGCTGTCCTTCGTGCCCTACGCCAACGACCTGCAGACCTGGATCAACCGGGCGCGCGCAGCCGGCCACGAAGTCCTGCTTGAACTGCCGATGGAAGCCTACGACTATCCCAACGTGGATACGGGCCCGCATACGCTGCTTACCTCCGCCAAGCCGGAGGAGAACGTCCGCCGCCTCAGCCTCCTGATGGGCAAGGCGTCCGGCTATTTCGGCGTCACCAATTATCAAGGCGCGAAGTTCGCGACCGACGCGCGCGCAGCCGCACCCGTCCTCAAAGCGCTGAAGCAGCGCGGCCTCGTCTTCATGCACGACGGCGCCGCTGCCCGCTCCGTGCTGCCGCAGACAGCCCAGGAAGCCGGCCTCAACTTCTCGATCGCCGACCGCATCGTCGACGCCGAACCCTCGGCCGACTCGATCGACCGCGAACTGCTGCAGCTCGAAGCTCTCGCCATCCAGAACGGCAAGGCCGTCGGCGTGGGCTATGCCTATCCCGTCACGATCGAGCAGTTCCGCATCTGGACCTCGGGCCTCAAGGCCAAAGGCTATCAGCTCGCTCCGGCTTCCACGGCGGCTGGCGTGACGGCGCGCGGGACTCGTCCGGCGCCATGAAGCCGCCTGCCCACCCGCTAGAGGGGGGCCGCGATCCATCGCTCTACCGGCCCAATGTCGGCCTCGCGATTTTCTCCCGAAGGGGCCATGTCTGGCTTGGCCGCCGCGCCGGCGTCCGCAAGGACGAGTCGAAACACGCCTGGCAGATGCCGCAAGGCGGTGTGGATCGGGGAGAAACGCCCGACCAGGCGGCGATCCGCGAACTCGGCGAAGAGACCGGCCTCCGGTCCAAGCATGTCGAACTGCTCGAAGAGGTCGAGCCCTGGCTCTATTACGACTTCCCTCCAGCCCTGAAGGCCAGGCTCGCCGGGCCCTATTACGGCCAGCGCCAGAAATGGTTCGCCTTCCGCTTCATCGGCTCCGACACGGATTTCCGCCTCGACGACCACACGCCGGAGTTCGATGCCTGGCGCTGGGCGCAGCTCGACGAGACGCCGGACCTGGTGATCCCGTTCAAGTCGCCCGTCTATGCGGAAGTCGCCACCCGCTTCGCGAAGTGGACGCAGCCCGTTTAGGGCTTAGTGCGCGGTGGCGACCATCGCGGCGCGAAGCGCTTCGAGATATTCCAGGCGCTCGGCGGCGTGCTTGCGGCGCGCTTCGTCGCCCGGATCATTCGCATCGGACTTCACCCGTGCGATTTCCGCATCGAGCTCGGCCATGTCCACATCGGCGAGCCGCACCGCTTCCTCGGCGAGGATGGTGAGGCCCTGCGGCGTCACGTCGGCGAAGCCGCCGCGCACGAACACCGGCGTCACATTGCCGTTCTCGTAGATGCGCACGACGCCCGGCTTTAGCGTGGTCATGAACGGCGCGTGCTTCGGCAGCACGCCGAAATCGCCTTCCGTGCCCGGGGCGTCGACTTGCGTGACCTCACCGGAGAACAGCTCGCGCTCGGGCGAAACCAGCGAGAATTGGAGCGTGTCTGCCATGGGATTCCCTACCTCAGCGGCGTCCCGTCTAGCAGGCCCAACAGCCCTGTAAAGGCGGCGAAATGGTCAATATTCACAAGCGTTTCAGCCCGCTCGCAGCGTCAGGATGGCGATTTCCGGCGGCTGCAGGAAGCGCACGGGCAGGACCGAGACGCCGACCCCGCCAGTGACGTAGAGCTTCCGCCCCCGCTCCTCGTAGAGTCCGCAGGGCCATCTCGCCGAGCCCTCCGAGGCATGGATCAGCCGCCCGGCGAACGGCAGGTTCACTTGCCCGCAATGCGTGTGTCCGGCGAGCGTGATCGCCACCCGGTCGGGCGCCGCCGCGAAGACGTCCGGCCAGTGCGACAACGCCAGCACCGGCGCGCCGTCGGCCAAGTCGACCAGCGTGTCGCGATAGGAGGGGCGCGTGCGCAGGGAGTCGTAGTCGGCAAGGCCCGCGACCCAGAACGCCCCGCCCTGCCGCTCGACCAGCACCCGCTCGTTCTCGAGCACGTGGATGCCTGCGGCCTCGAGCCCGCGCTCGATCGTCGGGCCGTCATACCACCAGTCGTGATTGCCCAGCACCGCCCAGATGCCCAGCGGCGCCTGCAGCTTTCCCAGCGGCGGCAGGCCGGACATCACCGACGCCTGCCTGCCCGCGGAACTTTTCGCCAGCGGAACATGCCCGCCGGCATAGTCGCCCAGCAGCACGACAATGTCCGGCCGCTCCGCATTCATCTGCCGCACGATGCCGTCGAGCCGCGCCACGCTCATGTGCGGCGAGTTCATATGTGTGTCGGAGATTATGCCGATGCGCAGCGGCGCTCCGGTCCAGCCCCGGCTCACCGTGTCGACGCGCCGGATCACCAGCGTCTCCGGCTCCCACAGGAAGGCGCGGATGCCGAAGCCCCAGAGGATCGTGACGAGCAGCACGAACGTCCAGCCGATGGCGCCCGGCCCCCGCCCCTTCTTCAGCCCCCGCCACAGCGCGAGCGCCAGCAGCAGCGGCCAGAGGATCACACCCGCCCAGGCGACCCAGTAGATGGCCCACGAGTCCATGGAAGCTTAGCCCGTCTTCTCGACGGAGACGGTCGCGGTAACGACGCTGAAGCGCGATTGATGTCCCGGCGTGCCGGGCTCGGATCCCACAAGCTCAACGATCACCATCGCGGCTTTGTCGTTGTCGAACCGCGCCAGTCTTTCGCCTTTCTGCTTCATGCCGGACTTGCTCGGCGTCACCGTCCGCATGAAAGGCTTTGGCAGCGCCGTCAGCCTGCCGGCGAGTCCCATCACCGTCTGCGTCGCCGACGGCCCATAGACCGACACCATGCACCGGCCCTGTTTCCCGTGAATCGTCACCACGCCTTTGGCGGAGAGCACATCCCACACCGTCTCGTCCGCAGCAGCTCCCGCCTGCCTGCGCGTCTCTGAATCCGTGGTTGCCTGCAGCCGACTGCGTGTCTCCGCCGGCAGCGCGCCCACTCCCGCGCCGACAGCGGCCGGCACGCAGACGTTGACCACCGCATCAGTGAACGCCGCAGCCGCAGCCTCGGGCGACAGGGCGGACGAGATCGCCTCGCGCTGGGCGCTCGCCGGCGCCGCGGCCGTCAACGCAACCAGCGCAAGCATTGCTATTCGCATGGGCGTCGCCTCCCGAGGATCTGGGCGAGCCTAACAGGCCATTCGTTCGCCGCAACGAAAACAGGCGCGGGAGCAAATCCCACACCTGTCTCGATTTCAGCGATGTCCGTCAGATCAGGCGGCTTCGGCGGCCATTTTCTGTGCCTTGGCGATCACGTCGTCGATCTTGCCGCACATCAGGAAGGCCTGCTCGGGAATGTCGTCGTGCTTGCCTTCGAGGATTTCCTTGAAGCCCTGCACCGTGTCCTTCACGTCGACGAACTGGCCTTCGAGGTTGGTGAACTGCGCCGCCACGAAGAAGGGCTGCGACAGGAAGCGCTCGATCTTGCGGGCGCGGGCCACGACCAGTTTGTCTACTTCAGACAGCTCGTCCATGCCGAGGATGGCGATGATGTCCTGCAGGCCTTTGTACTTCTGCAGAAGCTCCTGCACGCCGCGCGCGACGTTGTAGTGATCCTGGCCGACGATGTTGGCGTCGAGAATCCGCGAAGACGAGTCGAGCGGGTCCACGGCGGGGTAGATGCCTTTTTCCGAGATGGCGCGGTTGAGAACGGTCTGCGCATCAAGGTGGGCGAACGAAGCGGCGGGCGCCGGGTCGGTCAAGTCGTCGGCGGGCACATAGATGGCCTGCACCGAAGTGATCGAGCCCTTGGTGGTCGAGGTGATGCGTTCCTGCAGCGCGCCCATGTCGGTCGCCAGCGTCGGCTGGTAACCCACGGCTGACGGGATGCGGCCCAGCAGCGCCGACATTTCCGAACCGGCCTGGGTAAAGCGGAAGATGTTGTCGACGAAGAACAGGATGTCCTTGCCCTGGTCGCGGAAGTGTTCCGCCACCGTGAGGCCGGTGAGCGCCACGCGGGCGCGCGCGCCCGGCGGCTCGTTCATCTGGCCGAACACGAGGGCGCAGCGCGACTTGCCGCCGCCGCCTTCCTGGTTCACGCCCGACTCGTTCATCTCGTGATAGAGGTCGTTGCCTTCGCGGGTGCGCTCGCCGACGCCGGCGAACACGGAATAGCCGCCATAGGCCTTGGCGATATTGTTGATCAGCTCCTGGATCAGCACGGTCTTGCCGACGCCCGCGCCGCCGAACAGGCCGACCTTGCCGCCCTTGGCATAGGGGCACAGCAGGTCGACGACCTTGATGCCCGTCGGCAGGATTTCCGGCACCGGCTTCTGGTCGACGAAGGACGGGGCGAGCTGGTGGATACCGCGCTTGTGGTCCGACTTGATCGGGCCTGCTTCGTCGATCGGCTCACCGATGACGTTCATGATGCGGCCGAGCGTGCTCTCGCCGACCGGCACCCGGATCGAGTCGCCGGTGTCGCGGACTTCGTGGCCGCGCGTCAGGCCTTCGGTCGAGTCCATGGCGATGGTGCGGACCGAGTTCTCGCCAAGGTGCTGCGCGACTTCCAGAACAAGGCGCGTGCCGTTGTTCGTCGTCTCGAGCGCGTTGAGGATGTTCGGCAAGACGCCGTCGAAATCGACGTCGACAACGGCGCCGATCACCTGGCTGACGCGGCCCTTCACGTTGGTTGCTGTTTTCGTGCTCATCTGTGGCCTCTCGTGTACGTCGTCTGGATCTCTAGAGCGCGTAGGCGCCGGAGATGATTTCGATCAGTTCCTTGGTGATCTGGGCCTGCCGCGCGCGGTTGTAGCGGAGCTGCAGGGACTTGATCATGTCGCCCGCATTGCGCGTGGCGTTGTCCATAGCGGTCATCTGCGCGCCCTGGAATCCGGCTTCGGTCTCCAGCAGCGCCGACAGGATCACGGTCGACAGATAACGCGGCAGCAGCGCCTCGAGGATCTCGTCCTCTTCGGGCTCGTAGATGTAGCTCGCGCCAGCCAGGTCGACCTTCGGGGCGTCGGCCGGGGCCTTCGCCGGGATCAGCTGCGTCGCGGTCGGGATCTGCGTCAGCAGGTTCTTGAAGCGGGCAAATATCAGCGTCGCCACGTCGAATTCAAGGTTGTCGAACCGCTTCGTGATCTCGCGCGCGACATTGGCGGCGCCTTCCGATGTGACACGGCGCTCCGACTTGCGGTCGATATGGCCGACGATCATCTGACTGTACTGGCGCTTGAGGGCATCCGCGCCCTTCTTGCCGATGGTGAGGATCTTCACCGTCTTGCCAGCCTCGCGCAGGCGCCGGATTTCCGCACGCGCAAGCTTGACGATATTGGCGTTGAAGCCGCCGCACAGGCCGCGCTCGGAGGTGAGCACCACCAGCAGGTGGACCTCGTCATGGCCCGTGCCGGTGATCAGCCGCGGTCCACCCGATCCCGGGGTTGCGCTGCCTGCGAGGTTGGCGATGACCGCCGCCATCCGCGAGGCGTAGGGACGCGCCGCCTGCGCCGCTTCCTGCGCGCGTTTCAGCTTGGCGGTAGCCACCATCTGCAGCGCCTTGGTGATCTTCTGCGTGGACTTCACGCTGGCGATCCGGAGGCGGAATTCCTTCAAGCTGGGCATGGGAGGAGACCTGTCCTTCTCTCTGCCCGGTTACGCGAAGGTCTTGGTGAAGCTGTCGAGCACCGACTTGATGGTGTCCTCGATCTTGGCCCCGCCGGCGCCCGCCTTGGTGATATCCTTCTGGTTGCGGATATCCTCGAGCAGGGCCTTCTGGTCGGCGCGAACGACGCGGAGCAGTTCCTGCTCGAAGCGGCCGACTTGGTCGACGGCGACCTTGTCGAGATAGCCGCGCGTGCCGGCGTAGATCACCACGACCTGCTCTTCCATCGACAGCGGCGAGTATTGCGGCTGCTTGAGGAGCTGGGTGAGGCGCGAGCCGCGATTGAGCTGGCGCTGCGTCGCGGCGTCGAGATCCGAACCGAACTTCGCGAAGGCCGCCATCTCGCGATACTGCGAGAGTTCGGACTTCATCGTGCCCGAGACCTGCTTGGTCGATTTCACCTGGGCCGAACCGCCGACGCGCGAGACCGAGAGGCCGACGTTCACGGCGGGACGAATCCCTGAGTTGAACAGATCGGTCTCGAGGAAGATCTGGCCGTCGGTGATCGAGATCACGTTGGTCGGGATGTAGGCCGACACGTCGTTGGCCTGCGTCTCGATGATCGGCAGCGCCGTCAGCGAGCCCGAGCCATGGTCCTTGTTGAGTTTGGCAGCCCGCTCAAGCAGGCGAGAGTGCAGATAGAACACGTCGCCCGGATAGGCTTCGCGGCCCGGCGGTCGGCGCAGCAGCAGCGACATCTGGCGATAGGCGACGGCCTGCTTCGACAAGTCATCGTACACGATGAGGGCGTGCATGCCGTTGTCGCGGAACCATTCGCCGATCGTGCAGCCGGTAAACGGCGCAAGATACTGCAGCGGGGCCGGCTCGGACGCCGTGGCGGCGACGACGACGGTGTATTCCAGCGCGCCGCGCTCTTCGAGCGACTTCACGACCTGGGCGACGGTCGAGCGCTTCTGACCGATGCAGACGTAGATGCAGTAGAGCTTCTCGCTCTCATTGCCGCGGGCGTTGATGGCTTTCTGGTTGAGGATGGTGTCGATCGCGACGGCGGTCTTGCCGGTCTGGCGGTCGCCGATGATCAGTTCGCGCTGGCCGCGGCCGATCGGGACCAGCGTGTCGATGGCCTTGATGCCGGTCGACATCGGCTCGTGCACGGATTTGCGCGGCAGGATGCCCGGCGCCTTCACGTCCACGCGGCGGCGCTCGGCCACATTCTTCAGCGGGCCCTTGCCGTCGATAGGTTCGCCGAGGGCATCGACCACGCGGCCGAGCAGGCCCTTGCCCACCGGGGCCGCCACGATCTCCTGCGTCCGCTTGACGTTGTCGCCTTCCTTGATGTTCCGGTCGTCGCCGAAGATCACGACGCCGACATTGTCGCGCTCGAGGTTGAGGGCCATGCCCTTAACGCCGGATTCGAACTGGACCATCTCGCCGGCCTGGCAGTTGTCGAGGCCGTGCACGCGGGCGATGCCGTCGCCGACCGACAGCACCTGACCGACGTCCGAAACTTCTGCTTCAGAGCCGAAATTCTTGATCTGGGCCTTCAGGATGTCGGAGATTTCACCGGCGCGAATGTCCATGGGCTCAGGCCCCCTTCATAAGGTTCGTCAGATTGTTCAGTTTGGTGCGGATCGAGGCGTCGACGAGCCGCGATCCGATCTTCAGTTGCATGCCGCCGATCAGTGCGGGATCGACTTCGACATCGACCGTCACCGTCCGGCCCAGCGATTTCGAAACCGCCGACTCGAGCTGCAGCGTCTGCTCGTTCGAGATCGTCTTCGCCACACGGGCGATGACACGCGACGAGCCGCGGTGCTTGGCGGCCTTCTCGGCGAATGCCTTGGCCATCGACGGCAGATCGCCTGCCCTGCGGTTGAGGGCGGCGACGCCGACGAAGCGGCGCGCGAGTTCGGGAAGCTTGAGACGTTCGCCGAGGGTGGCGAGCACGGCCGCCTTCTCTTCGGACTTGTAGAGCGGCGACTTGAGGACGCGCGACAGCGTGGCATCGCCCTCGATCACTTTCGCCAGCGACATCAGGCCGGTGTCGACAACGTCGACCTCGCCGGAATCGAGCGCCAGGTCGAACACAGCCGCGGCGTAGCGCTGTGCAGCTTCACTCAAAGACGTGGTGGATGAACCCGCCAAATCGCTAGCCCCAAGGCCTCGAATCCGCTGCGGGGATCGAAGCAAAAAATGACGTGAAATCAGCCATATGGACACGGCAAGACGCAGCGCCGTCCGTCGCGGCGGTTGCTAGCACGCTCGAACCCGTTGTGACAACACGACTAAATCGTGATTTTCGCCAGCAAACACGGACGTTTCGTCGCGGCGCAGGGCCCTTTGAAATCAAGCTCCAAAAGCAACCGGCCGGACCCTTGAGGGCCCGGCCGGAAGTCGTTTTGCGAATGTCAGCCGGCTGTTAGGTCGGGCTGCGCACTTGCGGATTGCGACCCTGTGCACGGGCCTGCTCGTCCATCTGCTTCATCGCAGCGCCGATCTCCTGGAAGGAGAGGCCGCCGGACTTGTCGGCGTCGATCTGCGGGAAGGCCTGCTTGAACTGCCCGTAGACCTCGCCAACCTCGTCCCCGCTGGTCCGCAGCTCAGCTTCCTGCAGTTCGCCGTCGCGGTTGTCGTCCGCCATCGTGACGATCAGGCTCTGCTCGAGCTGTTGCTGCAGGTCGTCGCGGCGCACTTTCGCCGTTTCATCCACCCAGCGGAATTGCACGCCGGTGAACAGCATCTCGTCGAACGACTGGTCGCCCCACGGAACCGTCTTGGTCGGGTCGGTGAGGGTGTCTTTCGCAAGCGTCTGGTTGTTGACCGAGTTGTCGTACCAGTAGTCGGCGACAAGTTTGGTGCCGGCCGGCAGGTCGATCAGGTCCTGGAAGATGTACTCACGCTGCCAGTTGAAGTCGTACTTCGGCATGTTGACCAGCAGCTTCTCGGTGCCGTCCGGCAGGTAGGCCGTAAGCTTCGAGGCATAGCCGCGATAGTGCGCGTGGATCTGCGTCGCGTAGACTTGCACCGCCGCCGGGAACTGCACATAGGCCGTTTCGTGCCAGCGGGCCTGGTTCGGCTGGATCTCGATCGACGGGTCGGCGATCACGATCTGACGTTTGACCAGCTCGGGCTCGGGCCCGAAGTAGAAGCCGATCTTCGAGTTGTCGACCGCTTCCTTGCCGAACGGCGTGTAGTGCATCTGGAACGAGATCGCTCCGCCCGCCGGGATCCAGGTCGCCCAGTTTTCCGGCGCGAAGTTCGATTCCGATCCGACGGCATAGCCGCCCATCGAAACGTTCCAGTCGAAGCCGCGGCCGTTCGCCGGCACTTTCGGCATCCAGCCTGCGAGGATGTGGTGCACGCCCTGACGCTGTCCCGCCTTGAAGGTCGTGGCTTTCAGCCAGCGGCCTTCTTTCAGCGGGCTCGCGACGGCCGGCATCTGGTAGTCGACGATGCCCGCGGCCGGGATGGTGTAGGCCGGGATGTCGACCACAAGGTCCGGCTTGCCGAGCGGCCATTCGGCGCGCGCGGTGACGCCGACCACCAGCGGATCATCGCCTTCGCCACGCGGGGCGCCGGCTTCGATCCAATGGATCAGCGTCTTGGTCTCGGCTTCGGTCAGGTTCTCGTCATTCTGGAACTGGCCGACGTGACGGTCGACGTCATAGGGGGGCATGCGGTCGACGCGGACCGCTTCGCGGATCATGCCGCTGAAGCCTTTGACGGTCTCGTAGTTCGTCATCTGCCAGGTGCCGATGCCGCCGGGCTGGTGGCAGTCGACGCAACGCTTCATCAGGATCGGCGCGATGTCGTTGGCGTAGGAGATCTTGGCGAACTCGGCCTTGTTGGCGCGATCGGCGAACTCGACCTTCGTGCCTTTGACAGCCGTCTGGGCTTTCGTCACCGGCGTGCCGGCGGCAATCTCGGTGAGGGCTGCTTCGAGGCCGTCGACCGAGCCGTGATACGCGACCTTCCAGGTCTTGGTGTCGACCGCGAAGGCTTCACCGGCCTTGGTGACGCCAAGCGAATCGCCGATGAGCTGGAACTCGTCGTCGAGCACCGGCAGCGTGAGGCCCTGCTCTTTGGCCTCGGCCGCGATCGTCTCGCGCGTATCGGTCGGGCTGGAATTGATCATCTTGAAGACGATGTTCGGGTGCTTGGCGGCGAGCGCTTCGAGCGCTTTCGCAGCAGCACGCGATCCTTCATCGCCGTTGACCTGGCTCACCAGCACGATCGCAGGCGTCTGCGTGTCGTACTTCAGCGAGTGGGCCATGCCGGTCTGGTCGACCAGCAGGAAATTGTCGACTTGCGTACCGACCAGCTTCGCAGCCGGTTCGTTGGAGCAAGCCGCGATGCCGAGCGCGGAAGCGCTCGCCAGCAGGGCAATAGCCGCCAGCCTTTTCATTGTAGGAAACTCCCTGGTATCCCGATTCCACGCGCTTTTATCGCATTCTGACACTGTCAACAATCAGGCGCCCCTGCGGCACGGCGAATAAATTTCGCGTCACATCAGGCGTCCTTCCGCGCACGTCAGGCAGCAACGCCAGCATGCGGCGATGTTGGGCGCATCGCCTTCACCTGCCGCCAAACCTCGACGCCGATGCCGATCGCCCAGAATAGGCCGACGATGGCGAGCGAATATCCGAACACAGCGTTGATGCTCCCCGCCAGCTCCGCAGCCCGCGTGCTTTCCTCGGTCGCCGCAGTCACCGAAACCAGCGGCCCCGACCGCCCCAGCACCCACAGCACGGCAATCCCGCCGACATGGCCGAGGATCGAAACAGCCGAACGCAGCCGGCTCCACGCAGGATGAACGATATCGGAGACGTGCACCGCCGCCATCAGCAGCGCCAGCGCCAGGATCGGCGTGTGCATCGACGCCCAGGCTTCCGCAAAGTGCAGCTCCATCGAATTGCCACGGCCCGGAATGTCGTTCGGGAAGTCCACGACCTTGATCCACCACAGGATGAAGATCGTATCGAAGGCGAGTGCGAACAGGGTGTCGAACAGCGGCCTGGGCTTGCGGATATGGTCCTGCGGCAGCGCCTTGGGATTCCAGCCCCGGGCGATACGGACATCTGTCCTAGTGCGCTCCATCACGATGAAGACGACAGTGATCACGCCGAACATCCAGATCGCCGCCTCGATCGCCCCACCAATCCCGGTGATGACCATCGCCATGGCGCGCTCTGATTTCAGGGCCTTCACCGCCGTGATGACCATCACGAGCGCGAACACCAGTCCAACGCCCACGCGCTGCGCATCCCAGAACCAGGGATAGAGGTTGGGCCCGATCAGGTAGTCGCGCCCCGAATAGCGCGAGGCGACGACCACCGGATGCCCGAACTCCTTGAGGATCGCGGCGACATCATCGGCGCTGGCCGCATGGCCGAGCGCCTCTTCCTTCGCCTCGATCTTGCCCGCGATCCCGTCGCGCAGTTCGGCGGCGATGTCCTTCGCCTGCTTTTCGGGCAACCGGCGCCGTACGGCTGCAAGATAGCGTTCGACCAGGTCATGCATCGGCGCGCCCATCGCGGAATAGCTGGCGGCCACATCGGCCGGCGCGCCGAACTCGGCGAGGAGCGCCTCCATCTCGGCGTCCGTCGGCTCGCGCCCCAGCTTCGCCTCAAGCCCATCGACCTTGATCGACAGCACCTTGTAGATCTTCGCCGAGGTCTGAATCCGGCGCATGCCGGACAGGTTCTTCTCGACCTCTTTCACATAGCGGGTGACAGGGTTCATCAGCGACCCTCCTTCAGGATGCCGTCGATCGCGCGGTTCATCGCGCGCCATGCTTCGGTGAGTTGTGAGAGCGCCGAGGCGCCATCAGCCGAGAGACGGTAGAACCGCTTCTGCCGCTTGGCGTCCTCGCGCCATTCCGACGTCAGCAGCCCCTGCGTCTCCAGCCGCCGCAGCATTGGATAGAGCGCGCCCTCGTCGATCTCGACGCCCTGCTCCGCCAGCTCCGCCCGCAGCGTGTAACCGTATTTCTCCGTCCGCAGCGCCCCCAACACCGCCAGGATCAACGCCCCCCGCCGTAGCTCCAGTCGCAAAGTCTCAATAATATCAGGGCTCAGTGGCATGTGTTCCACATAGTGTACGATATACACTGTATGCCACATAGGATGAGGAGTCAAGAGGCGCTGGCAACGTCGGCGGCTGCCCCTCCGTAGGAATTTCAGGGCCTACCCTGACCGCAATCCAGCATATTTCGGCGCGCGGTCGCGACTATCTTCGCAGCAGACTCAAGCGACTAGAAAAAACTTGTCGCGAATTTGTCCCCACCCCTCCGGAGCCGGCGGATAATGCGCGCATGACGAAGTCATTTCATGCGCTCTCCGCCGCGATCGCACCCTCACGTCCACGACGGACGAGCGGAGCCGCCTTCCGGCCAGGGCCCAACGGATCGGCGCCCGGCGACGACGATTTTCGGAATCGGCCGTGGACGACGACGACGATTTTTTTGATTCCGGGCAAGAAACCGGAATCGGCGAGTGACCGCTCACATAGACCTCAGCTCCGGAAGTCGTCCACCCGAGGTGGCGCCCGTCACCCAACTGGCCGATAACCTCCCCGAGATTCGCACGAGGCCTCCCATGTCGACACGCCGCCGCACCAAGATTCTCGCCACGCTCGGGCCCGCCAGCGACGGCGCGCTCAAGATGGAAGAGCTGCTGCGCGCCGGCGTCGACCTGTTCCGCGTCAACTTCAGCCACGGCGCGCACGCCGAACACGCCGCCCGCATCGCCGCCGCGCGCGAAGCCGAGAAGGCAACCGGCCGCCCCATCGCGATCCTCGCAGACCTGCAGGGCCCCAAGCTCCGCGTCGGCGACCTGCCCGGCGGCCATGTCGACGTGCGCATGAGTTCCGAACTGCGCCTCACCGCTGCCTCGAAATCGGACGAGCCGGACGTCATCCCCGTGCCGCACCCGGAGCTGATCGCGTCCCTCCAGCTCGGCGACCGGCTGCTGATCGACGACGGCAAGATGATGCTGCACATCGTGAAAGTGGACGGCGCCGACCGCATCGCCCGCCCCGTTGCGCCCGGCCGCATCGCCAGCCGCAAAGGCATCGCCGCCCCCGGACGCCCGATCCCGATCCCCGCCCTCACCGAGAAGGACGTCGCCGACGGCAAGTTCGCGATGACGCAGGGCATCGATTATCTCGCGCTCTCCTTCGTCCAGCGCGCTGCCGACATCACGCTCGCCCGCAAGATGTTCGGTGACGCGATCCAGATCATCGCCAAGATCGAAAAGCCCGCCGCCTTGGACGAGCTCGAAGCCATCGTGCAACAGGCCGACGGCGTGATGGTCGCTCGCGGCGATCTCGGCGTCGAACTCTCGCCCGAGCAGGTGCCGATCGCCCAGCGCCGCATCGTCCGCGTCGCGCGCCAGCATGGCAAGCCGGTGATCATCGCCACGCACATGCTGGAATCGATGGTCGAGTCGCTCGCGCCGACGCGCGCCGAAGCCAACGACGTCGCCACTGCCGTCTACCAGGGCGCGGACGCCGTGATGCTCTCCGCCGAAAGCGCAGTCGGCCGCCATCCCACCGCAGCCGTCGCCATCATGGATCGCATCATCCGCGCCATCGAGGCCGATCGCGACGCCAATCCCTCCGCCCAGGCCGCTGCCTGGACCTCTGTCCCAACCACCGCCGACGCCTGCGCCCGCGCCGCCTCCAAGCTCGCCGACGATCTCGACTGTCCAATGGTTGTCTTCACCCGCTCCGGCTCATCCGCCCAGCGCGTTTCCGCCACGCGCCCAAAACAGCCGATCCACGCGCTGACGCCGCAGATCCAGACCGCGCGCAGATTGTCCCTCATCTGGGGCGTCTCCGCCGACCTCGAACCCGAAGAACCCAAGAGCTTCGACGACATCCTCGAGGCCGTAAACCGCCACGAAGCCGCCTCCGGCATCAAGCGCTTCGTCATCACCGCCGGCTGGCCCTACGCCACCGACAATTCCACCGACACGATCAAGGTCGTGGAGAGGAAGTGAAATCAGATCCGCAGCGCGTCGACGCCGGAAAGGGTAACCGGCTGCTCGTCGACGGCGCGCCGCTCGGCGCCTGGCACAGGGAGTTCCCTGCGTCGGCGGTCGGGCCCGAAAAAACCCGGTGCGTTGACGAATTTGCGCCGCGCATTGGCCAGGGCGTTGATCTTGTTGCAGACGGTGAGCGGCGAGACCGGCTTGCCGAGCGGTAAAGCGGTCGAAAGCGCTGGCAGCGTCCTCCGAATTTCTCGGGATGGCTTACCGCAATTGACTCTAGAGCTTGAACGGCGACGGCAAAAGCTCGGCCAGCGTCTGCGCGCCGACACCGTCGATCCACACCTGCGCGGTCGACGGCATGAACTCCACCATCACCTGCCTGCAGGCGCCGCAAGGCATGCGCGTGTGCTCCCCCTCATGCGGATGGCTGTCGTCCCCCGCACTGACCGCCAGGGCGACGATCTTCGCCGAGGGATGCTGGACCCGCGAAGAAAAGATCGCCACGCGCTCGGCGCAGCACGTCAGCCCGAAGCTCGCGTTCTCGATATTGGAGCCAAGCACCACGGCGCCATTGTCGAGCAACACGGCGGCGCCGACCCGGAATTTCGAGTAGGGCGCATAGGCGCGGCTGCGGGCGCCGCGCGCCTCGCTTCCAAGTCTCGCCATGTCCACGACGGCCGACATGCTCGTTCACGATCAGCAGGGCCGCAGCCCCAAGGGACGGGCAAGATAATCCTCAAAGGCAAATATACCATTGCGTTCGGCAGCATTCCGGGCAGAGGCATGGCAATGCCTGAAGCCACTCTCACGAGCCGGAAAGCCTTCATCCGCGCCAACACGCGGGCCGCGGCCGTGCCGGGACTCAACCTCAGCATCTTCACCGCCGACGAGCTGACCCCGATCTGGGAGGCGACGGAGAAGGACCTCGCCAAGCACAACATCGCCCCGCCCTTCTGGGCCTTTCCCTGGGCAGGCGGACAGGCGCTGTCGCACTACATCCTCGATCATCCGGAAATCGTGCGTGGCAGGCGCGTGCTGGATATTGCTTCGGGCTCCGGCCTCGTCGCCATCGCGGCAGGGAAATGCGGCGCAGCGGACGTGCTCGCCAACGACATCGACCCGATGTGCGAGGCAGCCATCGCCGTGAATGCGGAGCTGAACGGTGTTGCTGTCTCATACCTCGCGGGTGACCTGCTAGAGACGGACCTGCCCGCGGTCGACGTGATTCTTGCCGCCGACGTGTTCTACGAACAGACGCCCGCCCGCCGCTTCCTCACCTACCTCCAGCGCGCCCACGCCGCAGGCATCACGGTGTTCGCTGGCGACCCCGGCCGCACCTATTTCCCGCGCGATGCGTTCAGGCAACTCGCGGAATACGCCGTCGAGACTTCGACCGAAATCGAGAACGCGCCGGTGAAGGCTGCGAGGGTCTGGGCGCTCTGAATGCTCAAAACACTATTTCGCCCCGGCCTTATCGATCGCCTTCTCGACGATGCGATTCTGGACGGCCGACACTTTCGCGAGGCACAGCGGCATCAGCACAGCGCACAGCGAACCATCGATCGACTCGGCCAGCGCGGCGCCAACGCCTTCGACACGCGTCGACGAAATGTCGGCCCTCGGAATGCACTGAGCCTTCGGAGCCGCGTCCGCCGGCGCACCTTCCGGAATCACAAACCCGCACAGGCTTTCATTGATGATGTCCGGCTGGCGAATCTCCACCTTCGCGCCGGTCTTCAGCTCGGCATGGACCTTCACGACCCTGGGCTGTTTGACTTCCGCGCCAGGCGCCTGCGCCACGGCATGCAGCGGCGAGAGGACGATTGCAACGAAAAAGAGCGTACGAACCATCGGCGCCTCCTGTTAGGCGCCGATCCTAACGGCGATCACACCTTCGGCTCAAAGCCTTTTACCAGCAGTACGACAGCGTCGGCCCCGGCTACGCGGTCCTTCGCGATCTCCCGGTACTCCGGCGAGGTTCCGAACCGCGCGGCTTCGACCTCATCGGGAAACTCGAGGATCACGACCTTGTCGCGCGGCCACTCTCCCTCCAGCACGCGGGGAGACTCATCCGCCGCCAGTACCTTGGCGTTGAACTTCGCGAACACGGCGGGGAACGCTTTCTGGTAACGGCGATAAGCATCGACATTCGTGAACTTGAGCTGGGCAACGGTGTAGACAGTCATCCTTGCTCCTCACGCCAGAACGAAGCGCACGCCGACGAGATCGACGTAATTCTCGCCAGACGGAACGCCAGCCTTCTTTGCCGCCGCCAGAACACCCGGCTTGTCCTTGCACTTGAGATGCACGGCGCGCAGGCCTTCGCCTCGATCGTCACGCATCGGGCCGAAGCGCACGAAGCCGTGGTCGAGCTGCATCTCCAACCCTTCACCCTCTTTCGCCTGCGCAACAGGCCACTGCAGCAGTTCGCTCCACCGCTCGGCAAGCGCCACAGGATCGTCCGACTGCAGCCCCGCTCCGACAATCGAGCTCATCGTCTTCGAGCGGTCATGTCCCTGCCAGCTCGGCCCGGCCCAGTGATACCCGCCCGTCACGTCCTCGGCCCCCGAATGCCGGTCGACGGACAGAAGACAGCCGCCCGTATCCTTGGGGTGCAGGTGGATCGCCTCGGACGTCGAAACATCATCGCCAGACTTCAGATCCTGCACGATACGCACGCCGAGCTTCCTGAAATGCTCGCGCCGCGCTTCGAGATCGTCGCAGTCGACGATGTACATGTAACCGCCATCTCCCTTGCGCCGTTCGAGATAGCGGCCGCCCGCAGTGTCGGGGCGTGTGGGCGAGACCACTTCGAGGAAAGTGCCGCCCATCGCGAACAGCGCATTGTGCAGGCCGTATTTGCCGACGCCGGGATCGCGGTAGCAGACCTCAAGGCCCAGCACATCGACGATCTGTTTCTCGACCGGCGCGAGATCCTCCGCGACAAGGCATATCTGGCGAAGGCGAAGGTACTTGCTCATGGAGGCGCTCCCTCGGTCTCTCGGCGGGACCTACCTCATAGATTGGCGCCCCTCGATGATGTGGCGCAACGCCGAAGTGCGCGAGGCAATGAAGTCGTTGAACGCCTTCACGTGTGGAAGACTGCGCATCTCCTCCCGCGTGATGAGCAGGAGATCGTAGTCAGCCTCGTCGAACAGGAAGCATTCGACCATCTCCGGATCGAGGCCGCCGAGCATGCAGGGGATGGGACCGACGCCCAGGCCCGAACGTATCGCCGCCGCGATGTTGAGGATGGAGGAGGAGGCGCTGCGCACCACGGCACCAGCGGCCTTCGCCTTCTTGAAGAACTCGGGCTCGAAGTCCGCCAGCTGCCCTGCGCCACCGATGATGGAATGGTCCACCAGCTGCTCTGGCGTCGATGGTTTGCCCTTCTCCGCGACGTAAGCCTTGCTGGCATAGACGCCCCACTTGCCCGAGCAGAGCCGGCGTACGACCAGATTGTCGCCGACGACCGGCGAGCGTCCCGCACGCAGCGCGATGTCAGCGTCGCCGCGCGAGATATCGAGCCGCTCATCGGTGACGATGGTTTCGAGCTGCACCACTGGGAAGCGGCGGTTGAAGTCGCCGAGCCACGGATTGAGCAATGCGTCGGCGAGGACGTCGTTGGTGGTGAAGCGGATGACGCCCGACAACTTGCGGCTTCTCTGCGCCACCATCCGGCCGAAAGCCTCGACTTCGGCCTCCACCCGCTCGGCGTTCTGCACCATCGCAGACCCCACCTCGGTGAGGCGGTAGCCACCGGCAGCCCGCTCAAACAGCCGTTCTCCCAACGATTCCTCGAGCGCGGCGACTCTTCGGGCCACCGTGGTTTGATTAACCGCCAGCAATTTTGCAGCGGCCAGGGTGGACCCACCGCGGGCTACGGCGAGAAAATGCCTTAGGTCGCTCCACTCGAACATGGATGGGTTATGCATATTTGCAGATCGCTCTGCAATACTTCGGATTGGAAGATTTGAATCCGGGGCGTACCCACACTCCCACAAGGCGAGACGTCAAAGACGCCGCCAATAAGAAGACTACGAAAAACGCCAGAAGAACCGCCATGATACGGCTGCACTATGATCCCGCTTCGACTACCTGCAGGTCGATACTCCTGTACGCAGCCGAAGCGGGCCTCCCTCTCGACATGGTCGTCGTCGACCTCTTCAGCGACGAGCACCGTGGCGAAGCTTTTACCCGCCTCAACCCGAGCCAGGCCGTCCCCGTCCTGGAGCATGACGGGTTTGTGCTGACCGAGAGCTCGGCGATCCTAAAATACCTCGCCGATCTAGTTTCCTCCCCCGCCTATCCCAAGGACCTGAAGGCGCGGGCGCGTGTGAATGAAATGATGGACTGGTTCAACACCGGCCTCATGCGCGACCTGTGCTACGGCCTTGTCTATGCACGAGTTCTTTCCCATTACCGCCTTCCGGAGCCGGGCTTCACACAAGCCCTCCGCATTCACGAGCCGCGCGTCGCCAAACGGCTGCGCGCGCTCGACACGATCATCGGCGCGAAGCCCTTCGTGTGCGGACAGGACATCACCATCGCCGACTATCTCGGCTCGGCGTTCGTCACCTCCGGAGAGCTGATCGGTTTCGACCTTCGCCCATGGCCGAACGTCTCTCGCTGGATCGCGAACATGAAAGCGCTGCCGGCATGGGACGAGGTCAACGCCGCCTTTTACGGGTGGCGCAGCGCCGTCGAGGCGCAGGCGAAACTCAAGGCCTGAAGGACACACATGCGGATTATTTGTCAGTAATAGTGACATAAAGTCTTGACAGATGACATCATAGATGTCATATGGCCTGACACCAGCCTGGGGGACACCCGGCTCAACTGCAGAAACGCCTAACACAGCGACCGGCGCCCACGCCGGCGAAAGGAAAAACCTATGTCTGCCTCCTCCCCGAAGACCAAACTGAACGCCTCCATCTTCGCCCACGCCTCCTTCCTGGTGGTCGCCGCCATGCTTGCCATGCAGGCTGGCTGCGGCGGTCCGGTTTCAGCGGCGCCTGCCCCAGCCGCCGTCGCGGCGGCCAACGCCCAACCCTCGGTTTCGGCCGCGTCGATGATCGACGCCGGTCGCTACCTGGTGAAGATCGGCGGCTGTAATGACTGCCACACACCCGGCTATGTCGAGCAGCTGATGATGACCGGCAAAGAGATGCCGGAATCGGACTGGCTGATGGGCGGCGATGTCGGCTTCTCCGGCCAGTGGGGCGTCAGCTACCCGGCCAACCTGCGGCTGTCCTTCCAGAACATGACGGAAGAGCAGTTCCTCGAGATGGCGCATGCCGGCCAAGGCCGTCCGCCCATGCCGTGGCCGAGCCTAATGGCGATGAGCGACCAGGATCTCAAGGCGATCTACGCCTATATCCGCGCGCTCGGGCCCAAGGGCGAAGTGGCGCCTGCCGCGCTTTCGCCCGGCGTCGAGCCCGACCGTCCGCATATCCCCTTCGTTCCGCAGATGCCGAAGGGCTGACGCGTCCGAGTTCAACGCGACTATCCGGCGACAACGGAAAATCCGGCGCCGGCAAAAACAAGAGAAGGAAAAACCTCCCCATGTCCGCCACCCGCGTGAAATACCTCGTGCCCATGCCTTCCGCCGACGTCGCCAAGGAAACGACGGCGCCGAAGATGCGCTTCCTCTATCCGCTTGCCGCCGTGTGCCTCGCCGCCGTGTTCCTCGCGCCGGCCAACGCACACGCTCAGACGCCGAAACTGCGCCCGGACCAGCAGAAGTTCATCGAAATGGCGATCGCCGATGTCGATCCCGCCTATCGCGCTGCTGCCTATGAGCAGATGGCGAAGAGCGTGGCGCCGATGAGCGAGCAGATGATCTCGATGGCGATGGCGAAAGCCAAAACCAACAAGGCCGAGCAGGCGCAGCAGGCGAAGGCCGAAAAGGCCGCGCGTGATGCGGCGCCGAAGGACCGTGCTCTGACGCCTGAGGACAAGGCCTACCACAAGGCCCAGTACGAGCCGGTGATCCGCAAGCACCACGCCGTGCAGAAAAAATTCGACGCCTTCGTGAATGCGAAGGTCGCCGCCTACTGCCCCGGACGCGACACCTATGCCCGCTTCGGCTCGGGCTGGCGCTACGAGCAAGGCGACATGATGATGGAAAGCGCGCTGGCGACATGGAACGTCGACGCCAATGTCGAGATTGCCGGCGAAGCGCTTGCGCCGACCAATGGCCGCTACAATTTCGGCTTCTCGAAAGTGCGCATGTCGTACGACGAGAAAGCGGTCGACGCAGCCATCAAGTCGGCCTGCGACGAGGTCCATGTGAAAGGAAAAGCATTCTTCGCCAAGGTGGACCCGCTGATCAAGAAGCAGGACTGGGATGGCGCGTTCAAGGCCGAAGGTTCGGCCCAAGGCGCACTCGATGTCACGCGCCAGGCGCTCAAGACGAAGCTCAATACGCTCGGACCGGGCGACTTCTCGGAAATCCAGCTCGCCATGATGAACGGCAAGAGGATCAGCTGATCGAACACACGAACTGAACAGAACAAGACGGTCGCCTATCCCCCCAGGCTAAAAACCGGACCAAGAAGCCGGTAGACCGTCGTGATGCCTCTGAAGCGCAGGCCCCCAGCCCCCCGGTTGGCCTGCGCTTTTTGTTTTACATGAACGAGTAGGGCTCGACGTCGAGGGCGACACGAACACTGGGGGGAAGCTTGATGCGCTCCTTCCAGGCCGACAGAAACGCCGAGAGATCGACATTGCGGTCCGAGCGTACGAGGAAGCGGCGGCGATGGCGGCCGCGCAGCACGGTGATCGGCGCGGGCGCCGGACCCCATACCTCCACACCGATGGCGTTCGGCTGGGCGCGGCCGAAGGCGGCCGCCATTTCGTTGGCCTGCTCCGCACTGCCAGCTGCGAGGATCACGGCGCCGAGACGGCCGAAGGGCGGAAATCCGACGAGCCTTCGCTGGTCCATCTCGTGCTGCATGAAGGCGTCGCGATCCCCGGCCGCGAGCAGCGAAATGGCGGGGCTTTCCGGCGCATAGGTCTGAATGATGGCGCGGCCCGGCTTGTCGGCCCGTCCCGCCCTGCCTGCGACTTGCAGAAGCAACTGGAAGGTGCGCTCGCCCGCACGCAGGTCGCCGCCGCGCAGGCTCGCATCCGCATCCACCACGCCCACCAGCGTCAGTGCCGGGAAGTTGTGGCCCTTGGCCACGATCTGCGTGCCGATGAGGATGTCGATCGCGCCGCCTTCCATGCGGGCGATGAGTTCGCGAAGGCTTTCAGGCGAACTGATTGTGTCGGACGACAGAACCTCGACGCGTGCGCCCTTGAAACGCGTGTGGACCTCTTCGGCCAGGCGTTCGACGCCTGGGCCGACACCAGCCAGCGAGCCCTTCGCGCCGCAATGCGGACACGCCAGCGGCTTGTCCATGGTGAAGCCGGTGAGATGGCAGATCAGCTTGCCGGTATAGCGATGCTCGGTGAGCCAGGAATCCGTGTCCGGCGCCTTCAGCCGCTCGCCGCACGCCCGGCAGAGGACGAGCGGCGCATAGCCGCGGCGATTGAGGAAGAGCAGCGCCTGTTCTTTCGCCGCCAGGGTTTCCTCGATCGCGGTTGCAAGCTGTGGTGCGATCCATTGGCCAGTCGCGGGCGGCTGTTCACGCAGGTCCGCCAGCGCAATCTCCGGCAGACGCGAGACGCCGGGGCGCGCGTGGAGGCGCAAGTGTGAATACTTGCCCGAGATGGCGTTCTGCAGCGTTTCGAGCGAGGGCGTCGCCGATGCCAGCACGATGGTGCAGGCCTCGATGTGCGCGCGCATCACGGCGAGGTCGCGCGCGTGATAGATGACCCCTTCTTCCTGTTTGTAGGAGCCGTCGTGCTCCTCATCGACAACGATCAGGCGCAGCTTGCGGTAAGGCAGGAACAGCGCCGAACGCGCGCCGACGACGATGCGCGCCCTGCCCGCCGCCACTTCGCGCCACACCCTGCGCCGCGCTTTTGAACCTGCAGCGGAGTGCCATTCCGCCGGCGCAACGCCGAAGCGGTCCTCGAAGCGCGATGTCACCGCCTGCGTCAGCGCGATCTCGGGCAGGAGCACAAGCACCTGCGCCTCCGGATCGCTCCGCAGGGCTTCGGCGATGGCCTCGAAATAGACTTCGGTCTTGCCCGACCCCGTGACGCCATCGAGCAGGGCTGCGCGATAGGTCTTTTCGCGCACCAGCTTGCGCAGGTCTTCGGCGGCAGCAAGCTGGTCGGGCGTCAGGTCGCGCGGCGGCCGTTCGGGGTCGGGAAGCGCGAATGGCGGATCGAGCGTGCGTTCGACATGAGTGAGCGCGCCTGCGTCAACGAGGCCTTTCACGACGCCGGAGGATACGCCCGCCGCGCGCGCAAGATCGGCGGATGACAGAGGCGCGCCCGCTTCGGCGAGCACCTTCTCGCGCGCAGGCGTCATGCGGTCTGGCTTGTCGCCGGTCGCGACAACAAGAAGCTCGACCGGCGCTTCCTCTAGCGCCTCGCGCGAGCGCATCGACATGGCGAGCAGATTGCCGGCCGGGGCGCAGACGTACTTTGCCGCGCGCTCGATGAATGTGCGCATGTTCTCCGGCAGCGGCGGCGCCGGGGCGATCACTTCGATGACGGGCTTGAGCTTGCGGTTGGACGGCACGGAACGCTCGCGCCAGACGACGCCGATCACTTCGCGCGGACCGAGCGGCACGACAACAAAGCTGCCCGGCGGGGCCTCAAGCCCTTCCGGCAGTTCGTAGTCGAAAGGCTCCGGCAGGGGCTGCGGCAGCAGCACCGAGACGATTCGGGGTGAAGTCGGCATGGGCCGGACAATGGCCGTTCCGGCTCTGTTCTTCAACCGGGCTTAAGCGGTTGAAAAGCCCGATGTTTGCAATCAGGGACAGCGCACGAGGCGCATCGGCTGCCGGTCGTTGAGCTGGAGCTGCATGACCGTGTCGGACGGCCCGAAATTAAGGGTGAAATTGTCTGCGGAGGTTTTGCCTCCGGCCAGGCAGTCTGCGCTGATCGTGTAGATCATCGAGCGGCCGGTCGGATGTTCCTCCGAGATCGATTTCACGGAACAGCTCTGCGCAGAGGGCGTCATTTCGATACGGTCGGCTGAGAGTTTGAGCATCTTCGCAGGGTCAGCGCATTCGGCTTCCGCAGATGCCCAATCGCCCGCGAATCCCGGCGCTACGAGCTGAGCCGCCTCCGCGGCCGTCGTGCCGGCAGTCGTGTCCGGCGCCTCCGTCCCTGACGTGTGCAGTGTGGGCTCGGACGGCTTGGGCTGAGCAGGCTCTTCAGGGGCCTGAGGGCTGCAAGCGATGAGCACGGCTAACGCCACCGCGCCGATGGCCCATCTCTGGCTGGATGTGATTTTTTCAAGCTGAAGCTTCATGCGCCGTCTCTTGCATGTCTGGCGAAGAGAAAACGGCGAGAAAGGGGGATCGTTCCACCGCGCTCAAATGGCCCCGTTGAAAGCAAAGTTGGAGAATGTCTTCGTCGCCGGATCGTATTCGACGCCAAAGGTGATGGTGCCGCCATCGCAGATCACCGCGGGCTCGGTTTTCCACGAGTCCCGCTGCGCCTCGGGCGCGCGCGCGACAACGTCCTTGTCGATGCCGTTGACGTAGATGACAGGCCGTCCATCGATCAAAAGGCCTGCGTACTGCCGGTAGTAGGCTTCCGGTTTCGAGCCTGCCGCAGATGTTGCGGCGAGCTGCCGTTCGATTTCGACCCCGAGGCTGGCTTCGAGCTCCATGATCGCAGCGGCGCCGGGCGCCCATGTGCCGGTGATCGGACCCGGAGAGATGCGCGAGCATTGCCTTGCAAAGGTCTGCGCCTTGTCGGCTGGAAGAATTGCGCCCATGGCGGCATCGAGCGGCACTTCGGGCTTTGATGGCGCCGCCGTCGCGACGCCCGGCGGGCCTGCGTCAGCGGGTGGAGGCGGCGTTGTCTGCTGGCCGCAGCCGGCGGCCAGCACAAAAAGGGCAAACGCAAACCGGCGCATCGTATACCTCCGGTAGTCAAGCTGCCGGAGGCTGAGACAAGCCTAGGCCTTCGGCTGTGGCACTACTCGAAGATAGGGCTTGGGCGACTTCCAGCCAGCCGGGTACTGTTTCTTCGCGTCTTCGTCGGAGACCGAGCCGGCGATGATCACGTCCTCGCCCTGCTTCCAGTTGGCCGGCGTCGCGACCTTGTGTTTCGCCGTAAGCTGGATCGAGTCCAGCAAACGCAGCAGCTCGTCGAAATTGCGGCCTGACGTCATCGGATAGACCAGCATCGCCTTGATCAGCTTGTCCGGACCGATGAGGTAGACCGTACGCACGGTGGCGTTGGTCGCGGCCGTGCGGCCCTTCGCGGTGTCGCCCGCTTCGGCAGGCAGCATGTCGTAGAGCTTGGCGACCTGCAGGTCATGATCGCCGATCAGCGGATAGCCCGGCAGGAAGCCGGTGACGTCCTTGATGTCGGGCAGCCAGCGCGAGTGGTCTTCGACCGGATCAACCGAGATGCCGATCAGCTTGGCGTTGCGCTTGGTGAATTCCGGTTCGAGCTTCGCGAGGGCGCCCAGCTCCGTTGTGCAGACCGGTGTGAAATCCTTGGGATGGGAAAAGAGCACGCCCCACGAGTCGCCCAGCCATTCGTGGAAGCTGATCTTTCCCTTTGTGGTTTCGGCCGTGAAATCCGGGGCCTTGTCTCCGATACGAAGCGGCATGGCTGTCTCCTGATCTTTCCCTCGAACACCCGCGAGGCATTGCATTTACACCTGCTAAACTGGCCAAACTAGTGGGATTCCTGAAGTCCGGCTTGAGGAAACACCGTCTTAATTCCGGCGGTGGATGGTCTGGCCATGGGCAAGGCGCACACAGCCACCGAAGCGTTGCAGGAGTTCACGGTCTGGCTCGAGACCGAGCGCCGCGCATCCGAAAACACGATCGAGGCCTATCAGCGCGATATCGCCAATTTCATCGCTTTCCTGGTCGATCATCTCGGCGGCGAGCCGCACGTGACGGATCTGAAGGGGCTCTCGCGCCACGACGTGATCGCCTGGCTGGCCAAGCGGCGGAGCGAGGACAATCTCGCCGCCTCGTCTCGCGCGAGGGCGGCGTCGAGTCTGCGGGCGTTCTACAAGTTTCTCGACCGCCGTCTCGATTCCGCCAATGCGAAGGCGATGATGTTCGAGACGCCGCGGCGGCCGCATCGCCTGCCACGGCCCCTGCCCCAGTCGCTGGCGCCGAAAGCCATCGAGATTGCAGGTGATGGTGAGGGCGACGATGTTCCTGAATGGGTGCTGGCGCGGGATGCCGCGGTGCTCACACTGCTCTATGGCGCGGGACTTCGTCTTTCGGAGGCGCTGGCGCTGACCGGCAAGGATACTCCGGCGCCGCAGTCGCTGCGCGTGCTGGGCAAGGGGCGCAAGGTGCGCCTCGTGCCGCTGATCACGCCGGTGCGCGAGGCGGTGAATGCGTACGTCAAGCTGTGCCCCTTCCCGGCTGCGCCGGACGAGCAAATCTTTCGGGGACTGAAAGGCGGCCCGCTCAATCCTCGGATCGTGCAGCGGCTGATGGAGCGCCTGCGCCACAGGCTGGGCCTGCCGGAAACAGCGACGCCGCATGCGCTGCGCCACTCGTTCGCGACGCACCTGCTGGCTAATGGCGGCGACCTGCGCTCTATCCAGGCGCTGCTGGGGCATGCGAGTCTGTCGACGACCCAGATCTATACCGGTGTCGATGCCGCGCGCCTGATGCAGGTGCATTCCGAAGCACACCCGCGGGCCTGATCAGCTCCGCGCTTCGATCGCATCCGCGACGCACTTGATCAGCGCATCCTGCTCCTGCTCGGTCAGTTGCGACAATTCCTGCGCATTATACTTGCCGGCTTTGTCGCACCAGGCCCTGGAGCCGACTTCGGCGGTGCAAGCCGAGCTGACGGCGATGGCGATCACGGCGAGAGCGGCGATGCGCATGTCAGCCTCCACTCTGGGGTGCGCCGGCGCAGCCCTTGTAGGTCTGGCCCTTGAACTGAAGCGAGGCGTCCCACGGGTATTCGCGGTCGGACATGCCATCCTGGCATTTTGCCTTGGTGAGCGTCATGACGACATCGCCCTCGGGCGACGATGAGGTGAGGATGATTGCACCCTCCTTCGTCTTGGTCTCGGCCGGATAGCCGACCTCGATGTCGCTTGAGCCGGGCCGGCTGAACTTCGCGGTCTTGGTCACTTTCTTGATCTGCATCGCCCAGAACGGTTCGGTGCCAACCAGGTTGAGGTCTCCGCTCAGCGGTGATCCGCCGCCGCACCCGGCCAGGCTGGAGGTCATCAGCATCGCTGCGGCCGCAAGAATGGGGCGGATGGTCGGCATGAAACGTCTCCCTTTGCCCCCTAACTAGCGCGCGACGGGTCATCCCCCAAATGCAACCGGCAGCGGATTGCTCCGCTGCCGGCTCCGTCAGGTCACGATCAAGTCAGGTCAGTTCGGACGCGGCGCTGGACCCGCCGGGACGGCGACCGGAGGACCCCCAAGGCCCTGCGGAGGTGGAGGCGGCGGAGGCGGCGTCCATGCGCCGCTCTTGATCTTACCGCCCTTGGCCGAAACCGCGAGCGAGATCAGCTTGTCGGTGACGTTGGGCTCAAGACCTTCCGTGTGGCCCTTCTGAAGGCGCGAGACATCCGCCACGACGCGGCCATCCTTGCAGCCCGGATAGACCCAGACCGCCGCCCGGCCCGAACGAGGATAGTGGCCCCATCCATCGGTGCCCGGGTCCTGGCGCGTCGCATCCCAGACATAGCCGGCCTTGGGATCGACCACGTCCTCTTCCTTCCTGCGCGGTCCGCAGCCGAATCTCTCGGCCATCGGCGACGCCTCGGCGGGCGCGTTCTCATATTCGCCCGCGGTGTAGATGGTGGAAAAATCGCACGCGGGGTTCGACGCTGAGGCAGCACCCGCGCCAGGCGGCCCGCCGGCGGCTGCGCCGCCTCCGGGTGGTCCGCCCGCCGCAGTGCCCGGTCCTGTCGGAGCAGCGGCTGGCTGTCCCGGCACCTGCCGGTACACCGGCAATCCCCCCGCACCGAAACCGCGGCCGGCGGGAACCGTCGTCCCGTTGCGTCCGCCCGAGAGCGAGATGCGAACGTCGACCTTGTCCTTGAAATAGTCGGTGCAGATGATGCGGGTGGACGTCGCCCCGCCCTGGCTGTGGCCAGCGAGGATCAAACGTTCGACATTCGCCTTGCCGACTGCGCCGACGACCGAGTCGACGATATTGTGGAGATACTCGTCATCCGCCGCGCTCCACGCGCGCACCGGCGAGCCTGGCGTCATGATGACCAGTTTGTACTTGTCCTTCACATCCATGAAGGGCGCGTAGTTGCGCTGCCAGTTGGCGTAGGAACCGCCGCCGTGAAGCGAAAGGACGAGGTTCACCTTGTCGCCCGGCTTGTAGCCCGCGGGACAGTCGAGGAAGTAGGTGCGCCTTGTCTTCATCTCGACCGTATTGCCGGGCTGGGTAACGACCGGGCCTTCGCAGGCCGTGTCCGGGCAGTGGTAGACGGGCGGCGCGTTGCAGTTTGTGCCCAGCAGCGTGTTGGGGTTCGCGGCAGGCTGCTGCGCGAAGGCGCTGCCCCCGACAGCCGCCAGAATCCCGGCGGCCGCCAGCCGCCGCAGTGTTGTCGTCGTCATGTGTGTCTCTCTCCCTTGATAACCCCGATCGATGGCGTTCTTCCGTCCCCCGCTCTCCGGCAGGAGCTGACGCCTATCAGTGATAGAGTGTGCTTCTAACCTGTCCCCACGGCAAGCCACAACCGAAAACCCATGCCGCGGCTGCGAAGGCGGACGTCACAATCGCGACAGCGGTTGCGGACCGGGATTCGCCAAGTCGCCAAAGACTCCGTCTGGCGCGTCCGGTCTTGGACGCTAGAGTGGGGTCATGGGACTTGAGGGTGAGCTTGCGACAAGCACCGCGGCCCAACTTGCCGCCGGCCTGAAGCGGAAGAGCTTCAGCGCGGCTGAGCTTTGCGACGCGTCGATCTCGCGGATCGAGGCGCTGGATCCCAAGATCAACGCGGTCGTCGTGCGCGATTTCGAGCGAGCGCGGGCCGAAGCGCGGATGGCGGACAACCTGATTGCGCGCGGCGAGACACGGGCGCTGCTCGGCATTCCGATGACGGTGAAGGAAAGCTTCGATCTTCGCGGGCATCCGACGACTTGGGGGTTTCCGGAGTTCTTCGAGCATCGAGCGCGGGAGGATGCGCTGGCGGTGCAGCGGCTGAAGGCGGCGGGGGCGGTGGTGCTGGGCAAGACCAATGTGCCCCCCGCTCTCGCGGACTGGCAGTCGGCCAATCCGATCTATGGGCGGACCAACAACCCGCACAACCTCGCTTACTCGGCGGGTGGGTCTTCGGGCGGGAGCGCGTCGGCGATTGCGATGGGGTTCTCGGCGCTGGAGGTCGGGTCCGACATTGGCGGGTCGGTGCGGATACCGGCGGCGTTCTGCGGGGTCTATGGACACAAGGCCAGCTATGGCGTGATCCCGATGGGCGGGCACAATCCGGGCGGGATGCAGTATGCGCCCCAGCTCTTGAGCGTGCTGGGGCCGATCGCGCGGTCGGCGGACGATCTGGTCAGTGTGCTGGATGTGATCGCGGGGCCGGATGCGGAATCGCCCGCCAACAAGCTGGTCATGCCGCAGCCGAGGCATGCGCGGCTGTCGAGCTTCCGGGTGTTCGTGATCGACCAGCACCCGGCTGTCATGGCGGACGCAGACATTCGCGGGGCGATCGAGGATCTCGCCGACGACCTGACCAAGGCGGGCGCGAGCGTGGCGCGACAGTCGAGCCTGCTGCCGGATCTTTCGGTGTCGTGGCGAACCTACCAGGCGATGCTCCATACCATCGTGACGCGGCGGGCGGCGAACAATGGCCGCGCGCCGATCACAGCGCATGACTGGCTGGGGCATCTGGATGACCAGCTGCGCATCCGCAGGCAGTGGTCGGATTTCTTCCGGCATTTCGACGTGGTGCTGGCGCCGGCTTTCGGCACGCCGGCCTTCCCGCATTCGGACGAGCAGGACTGGCGCAAGCGCGAGCTGATGATGGACGGCGAGTCCAGCAATTTCGGCGCGCAGCTGGCGTGGGCGGGGATAGCCACCGTCGCCAACCTGCCGTCGACCGCCGTGCCGCTCGGCGTCAACAAGGCGGGGCTGCCATTGTCAGTCCAGGTGATCGGGCCGTTCCTGGAAGACAAGACCACCATTGCGTTCGCGAAGCTGCTCGTCCGCGAATGCCCCCTGCCCGCGCTCGCGAGCTGATCACCATGTTCGGGCGCCTGCTGTGCGCGTGATGCGCGGCTTGGCGAGCAGCCAGACGCCAAGGATGGTCAGCACCATGGCCGCGATGTGCGGCCAGCCGAAGGGTTCGTGCAGGATCATCACGGCTGCCCAGGCGGCGACCACGGGACCGACGCCGCCGATGGCGCTCATCGGGCCGGGGCCGATGCGGCCGATGGCTTCGGCGATCATGAAGCTGGGGATGACGGTGCAGACCATGGCGAGGACGAGGCTGAGCCACAGGCCGTTCGCGGTGACCGGCGGCGGCGTGTGGATCAGCATCTCGACGCCGCTTTGAGCAAGGAAGACGATGGAGGCGGCGCTCATCGCGAAGGCGGTAAACAGCGTCGAGCCCATCGCGGCGATGACCGGCTTCGAGGCGGTGACGTAGACGGCGTAGATCAGCGCGCCAGCAAAGATCAGCCCGCCGCCGAGCAGCGCGTTGGGACCCTGATGGCCGATCTCCGAGCCGAACAGGATGGCGACGCCGGCATAGGCGAGGATGAGCGCGAAGACGTGGCGCTGGGTGATCCTCTCTTTCAGGAAGAAGAATGAGAGCAGCGCCACCATGGTGGGGTAGATGTAGAGGATCAGGCGCTCGAGCTGCGCCGAAACGTAGCGCAGGCCCTCGAAGTTCAGCCAGGACGAGACGTAATAGCTCATGATCCCGAGGCCGGCGGCATAGCCGAAGTATTTCAGCGCGGGCTTCTGCGCGATGCGGGCGAAGGCAAAAATGCCGATGGCGAGATAGACTGGCAGCGACATCGCCATGCGCAAGGTGAGGAGCTGGCTGACGCCAATGCCCTCGGCGAAGGCGAGCTTGATGACGACGCCCTTGAGCGAGAAGAGGCCTGCGCCGCCAGCGGCAAGCATCACGCCGATCAGGCGATTGCGGGCTTCGTGTTCGGCCGGCAAGGAGGCGGTGGTCATCTGTCTCTCCGCTCGTCCTTCGTGTCAGTGCGGAGATGTCGGAGGACGAGGGGTCGCCGGCTTTCCGCCGCCGGCCCTGTCGCTCTAGTTGCGACGCGCCGGCGCAAGCTGAATTGCTTGCCAGTTGAGTCGAAGGAGGCGCGAGGTCGTCATGGCGCGGTGGATAAACCTGTTCAGGTATGTGCGCAACGGCGCGGGACGCGATGTGAGCGAGATTTCATGCTGTTGCATCGCGCGCGGTCCTTCCGGGCAACACTCCGCTGTCGGACCGGCCAAGCCGTCCGTGTTGCTGTCGTTCGGTCCCTCCAATGAGGGAGCGGGGCGCATGGGTCAGCGCCTTGGGTAGTTCCTGTTCCGCGATTGCTCGCGGATGTTGCGCGTTGCCACGCGCCCCGGATCGGTCGTTCTTTCCCGGCGCAGGTACGGAGGAGTTGTTGCGACTCACCA